>NZ_JBEAES010000002.1:0-346753 GCF_050477165.1 Brevibacillus sp. FIR094 | reverse complement strand
CGAATCCAATAGTGACACGTATTCGGGAGTTGTGCCTAGCACATAAATTTCGCTATGGATACCGAAAAATTACAGCACTTTTACGCCGAGAGATGCAAGTAAATCATAAACGTGTGCAACGGATCATGAGAGAAGAAGGTTTGCAATGTCGAGTGAAAGTGAAAAAACGAAATGGAACCGGACAACCATTCAAGGTTGCTGATTATCTGTTGAAACGTAATTTTCGTTCGGAACAGCCATTGCAAAAGCTAGTTACGGATATTACTTACCTGCCTTTCGGCAGTAAAATGTTGTATTTATCTAGCATCATGGACTTGTACAACGGCGAAATCATCGCATACAGTATTGGAGACACACAAGATACGAATTTGGTTTTAGATACGTTGAACCAGCTGCCTACAGTGGAGCGATGCATGTTACATAGTGATCAAGGATCCGTTTATACATCCAATGCGTATCAACAGGCTGTAAAGGAAAAAGGCATTACCATGAGTATGTCCCGTAAGGGTACACCTGCTGATAATGCCCCCATAGAATCGTTTCATTCCACACTAAAGTCTGAAACGTTCTATCTCGAAGATTTTACCTGTACAACGACGGCCATCGTTGTACAGATCGTTCGTAACTACATTTATTACTATAACGCAATTCGCATTCAAACGAAACTAAACAACCAGTCACCGATTGAATATCGACAACTGGTTGCTTAATTCGCAATGGTGTTTTGATACCTGTCCTACGGACGGGGGTCAGTCCCTTGACGTTTCGTACGTAGAGTGGATAGGCTTTTTACTTGTGTTTCTTGCTATCAGGTGACTGGGATCTTCTAGATTTTACGTGCTTCAATTCGGCCACGATAATGAAGCTCACGATGACAAGTAAAAACCATGAGCTGATTTTACTGAGATGCACGAGCTCCCAGCCTGCTCTTTGATTCGGATAATTCCAAGCGCCGAGGAACGTCGCTATATTTTCCGCAATCCATATGAAAAAACCGATCAAAAAGTAACCAAGAGGGATGGGCATGAAAAATCGCTCGTTCGCGACGCTAAAATAAACACGGGTTTTCCAGAAGACAATGAAAATAGCTGCCATCAGCACCCAACGCAAATCCCAAATATAATGGTGGGTGAAAAAGTTCAGATAGATCATTGCGCCCAAAATTGTGGCGATAATCTGATGCGGCCAGCCAGAAAGAGTGACCTCTAGTCGGCGCCATGCTTGACATAAGTAGCTCGCGACACTGGCGTACATGAACCCACTGTAAAGAGGAACGCCAAATACCTTGCTGTACGCATCCTCCGGATAGCTCCAAGATCCCATATGCACCTTGAATATTTCCAAGCACAGCCCGATCACGTGAAAGACCGTGATGACCTTCAATTCGTCCCGAGACTCCAAGCCACTTTTCACCATGAAGATTTGGAAGAGTAGGCAGAGCAAAAGCAGGAGGTCATACCTCGGTAAACCAGGAATGGTGACGAATTTGGATAAGGCCAGCGAAGCAAAAATAAAGACCGGAAACAAGCATGACATGGCTTCTTGATAGCCGAAATGAAGCAATAAACGAATATATCGTATCATTTGTCTGTCCTTTACGTTCTGAAAGTAGTTTCAGAGGGCTAATCCGTAAGCACAAACCGCACCAGTCTATTGATCGCGGAAGGCAGCACGCTTACGTGGCCCTCATCTTCGAATTTGATGTAGCTCACTTGTACACCTTTGGTAGCGAGTGGTTCCATGCGCTCGACGACTCGTTGTGCACCCTCGACCATGAAGGAGAGCTCATCACCGCCAACAATGACAAGAAGCTTTGCTTCGTGTTCCCCTTTCCATTGGGAGATGAAGCGCTCTTGCTCCCTCAATACCTCGTCGTTACCCCACCAGACGGAAGGGCTGCCTGATACGACATGCGAAAATAGCTTCGGACGCGAGAACATCGTATACAGTGTGAAATGACCACCCAAGGAGTGCCCGAAAATCGCCTGTTTGTTCGGATTAATTTGCCACTCGGAAGAAATAGCGGGCATCAGCTGCTGTTCAAGGAAATCGAGGAACAAATCAACTCCGCCATGCTCTGGCCAAGGCTGCCCGTTTGGTCGGTCAGGAAGCGTAGCTACGTCCACAGGCATGGTCAGATCGTAACAACGGCGGTCCATGTCAAATGGCAGACTTGATGGATAGCCGATTCCTACAACAAGGGCTGGGTTGAAACCCTTGGGCTTACGGGTTTGCACCTTCACTGTCTCAGCAATTGTTCCGAACATCGCATCGCCATCCACGGCATAAATAACCGCATACCCTTCAGGAGGGGCCTCAGCTTCCGGAATCGCGATCATAATCCGATAGTCACGACCTTGGCTTGATTGCAGTGTCCACTCTACACAATTACTAGGGGAGTAGCCGCTTTTCTCTATGATTCTCATTTTGCAATCAATCCTTTCACATCGTCAATGACTTTCATATGTGCGATCAGACCGCCACTTAACCAGTGATCTCCCTCAACTTTAAACGTACGACCGTTCTTCACAGCCTCCATGCTTTTCCAAACAGCACTCTCTGTCAAATCTTTCTCAAACGCATCCCCCGTACCAGCGTCATTGATGAGGAAAATATAGTCCGCATCCAAATCAGGTAAGCTCTCTAGTGATAAATTAATGTCACCGTCGGATACAACCTGGCTCGGCAAAAAGCCTAGTTCTTTGGTAAGTACGTATCCACTAAAGAAGTCATACTTGATGAAGAACATCCCTCTGCCATTGAAGCGAATGATCGCGGCTTTTTTACCTTGGATATGGGGGGCCAGCTCCTTTTTGGCTGACTCAACATGCTCCTTATACTTCTGCAAAGCTTCTTCAGCTTCCGCCGACTTGCCCAACAGATCGCCAACCACGTGTACGGAAGATTCGAGATCAGCATTTGCTTGTTTGAACACATATGTCGGAGCAATCATCTTATATTTATCGTACACGCCGCTTTCGATATGGTTGGCATTGTGTAAGAGGATGAGATCTGGCTCATGGGCCATAACCGCTTCTGGCTCTGGAGGCAATCCACCTGCGAAGGTAATGGACGGCACATCCTTTAGCTTATCTTGCAAATACATTTTCGGTCTGGAACCAGATGACCATTGCACGACAGGAGCAACTCCTAAGGCGACCAATGTATCCTCCAGATTGGGAGCGAATATTTTGGTAGGTGCGGATGGCAATGTCACCTCGTTACCCATTTCATCCTTTAGTACCCGCGGGTAGGCAGGTTGGTCAGAAGAGATCTTTGCCGATCCTTCAGCGCTCCCGGTCACAGACGAATCGACCTTCTGCGTCACTGCCTCACTGCTTGCATTGTTCCCGCAGCCTGCTGCAAGTCCAGCAACGAGCATCGTCGTGGTCAGCATCAGCGCAAGGTTCGTTTTCTTTGTCATACAAGTGGAACCCCCTCTCGTTGATAATGTTTCTCACTGAAAAACATTATAATTCACGCAAGAAAGGGGCTCCATGGACAACACCTTGAATCGCATTTGGACTTTTCCCCGTTATCATCAGTAGCATTTCATCCAGCATCCGATTCATGGCAACCGGTGAATACTCGTACCACGGATTAGAAGGCAAGGGGTAGAGATGCCCATTTTGAACAGCGCGAAGTCCTGTCCAAAGGGAATGATGCTGTAGCGTAAGCCAGTTTATACGTGTCGACTCATCCAGACAAACGAACAACAGGATTCGCTCCGGGTCTAAGCTCGCAAGCTGCTCAAGCGTGATCGGCCGATTGCAAGGCTCCGTTTCCTCTTCCACAAGGGAAAGCTGCAAATCATCGCACAGAAGCTCCTTTATCGCCTTGTTGTTGTAGAGATGGATGCCATCCCGATAAAGTCGAATAATCGCAAATTTCTCTTGTTTGAGGACGGACTGCAGGTCTGCGCGAACGGCAGCAGCCTTCGCTTCATAAAAAGCAATCCAGGAGTTACAAGCTGCTTCTTTGCCCGTGTAACTGGCCCCTTCACGTAATTGTTCTCTCCAGCCAGAACATTGGAGGATCAAGACGTCTATGCCGTGTGCAGACAAGCGTTGCTTGGTAGTTTCGGGAAGTTCTATGTGGCTGATAACAATATCCGGCTTGGCAGCCAGAAGCATCATTTCCTGATCGTCATCCTTCCATGGTGTTTCGACCGCTTTTAGATGAACCGCAATCTGTTGCTGATACTGCTGATAGTAATAGGGGGTCCACTTCGCATCCAAAGGAGCAGCAACTGGTATAATCCCCAGTACCATTAGATGTCCCAGTAGGGAAGGGGAGTAGACGGCAACTTTACGCTCGGAAGCTCTTTCATACGCGGAGGGGGATACACCCACTTCCTTCTTGAACTTCCGACTAAAGTAAAATTCATCGCTATACCCGATTGTTTTCGCAATCTCCCGCAGCTTCATATCCGTCTCGCGTAACAATCGTTTGGCGTGATTGATACGCAGACTCGTTACATAGTCCATGACACTTTGTCCGTAAGCCTTCTTGAATGAATCACCAAAATAGCTCGGACTTAAGTTCGCCAACGTTGCCAACGTAGTTACGTTTAACGGACGATCGAAGTTACAGATCATATATGCGCGAACCTCGTGGAGTGACATTTGACGTCTAGGCTCGTTTTCTTCGTTATGCTTCATGAATCCATCCACCTTTTCAGGCAAGTGCAAAAGTTTATGATAATGATAATTATTATCTATGAATGATAGCGAAAATGATAGAGGAAGAAAAAATAAGGCGACCGTTCCCCAGTATCGTAGGGAAGCGATCGCCGCCATTCCATTTTTGGAATTACTCTTCACCGGTAGCAACCGGATTTTCCTCGTACGAGCTCCAGTCACTCCAGCTGCCCAAATACAATTTCACATCTGTTCGACCAGCAGCATGGAAAGCAAGCAGATTGGAGCAGGCTGTCACGCCTGAGCCGCAATAGACGATCAATTCTTTGTCAGCGTAAGGAGCGAGACGCTTTTGCAGTTCGTCTGCCGGAAGCATCGTCTGATCAGCAGCGAGGTTCTCTTTGTAGAACAAATTACGTGCACCAGGTATGTGCCCAGCTTTTGCATCGATTGGCTCGTTCTCGCCACGGTAGCGTTCTGGTGCGCGAGAATCAAGCAATACAGTTTGCTCACTTCGACTCTTCACGCCATCAATGTCAACCAGCATATCGTAACGGACTTGGGGGACGAACTCTCGAGCTTGTACAGTAGGTACTTCTGCTGTTACCTCATAGCCAGCCTTTTTCCAAGCAGCGTATCCACCGTCGAGTACAGCTACTCGATCGTGACCAAGGTATCGCAGCAGCCACCATAGACGTCCTGCCATCGCCATTTCCTGATCATCATAGGCGATGACAGTCGTGTTGGCATCGATTCCCGCCTTTGAAAAATGCGCAGCCAGCAGATCCGTATCTGGTAGAGGATGACGTCCACCATGCTCGCTTTTGGAACCAGAAAGGTCACGGTTCAGATGAAAGTAGAGGGCTTGCGGGATATGATCTTTCCCGTATTCCTCTGCACCTGCTTCAGAAGCACTTAAAGCAAAACGACAATCGACGATCACCAAATTTTCATCGTTCAGATGATCCTTGAGCCATTGAGGTGTGACAAGTGCTTGCATGAATCTCCCTACTTTCTCTTTTTTTCTTCATCATAGCAGATGGCAATCCAATCAGGTACAATAATTACGGTAGGTGGTTAGGGGAGAGGAGAAGAGAGATGAAGCGTTTCATTCGGTATTTTTTAGAGGGGTTATTGTTTGTCATTCCTTTGGCAGTGACGATTTATATTTTGTACTGGATTTTCACGACAGTGGATAACTGGTTCTATAAGCTGGTCCACAACTGGTTTAACCTCCAAATTCCAGGACTGGGCTTCCTCTTGACCATACTCGGCATTACGATTGTAGGTTTCCTTGCATCCAATGTACTGACACGCGGAGTGCTTTCGCTCGTGTCCACTGTTTTCGAGAAAGTGCCGTTTATCAAACTCATTTATACATCCATCAAGGATTTGATCGGAGCGTTTGTGGGGGAGAAGAAGAGCTTCGACAAGCCGGTGCTCGTGACGCTTTCCAAGGATGGTAATGCGAAGGCAATTGGGTTTATTACAAAGGAAAGCCTCGATTATTTCGGTCTCACAGACCATGTTGCGGTCTATTTGCCACAGTCGTACAATTTTGCAGGAAATCTCTTGTTGTTCCCGAGCGATCAGGTACAACTGCTTGATACGGAAAGCTCAGAAGTCATGGCATTCCTGGTATCGGGTGGAGTATCCGGAGGGCCGCAAAACGTAAACAAAAAAAGCAGCGATGCTTAAAGAAAACAAACCTCCAGCGCCACGAGTCTTGTGGTTTTGGAGGTTTGTTGCTTGCTTTTGGGAACTTCTTTAGTGTTCTCTCAATTCAATCTTGTAGTTACTAAAGCGATCATTGTCAGAGGTGGTATTCCCATAAACTTTGAACCACACCTTTGTTCCTGGGTTGATCCCAAATATCATCCATTCCTGTCCGCCATTTCCAGCACTCGCTAAGTCAGTCGTGTATTCGAATCCTTGGGCATCTCTTTGAATGACTAACAAATTATAATTCTCGTTTGGCGGGGATTGCAAAATGACAGCAGCCGATTTTTGAGACCCAGAATTGTTCTGATGATAGTACCAGTCCACGTCATTGTAGTCCTGAATCGTATCACTGTAACTGGCACCAAGACCTAAGTAAATGGCTTGCTCTCTCGTATCCCCCCATCCATCAGATGCAAACGCAGCTTGCGAGCCGAAAGTTAGAACGGTTGTTTTAAAAAGAGCGTTTACACACAAAAAAAGACACTCAAACGAGTTTGAGTGCCTTCTCATTTCCATTACGTTAGCTGCTAAAAAATCCACTATGGCTGGAATATTTGCGACGATAGTGACGATGACCGTATGTTCGATGCCCCATCTTCCATAATGGGCGATATCGGTAATCACTGCTGCTGTACTTGTGATAGCCACGTCCGGTCATTTTCCACAAGAACCGAGCGCCTTTCTTAAAGAGGACCCCCACAATGACAATCGCAACGATCAATATAACGAAACCGATCCCCAAAATCGTGAGTAGGACTGACATCCACATCGTCTCCTTGCCAAAAAGGTCTTACCTTTTCTTACGGATGACTCTACAGGAAGTTTCAGTTAGCCCTCGGCATTCAAATATTTCTCATAGGGGGTGTAGTCGATTTCTTTGGATTTCAGGTGGGCAATGAGCCATTTGTGGTCACGCTTGGGGGTTGCTACGATGTACCCCTTCACAATCAAATCTGTTGTAATGGTGGTTGCTTTCTCTTCCAGCGCGATCTGGCCGATTCTCGCTGCGATGGAACGTCTCGCAACATCACGAAACAACTGTGGCACAGGATCAACCAATTCATTGAGCAAGGTCAGACCCTCATCTGTCCAGAGCGCACGTGTCTGATCAATGTAATGATCTTGCCAATCCAAGTCAGATTTTCCGTCTTGCTTGGGCATGGACTTGAGAAATTTGCGGAACATGAAATACCCGCCAATCGCCATAAGACTTACGAGAACAATGGTCCAGCCAACGATAAACAGGGAAAACCCTGTAGACATTTCACTCATACCTTGTACACCTCATTACCAATATCCATTCACTAGTAAAAATTGTACCTTATTTTGGTTCGGGCAACAAACTTTTTGTACGTTTTCCTATCCTTGGGGTTTGCTCTTCCCAAGAACACATACAATTTAGTATGATTAGAATTAATCTTTATTGGGAGTTGACGCTCATGTTCAAGCTTGGACAACGCGTCGTCATTGTTGCCGACTCCTTCGAGCAAGGTTTGCCTTTGGGTGAATACGGTTACCTGATTGCTCGTGACCGCAATCCGGACAGCGCATTTTCCTGGGTTTTACGCATTCCGAAAATTGATAAGCACATCGCCGTTGTAGAAGAGGATATCGCCTTGGAGGAGCAATTGCTGGAAGAAGAAGCAAATCGCATCTCGCATGAGGCTTTACTTGATTTTGCTTTGGCGACAAGGAACGAAGCACTGTTTCGACAACTGATGGGCATGGAAGATGCAGAAGAGGCAAATGACGAACCCGCGAAGGAATCAATGGAGGAATTTATCCGTAAAGTAAATATCAAAGCATGGATCTAATTGGCGGTTTTCCTTGTGTGGAGAATTTGAAACTTTTGTGAGGAAATGAAAGCGAGGCTGTTTCATGTCTGAATTTGTGACGTTTACCAATGAGTTTGGTCAAACCATCGATATGTCCCGAGAGGACTACCAGAAAAAAATAATTCCGCAAAGTCTGGATAAGTACTGGGATGAAAAAGATAAGCTTCGCGATTTTGCGATGGAGTTGGTGAAGGGTCAATTTCATGAGCAAGCCGCTGTCGCTGCCGACAGGCTTCTCGAATTATACGGTCCAATCGAGTCTGCTCTCATTTTCCGTGCAGTCGTTCATATGCAGGCGAGAGAATTTGAAAGCGCTAAAAAAATCTTGACAGATTGTCTGGAACGGTTCCCGTCCTCGGGTACGGCATGCACCAATTTGGCAAAAATCTTTGCGTTTGAGGGAGATGAGCCAAAAGCGTTCGAGACCCTACATACTGGTCTGCACAAAGACCCGAATCAAGAAAATGGCTTGAACATGTTTGTCGAGAGCTTCGTCCAAAGAGGGAAGAAGGATGAGCTGAAAGGGCAGCTTGAGGCACTGGCAAGTAAAGAAGGTGCTTGGAGACCACAATTGCAGCTGGCGCGTGTTGCGTTGACGGAGGAGGATCTCCTGAATGCAATGAAATGGTACACGGTTGCGATTGAAGGAGCGAAAGACCGCTTTGAGGTCGTCATGACTGTGACAGGTGAATTGGGACAAGCGGGTTATGTCTATCAGCTGATTCAGATTTGTGAAAAGTTCTGGACACCACATTTCCCGTATCCGTATGCTGGCTTCAACTATGCCAATGCTCTGTTGGCAACCGATCAAATGGAAAAGGCAATCGTCATCCTGCGTAGCATGCAAGAGCAATTGCCAGATAACTACAAGCCTATGGTCGATCACTTCCTGAATCGAGTACCTGGAGCGCTCGAAGTGGAAGCAGCCGCCCAACAGAAGGTCGGCGAGAGCCAAATGGACGATCCGACGACGAAGAAGAGCAAGTGGAAGTTTTGGAAGTAAATCGATAGCTAGAGCGCCCGGCATTTCGCTGTCGGGCGTTTTTCTGTAAGAAGGGGGGCTGTACGATGCTGCATCATGTGGAATTGTATGTCTCCAATCTGGCACGCTCCAAAGATTTTTGGGGCTGGTTGCTGGAGGGAGAGCTGGGCTATACGCGATATCAAGAATGGGGTAGTGGGGTAAGCTGGAAACAGAGCGGTACCTATCTGGTTTTTGTCCAGGCAGAAGAGCGATTCCTCGACATTCCGTATCATCGTTGTCGAGTCGGTTTGAATCATCTGGCATTTTATGCACGGGATCGAGAACATGTGGAAAAGCTGCGGGAGGAAGTTGCTCGTAGGGGTATCTCTTTGCTCTATCAGGATCGGCATCCGCATGCTGGAGGCGAGGGACATTATGCTTTGTTTTTCGAGGACCCCGATAGAATTAAGGTCGAGATCGTGGCCCCCTAACCTCGTCAGAACATATGGGTCCATGAAAAAACGGTGCAATCATCCCCGGTAGATGGTTGGCACCGTTTTTTAGAAGCCATCTATTTGAACTGGCTGGTGAGCCGCCGCTCTATATAGGCTACACCTTGATACATCAGGGTAGCGATGACGGCGATAATGGCTAAGCTCATCATGACCAGGGTGAAATTAAATACTTGGAAGCCGTATATGATCAAATACCCCAAGCCTTGCTGGGATACGAGAAACTCTCCAACGATGACGCCCACCCACGAAAGTCCAACATTCACTTTCAGCGTTGCGAGAAGAGTTGGGATGGTAGCTGGCAAAATGACGAGCGTGAAGATTTGCCGTTTGCTCCCTCCAAGTGTTTGCACGACTTTGACGTAATTTTGATTGACTTCTTTGAAGCTGGTGTAGACGTTGATCGTGGTGATGATGACTGAGATCGCGCACCCCATGGCTATGACGGAGAGCAAACCTGGACCAAAGCCGACGATGAAAACCGGACCGAGGGCTACTTTTGGCATACTGTTTGCAATAACCAGATAAGGCTCTAGTACGCGGGAGAGAAAAGGGGACCACCATATGATCGTTGCCGTGACGGTTCCCAGAATCGTTCCTAAGAGAAAGCCGATGATCGTTTCCCAAACGGTCAAGCCGACATGCGGGAGAAGACTGCCATCTTGCAGCTGTTGCCAAAATTGAGCCCAAATCTTGGAGGGATAGCTGAAGATGAGTGCATTAATAGTGTTTGTTCGAGCCAAGAGCTCCCATAAGCCGACAAAAACGAGAAAGAGGAACAGTTGTGTGGAAAAGACGGAAAAGCTCATACGCTTTTCTAGCTGTAAGTAACGACGATGGACGGATTCAATTTCCTTTGGCTGCATCAGACACTACCTCCATCTCTTTCCACACGCGATGGAACAACTCTTGGAATCCATCATGATTTCTGGCGTCGAACGGCAGAGCATCCCGGATCGGGTTGGGTACGACAATCTCGCTGTTGATGCGTCCCGGATTGCGTGAAAAGATATAGACGCGATCGCCCATCGCGATTGATTCGGAGAGATCATGTGTCACAAGGACTGCCGTTTTTTTATGCCGACGCAGTGTTGAAAAGATCAAGTCTTCGAGCTTGAGTTTGGTTTGATAGTCCAATGCCGAAAATGGTTCGTCAAGCAAGAGCACATCAGGTTGACAGGCGAGTGTTCGGACGAGTGCAACCCGTTGCCGCATGCCGCCTGACAGCTGTAGGGGAGAGGATTTGCGCACATCAGACAGTTCCATTTCATCCAGCAGATGCAGGGCGTACTCTTCTGTTTCCTTGGAGCGGATGCCTTGGATATCGAGTCCGAGAAACACGTTATCTTCGATGGAGCGCCAATTGAACAAATAATCTTGCTGAAGCATGTAGCCAACTTGCCTAGACGTTCCGTTGACTTTTCTTCCGTCGATACACACCTTGCCTGCTGTCGGCTTCTCAAGTCCTGCAATGAGTGAGAGCAGCGTCGTCTTTCCACAACCGCTGGGTCCAACCAGACAAATGAATTCACCTTCCTCCACGCGCAGGTTAATGTCTTGGACCGCCATGAACGCCCTGGTCGTGGATAAATAAAGATGGGTCACGTGGCCGAGTTCTATTTTTGCAGGCGTAGAAGAAATCTGCTTCATGACGGCCTATTTCCCTTCTTTGGATTGGGTAGCAAAAGTGGTGTTTACCAGCTTGGTGTAATCAGCGCGTTGCTTTAACTCACCAGCGGAATCCATAATATCTTGTAGCTGGTTCCATTCCTTTTCGTCCAGAATGGGATCGGTAGCATAGGAGCCCTGCGCCAAGTAACGCTGTACAGCGATTTCCAGAATCTTTGGATCGATTTGCTCGAAGTACTTGCTAATCACATCAGCCGTTTCTTTTGCACTGTGGCTGGCAACCCACTGTTGCCCTTTGTAGACCGCATTGGTAAACTTTTGGATAGCTGCTGCGTTGCTGTCGATATAGCTTTGTTTTGTCATAAAGGCTGTGTAAGGAACGGTTCCGCTCTCTTTGCCAAAAGAGGCGACGACATGGCCGATTCCTTCCTGTTCAAAGCGAGAGGCTTCCGGTTCAAACAGCTGTACATACGCTCCGGTACCAGATGCGAAGGAAGACGCAATATTTTTAAATTCGATATTCTGAATGAGTTCCAGGTCGCCTTGCGGATTGATATTGTGCTTTTTGAGTACATACTCCCCGACCATTTGCGGCATGCCGCCTTTACGTTGGCCCAAGAAGACACTGCCCTTTAGCTTGTCGAAAGTAAAGTCATCCATTTTGTTGCGGGAAACGAGGAAGGTACCGTCCGTTTGCGTGAGCTGAGCAAAGTTGACAACTGGATCGGCAGCTCCTTGCTGAGAGACGTAGATGCTGGTCTCGGAGCCGACGAGCGCGACTTCGATGCCGCCAGATAACAGAGCTGCCATTACTTTATCTCCGCCAGGTATGGTTGAGAGCTCCACTTCCAGACCTTCTTCCTTGAAAAATCCTTTTTCAAGAGCGACATATTGCGGGGCATAAAACAAAGAACGAGTCACTTCACCAATTCTTATTTTTTCGGGAGTGCTGGAGCAGCCAGTCAAGACGGCCGTCATAACGAGAAAAGTGGCCAGCCCCAGCGCCAAAAAGCGTTTCATGATTAGGAGTCCCTCCTTGCTAGGCTTTGTATGTTGTAGGCTATGCGCCCAGACAAAAAAGGGTGAATGCCTAGAGATAGAGACAGGCACGTGATGAGGGAAGGCCACAAAG
Source organism: Brevibacillus sp. FIR094 (assembly GCF_050477165.1). Taxonomy (NCBI): domain Bacteria; kingdom Bacillati; phylum Bacillota; class Bacilli; order Caryophanales; family Paenibacillaceae; genus Brevibacillus; species Brevibacillus sp. FIR094. The sequence goes on along the minus strand of NZ_JBEAES010000002.1, from coordinate 334,319 downwards.
GAGATGGACATAGCGTGATCGTTACATTTTTAGGCACCGGATCAGGTGCACCCACTACGCGAAGAAACGTGAGTGGGATTGGTTTGCGATTTTTACAGGCAGGCAAGTGGTGGTTGTTTGACTGCGGAGAGGGAACTCAGCACCAGCTACTGCGAGCACCAATGAAAATTAGTCAATTGGATAAAATCTTTATCACCCATTTGCATGGGGATCATCTGTATGGACTGATCGGACTGCTTGCGAGTCGGTCTTTGCGCAATACCGAACCGACTCCGTTAGAGCTGTACGGACCACCAGGGCTCGACCGATATTTTCGAGCTATCATGGAGGCAAGTCCAGTTCATTTGCAATATCCCTTGGAATTAAAAATCGTCAGTGAGGGCGTAATCTACGAGGACGAAGAAATCGTGGTGAGCTGTCGAATGGCGAAGCATCGCGTGCCTTCGTTTGCTTATTCTATAATGGAAAAGGAAAAGACAGGAGCATTTCAAGTAGAACTGGCAAAGCAGGCAGGGGTGCCGTCAGGGCCGTTATTTGGAGCCTTGAAAAGAGGAGAACAGGTCACACTCGAGGATGGTCGTGTTCTGGACGGAAAGGACTTTGTAGGAGAGCCGCAGTCAGGACGCAAAATCGTCTTCAGTGGAGATACGGAGCCGAGCCAGGCGGTTGTGGAACTGGCAAAAGGGGCAGATTTGCTTGTCCACGAAGCGACCTACGCTCATCACGACAAGGAGCTGGCGACCAGAAGCGGGCATTCTACAGCACTTGAGGCGGCTCAAATTGCCAAAGACGCGGGCGTGAAAGAACTGTGTCTGACTCACTTTAGTCCACGCTATGAAGATGAAGACGGGGATTTTTCGATGGAGGATCTGTTAGCAGAAGCGCAGCAAATTTTTCCGGCGACCCAATTGGCTGATGATCTTGGCAGCATTTCTATAAAGCGCGAGAGAAACGATGGGAGAAAGCCATAATCCCTGCTATAATGAGTGATCACGATGGAGGAGGTGGGGGAGAATGAAGCGGATTACCTTTGCTACACCAGAAGAACTCATTCAACATTGTCAGTCGGAAGAAGTCAGCCTCGTCGTCGAATATCGAGACGATGTGAACAAGCAACGCCAGGTCATTTTGACGGGAGAGCAGCTTGCAGAGGCACAGACCTACCTGAACTTCTCCAAATCCGAAGCGTATTACCGGAAGGACGGGCTTTTTTACGAAGTCATTGCAGGCTGGAAGTAAACCACATCGTCAGGAGATGAAAGAGACGTGTCTGGCAGAGGGTTCAACAGGTCGATCGCAATTCGCTACATGATGTTTGTACTAGGCTTGTTCGTCGGTGCATTCGGTACGGTACTGGCCATTAAAGCAAACCTCGGCGTAGCACCTTGGGAAACCTTTCATATTGGCCTACAAAAAACATTTGGATTAACGATCGGCCTATGGTCTCAGATTGTAGGAGTCGTTGTCATTTTCGCCACTTATTTCGTGGCAAAAATGAAGCCTAATTTTGGAATGTTCTTAAATATGATTTGCTTTGGTGTTTTTCTCGATCTTATCTTATGGTTAGATTTTATTCCTGAGCTGCAATCTATCTGGGCGAGGCTCTTGATGTTTCTCGCAGGTGTTATTGTTTTAGCTGTCGGGATCGGGATGTATTTATCTCCTTCTCTTGGGGCAGGACCGCGCGACAGTTTTATGCTGGCGATGAACGAGCGTCTTGGCTGGAGTATCCAGCGAGTCAGACTCATCATAGAAGTTACCGTACTGTTTGCAGGTGCTGCGTTGGGTGGACCTGTGTCAATCGGCACGATACTGATTGCACTGTTAACGGGACCGATGATTCAACGTACGATTCCGTTTTGGCGTCAAGTCATGAAAAAGCAGTATGGACTGCCAGAGCCCGTTGAAAGACAAGCGAGCTAATCTCCTTTCCATTTGCCAGTAACTGTGTAAAAAACCAGGAAAAACACTCTCGTATAGGCGATGGTCCAATCATTTTTGAGCACTCGCACATACAGTATGATTAGTTGCTGGCAAAGGAGGGAAAGCGAATGAGTCTGTTCAACGGAGGATTTGACGACTTTGCTTTAATACTGGTGTTGTTCGTACTGCTCGTTATCGTTGCTTGCTCTTGCGACTAACGAAAACACTGGTCATTAGCTTCGCCAGGAGGGAGAGCGATTTTTCGCTCTCTCTTTTGTTTTGCAAAAAAAGGCTTCGCCAAAGAGGGGCGAAGCCAAGGGGAGATATTTCTTATCCGAGGCGATCATGCACTTGTTTTTTTACGCTGGACATTTGCTGATCGGATAATTTGACTCCGACCGCCTTGCTGACTTTTTTAATCAGCTCGCTTAATTTCTTGTCATCCCTCAAGTCTTTCATGGAGAAGTCTCTTGCCAGTGATCGTACATCGCCCATCGTCCATTTTTTCTTGCTTTTCTTGTTGATGGATTTCAGTAAGTCACGTGGACTGCCCTTCGCTTTTTGCTTGACCTTTGCACTTGCTTTTCCTTTTGCTTTTGCCACGATGCTTCGCTCCTTTCAAAGGAATACGCCTGCCCTATGCAGTTATATGGAAAAGCAAGGGAGTTCGCTTGGACAGATTCACGCGGCTATTCGCCTATTTTGGTCAACGTTGTGCAATGGCCCAAACCCACAGAGGGAGCCGTGACATAGGATGAGTCAGAACGATGCATGACAGGAGGCTAGTGGGTTGAAAATTGTCAGCTTTCATCGGGATACGCCGTTTACCGAGATACTGTCAGATTTGAAAACCAAGGTTCTGACCAAAACCGAGAGACTTCCATGGCGATGCTATGATGACCTTTCTTGCTTGTGTGTCAAACAAAAGACTTTTGAGCAGCATGAAGAGCTTTTTCGAAGGTATAAAGCGATGGTGGAAGAGAACATCACCGTAAGCGTCCATGCGGAAGGGGAGGATGAAATCCCGTGGGGCGTGCGATATGTGGGGGCACAGAAATTGTGGCGAAAGGGGCGTGGAGCAGGAGTCAAGGTCGCTGTCATCGATACGGGAATCTCCCGCGATCATTTTGATTTGAGGGATCAAATAAAGGGTGGCGTCCAGCTAGTGCGCGGCAAACAAAATGGACACGGGACGCATGTCGCAGGGATCATCGTAGCTGAGATGAACCAAAGAGGAATTGTCGGAGTTTCTCCAGAGGCCCATTTGTATGACGTCCGTGCTTTTGATCATGAAGGTCAATCATCTTTGTCGACCATTTTACATGCCCTGCAATGGTCAATTGCCAATAAGATGGATGTTATCAACATGAGCTTTGGAATGCCCCAGTATAGCGAAGCAATGGCGAGAGCAGTTAATCGGGCCCATCAGCAAGGAATCGTATTGGTAGCTTCTGCAGGCAACGGAGGAGGAGAAGTGGAGTATCCAGCGCGGTACGATGGTGTCTTAGGGGTTAGTGCGATTGATCAAACGGGAAAATTGGCATCGTTCAGTGCGAGAGGCAAGGGTGCAAATATGAAGGCACCCGGGGTTGATATTTTGTCTACGTGGCCGGGCAATCAGTTTAAAAAGCTGAATGGCACTTCGATGGCTGCCCCGCATGTAGCAGGGCTGAAGGCGTTAGAAATTGGTCGCAAGCGAAAATAAGTATAGCGCTCCTACGAAAAAAACAGCTCCTAGGCTAAAATGAAGCCAAGGAGCTGTTGCTTTTTATAAACGAATTATTGATGGATTTTGGTGTCATGGTCTTGCTGGACACGGAACCATATATTAAGATCATTAATAACACTGGCCAATTCGTGGATCTCACTGTTCAATTCGCAAGATCTTACGAAATTGTCTTCTTCGGACATTTGTTTGGTTTTCTCGATAATGACCTTTTCTACACGGTGTATTTTATCCGGAATGGTCGCGCGAATTTCTTCCCATTCCAGCAACATGTCCGCTCTTTCTACATTCGAATAATCTTCCCATTCCAAATGCAGCACGGGAAGTCGTATACCTAGTCGTTCATCATTGATAAATTGATAGCGCAAAGGTGAACTCACTCCTCTCCACTTCCATCATACCAAAAATGAATCGGTACGGGGAGAGAAATACACACGAAAGGAGCAACCATGTCAAAAGGACGTGTTCTTATCGATGCGGATGCTTGTCCGCGCCAGGCACTTTTAACTGCCCAAGCATTGTGCAAGGAGCTCGACTGGATTTGTTTGACCTTTGCCAGTTATAATCATCAAATCGGCAACGCAAATCATGTAACGGTAGATGCCGGCCCACAAGCGGTAGATATGAAGCTGGCAAACGAAACGAGTTCTGGGGATGTCGTGGTGACGCAGGATATTGGTCTGGCAGCGCTCATTCTCGGGAAGAGAGCTCATGCCCTAACACCGCACGGGATGGTTTTTGACCCAGAACGGATTACGTTTCATTTGGAAGAACGAAATGAAAAAGCGAGATATCGGCGCGGGGGAGGTCGTACGAAGGGACCTGCTGCTCGCACCCGTGAAGACGATCAACGATTTGCTGAGTCCTTGCGCTTTTTGATGGAAAGAGGAGATCCACAATGAATCAGACAACTAGAAAAAATGAATATGTCCGCGGAGCACTTACATTTGCGGTACTTGCCACTATCATGTTTGCCCTCTACGTAGCAGGGAAAGTGGCAGGTATGGATCAAGCTGCCATTGCATTTGCAGAGTCGATTCACTCGGATGTTGGGACAGCTTTTTTTCGATTGGTAACCAATCTTGGAGGAGGCATGTTCCTTGTACCTGTAGCGGTGATCATGTTCGTTGTCCTATACATAAAGAAATATCGTGTGGAGGCAATGTTTGTTCTCATTTCCCTCGGTGTCAGTGAAGTAGCGAATGAGCTTTTAAAGCGGTTCTTTGAGAGACCTAGACCGAGTGGCGTCAATTTGATTGAGCTGCCGGAGTCCTTTTCGTTTCCAAGTGGTCATGCGATGATTGGACCAGCCTTTTATTGCATGGTCGCGTTTTGGATTGCCCAGTGGTTTGCGGAGAAAAGATGGTCGTCGCTCATACAGCCTGCGGTTTTTATTTTCGTAGCATTGCTCGCGTTCAGCCGTGTGTACTTGGGGGTTCATTATTTGAGCGATGTGCTTACCGGCTTTTTCCTGTCGATGTGCTGGTACTTTCTCCTTCGTCTTGGTTTTGAAGAATGGATGGGGAGACGAAGCACGGTCGTCGACCCCATACCGCAATCCAGATAATCAGCAAGCTAGGTGGAATACCCTAATTCACTCATTAAACTCAGCCATTTTTCTACGCTGGGTTTATTTTTTTTGTCCTTTGGTAAGACGATGTACGCCGAGCGTTTGGGAGGTTTATTGCCTGTTATGATCAGTTCCTTCAAGGTACCTGCCGCAAGCTCGGCTTTGACGGTAGAGCGCGTCAACAAGCTCACGCCGAGACCTTCTTTGATCAGATCGATGGCGAGTTCGGCTTTGTCTACTGTCAGCTTGGGTACGTAATTACGCGGCAGTGTCTGTCTAATCCACTCGTTAAAAGGAGGGCCCCAATTCATGTAAAGTAGAGGCAGATTGCGGAGCTCGCGCGAATCGACGTGTGTAGATGTGGCAATGGGGCTCTCTGGACAGCAAACCAAGACAATTTCATCATCCCATGTTGGAATAACGTCAAAGTTGGGCAAGGATGGGGGAACGTACACGATTCCGATTTGAATCACGTTGTCCAGCAAATACTGGATGACATCGGACGAGTGCCCTGTCTTTGTGCTGATCGCAATTTGTGGATATCGATAGTGGTACTCTTTCAAGATCGGTTCGAGGGTGGAAGTCCAGATCGCGTTTAAGCTACCGATCGATAAATAGTCTTCATAAGGCTGGAGTGAAGCGACTTCATTTAGGGCTTCATGGGACAGTTTGAGGATTCTCTCTGCATACGGTAAAAGGGTTAAGCCCGCTTGGGTAATCTCAACACTTCTTTTATCTCGAATGAAAAGAGGTTTGCCAACTTTTTCTTCCAGTTGCTTGATTCGCATTGTCACCGTAGACTGGACTAAGTGGAGCATTTCCGCAGCCTTGGTGAAATTTTTCGTTTGGGCCAATGTGTAGAAAGCGCGTAATTGTTCGAAGTCCATACAGTTGGAATCCCTCTTATCTAAATATTTGATTACCATATACAAAAATGTTCGTTTCCCAAATTATACCCTGTTCGCTAATCTGGGGATATCCTTATTTCATGCGGGCTATCGGGAGAGCGAGGGGTATTGGGATGAAGTGGGAATGGTGGCGAGAAACGCCCTTTTCAGTGAAGTTGCTGCTAAGCACATCATTTATGATGAATATGGGTTTTTATGCATTAATCCCGTATCTCACTTTGTATTTGACGGGCAGTATCGGCTGGACACTGGCGATGGCAGGGATTGTCCTGAGTGTCAGACAGTTTTCCCAGCAAGGTCTTGCCTTTTTAGGCGGTGTGATCGCGGATGCCTTCGGATACAAAGGGGCGATGTTCCTCGGATTGGGCGTACGTGCCGTTGGTTTTGCGATGTTCGCTTTTTGTACCGAGACCTGGCACTTTTTTGTTGCCGCGATTCTTTCCGGATTGGGTGGGGCGTTATTTGAGCCTGCTTGCTCTGCTGCCTATGCGATTATTACACCTGAGGCCATCCGAAAAGAAGTATTCTCCCTTCGCAATGTGCTTGGTAATATTGCGGTTGTCGGTTCCCAAATCGTTGGGACAGCACTCTCTGCTATTGATTTTACGTACATTTCGTTGTTTGCAGGGGCCGTTTTCGGAGTGAATGCAATCGTGATCTTCTTCTTATTCCCACCGATTCGCGCCACTAATACACGGCATAGTATATGGGAAAGTATGTCCACGGTAGTGAAGGACAAGCTGTTTGTACGATATACCTTTATTTTGATGGGGTATTATTATTTGAATATGCAGGTGTTTTTAACGATTCCGCTGTTTGTTGAGAATGTTACGCATAGCAAGGTGAATGTAGGGATCGTGCTTTCTGCGCTCTCGCTGTTTGTGATCTTATTTCAAATGAAAGTGACACAATTGCTGGAGGGTTATCAGCAAAGGCTTACCTTGATTGGCATCGGGACGTTGTTTATGAGTGTGGGACTATTTCTGTTCACGTTTGCCGATTCATTGTGGCTCATTCTCTTGGATGTGTTCCTGTTTGCACTGGGTACCATGATTGCTGTTCCGAATCTGGTGGATGTCGTTCCACGCTTTGCTCCCAAGGACTTGGTTGGCGCCTATTACGGCTTCAACGGGTATTCGATTGCCATCGGGGGTTCGTTCGGACAAATAGCAGGAGGATGGGTGTACGATGTAGGGCTGCGCATGCAAACGCCTTGGCTGCCGTGGACCATTTGCTTGGTCATCGGGTTTTTGGTGGCCTGGATGCTGCATCGCATGGAACAACAAACCGGACAAATCGGGAATGATCTGAAAAAAATAGCTCGCTCGTAAATATTTTTGGGCGAAATGAAACATTTTCCATCGTTCATACGTATATAACGATAGAGATGATTGGCGCAAGAAAGTGAGGGAATTTTATGGAAGATATGAAAAAGCTGAAGCGCATGTTGCTGGTAACGAGTTCCCTTGGATTTGCAGTCTTTGCCATGGTAGTCGTTACGGAAATTGTTCGAATCTCATTGTAGTATTGCCAAGCCTATCGCATCACATATAAAACAAGAAAAGCTTGCAGTCCCTTCTTGAAAGAGGGGCTGCAAGCTTTTCTTTTTGTGATTACGCTTCGATTTTCTTTTTAAAATGGAATTGATACACGCATATCGCAATGATCATGAACGGAACTCCGCAGTACAAGGCGATGCGCTGTTCTGGATCGAATGCCAAGCTTACGAGAACGAGCAAGTTCAAGATCAAGGAAACCAAAGGCAGTATTGGATACAAAGGTGTACGGAACTTCAGATCCTCCAGCTTGCCTCCATTTTTCAGGTAATGGCGACGGAAAGCGAGCTGCGAAGCGGAGATGGAGATCCATCCTATCTGTGCGCCGAGACCAGCGATGGATAACAGTACCATGAACACCGTATCTTCTGCAAAAATACCAGACAGAAGAGACAAGAGAGCAATTGCAAACGTAATCAACAAGGCGTTCATCGGAATCCCTTTTCCATTTATGGCCCCAAGTTTTTTCGAAGCCATACCTTCTTTGGACAGGGAATAGAGCATACGAGTTGCTGCGTACAAACCAGAGTTGGCCACCGATAGAAGTGCTGTCAAGACGACGAAGTTCATAATGTCAGCGGCATAAGGAATCCCAATGCTGTCAAAAACGACGACAAACGGACTTTCAATCACACCCGCCTGTTGGTGTGGAATCATCCCTGCCACGATGGCAATCGCCAGAATGAAGAAAACGAGTGTGCGCCAAACCGTCGTACGAATAGCTTTCGGAATCGTCTTCTCTGGATTTTCACTTTCTCCAGCCGCAATCCCGATCAGCTCGGTACCTTGGAAGGAGAAGTTCACGGTGATCATTGTCATCACCAAGCCTGTGATTCCAAAGGGGAGAAGCGGGCTTTCTGTAAAGTTGGTGAGCATTGGCGCAGGCTGACCGTTTTTCAGGTCGATGAAGCCAAACATCGCCGCTCCACCCAAGATGATGAACAAGATGATAGCGCTTACTTTAATGCTGGAAAACCAGAACTCAGATTCACCGAACGCTCGAGCTGATAAAGCATTTAATAAGAAGAGCACTGCACCGAAGATCGCGCACCACATCCAAACAGGTGAGTCAGGGAACCAACGTTGCATCAGCATTCCTGATGACAACAACTCTAAAGCAACGGTCACGGCCCAACCAAGCCAATACAACCAGCCTACACCAAACCCAAGTGCTGGGCTAACAAAGCGGGTCATATATGTTTGGAACGAACCGGCCACTGGCATGGCAACTGTCAGCTCGCCCAGACATAGCATAGTCAGGTACATGATAAAGCCTCCGACTAAATAGGAGAGAATGGCACCAACTGGTCCTGCCTGACTAATTGTATAACCTGATCCGAGAAATAACCCGGTACCGATTACGCCGCCAAGAGAAATCATAAAGAGGTGTCTGCTGTTCATCGTGCGTTTCAATTGATTGTGCTGCTCCATGTTGCTTGTGGACATATAACCCTCTCCTTCACGCGAGTATGTTCAATGGATGTATGCGTTTTCAGGCGCGATAGCGATATATGCTCTGCAAGAATGATACCAAAAGAAATAATTTATGAAAATAATATTTTCGAGGTATATACTACCAAAATGTGCAAAATGATTCGGCAGTTGATGCAAAATAATTAAAAAAACGCCAAATCTCTTGGCGTTTATTAAAAATGATAAGGTAATATCGGGACTGTAAGAAAAAATCTTAAGATATGACTAAGCCTACCCAGTCGGAACTTCAAAAAGGGGACCACGCTTGTCGAACACTTCTTCTTCGAGAAACTTCCGCCCGTAGGTTGGCTTTGGATCGACGGGCCCCTTTATGAAGTGGAGACGGACAGTGAATCACCCTTGAGGGTGTGTTCTCCTCCACTATGTTGACTCAAACCAGAAAGAACTTCTATCCTTTAATCCCAAGCTTACGCAAACGATATTGCAGACTCTGACGACTAATTTGTAATTCCTTGGCTGCTCTTGAAATATTTCCGTTATAGCGTTCCACAACATGGTGAATATATGCTGTTTCAAATTCTTGCATGGTTTCCTTCAACGGCTTTCCTTCGTTCACAAAAGGCAACGTGTGAGGGGAGGGTTGCTCGATCGTTACGGAAGCGGCTGGCGTACGACGCAAAAAGTGTAAAGGCAAGTGTTCATAGCGGATAGTTGATTCATCAATCATCAGATTCATGGCACCCTCAATCAAGTGTTGAAGTTCACGCACATTGCCAGGCCAGTCATGCTGGATAAAAAATTGCAGAACCTCGTCACTGATTCCTCTTACTTCCATTTGGAACAGCTCATTGTATTTCTCGATAAAATGGCTGACCAGCATCGGAATATCTTCCATGCGCTCCCGAAGCGGGGGGAGAAATAAGGTGACGACTCCGAGGCGATAGTACAAGTCTTTTCGCAAATGCGAATTGGCGATTGCCTCAACAGGATCTTCATTAATAGCTGCAATGATTCGTACATCGATGGACCGATCCTTTGTGTCACCAATACGTCTAATCGACTTCTCTTGCAGAGCACGCAACAATTTTGCCTGTAGTGGCATACTAAGCGAGTTGATTTCGTCGAGAAAAAGCGTTCCGCCTTCCGCTTGCTCAAACAATCCAGGTCGCTCCACTGCGCCAGTAAATGCTCCGCGAGCAGTTCCGAACAAAAGCCCTTCGATCAGGCTATCCGGAAGCGCAGCGCAGTTTTGTGAAATAAGGGGACCAGAAGCACGGAGACTGGCATTATGAATGCTTTGCACGAACAGCTCTTTTCCGGCCCCCGTTTCACCGACGACCAATACGGATGAGGAGGTGCGTGCTGCACGTTTGGCATTCTCTATGACATCGAGAATAGGACCGCTTCTCCCGATAATGTGCTCGAATGTGTAGCGTGACCCGTTTTTTTGCAGCAAGTTTTCTCTGATCAATCGTTCCATTTTGGTAACATCATTTGCGATTTCCACTGCGCCGATGATCTTGCCATTTTCAATGATGGGGTACGTATGGTTGATGGTTGAAATTTCTTTTTGCTTGTCATTGAAATACGTTTGGCGTGTATTGCGAATGCTATTTCCGGTACGCAAGCATGTGAGCAAGGTACTTTCCTGTCCAGATGGGAACTGAAAAACCTCTGCCAAAGGTTTGTGCAAAACGTTTTGTTTGGTCATCAATTCCAGCTCGGTCATTTTGGAATTGTAAACAATCGTTGTCCCGTCTGAATCGATGACATGTACACCTTCATTCATTCTGTCCAAAATATGTTCATAAATGCGCAAGAGAGTGTCAGCTGAAGAATTTTGCCTAGAAGACGACACCGTGGTCACCAGCCTTTCCTTATGAGGGTATCATAGCATAAAGGGAATGAGTGCAAAAACATTATGCACTGCAAAAGAATATGAATGCGAGATGCAAAATTTTTTTGCTTGTTTGATCGGATTGGATCGACTTTGTGGGGTTTTCCTATTTGGCATCGTTCTTGCTAGATAATTTTAGCAAGTGATCTTGAAGGAGGCTAACGACATGAGTAAAACAAACGTGGTTATTGAACAAACAGAAAAATTCGGTGCGCATAACTATCATCCGCTACCGATCGTTATTTCCAAAGCAGAAGGCGTATGGGTACACGATCCGGAAGGCAATAAATATCTGGATATGCTGAGTGCATATTCTGCGCTGAATCAAGGGCATCGTCATCCACGTATCATCCAAGCTCTGAAAGATCAAGCAGATAAAGTAACGCTCACTTCCCGTGCTTTTTACAATGACCAACTGGGTGAATTTTATGAAAAGCTTTCTGCGGTGACAGGAAAAGAAATGATCCTCCCAATGAACACCGGTGCAGAAGCAGTAGAGACAGCACTCAAAGCGGTTCGTCGCTGGGCTTATGATGTGAAAAAAGTACCAGAGAACCAAGCAGAAATCATCGTATGTGAAGGCAACTTCCATGGTCGTACTGTCACAATAACTTCCTTCTCTTCTGCAGAAGAGTACAGACGTGGCTTCGGACCATTTACACCTGGGTTCAAAATCATTCCTTATGGCGATATCGAAGCGCTTAAGCAAGCGATTACACCGAATACAGCAGCGTTCATGCTGGAGCCGATCCAAGGCGAAGCAGGGATCATCATTCCGCAAGAGGGCTTCTTGAAGCAGGCACAAGAGGTATGTAAAGCAAACAATGTACTGTTGGTCAGCGACGAGATCCAAACAGGCTTCGGTCGTACAGGTAAAATGTTTGCCAGCGATTGGGAAGATGTAGTACCAGACATGTACATCATGGGGAAAGCTCTTGGTGGTGGCGTGTTCCCGATTTCCGCAGTAGCAGCAGATAAAGAAATCTTGAGCGTATTTGAGCCAGGCTCCCACGGTTCTACCTTTGGCGGAAATCCACTCGGATGTGCAGTTGCCGTCGCAGCTATGGATGTATTGGCTGACGAAGGTCTTGTACAGCGCTCCCTGGAAATGGGGGCATACTTCATGGAGAAATTGAAAGAAATCAACAACCCGATCATCAAGGATATTCGCGGTCGCGGTCTGTTCATTGGCTTGGAGCTGACAACAGCGGCTCGTCCATATTGCGAAAAACTAAAAGAACTGGGACTCCTGTGCAAAGAGACACATGAGACAACCATTCGTTTTGCACCGCCACTCGTCATCAGCAAAGAAGACCTGGATTGGGCAATTGATCGCATCAAGCAAGTTCTGCACGTGACAGAAACTGCAAACGCATAATAGCAACGACAAAAGCCATCCTGTACAGGGTGGCTTTTTTTCTTGAGGTGGTCGTGATGACAGAATAGTCGCATCATTCGTTCGACAAATTTCGACTGACTGTGGATAAAAGGAAAAAAACATCCACAAAGGAAATGCTTGGATACTTATAAGTTACACACACTTTGCCCACATGTTACCAACAAGATGTCCACATTGCTTGTGGATATCCGAACGATTGTTCGATACAAAAGCTTCTGGTACAATGGGCTCATATTAAAGATGGAGGTGAGCACAGGTGAAATACTTAAGTGACCAAATGTTGATAGAAGTATATCATCGCGCTGTCGACCTTCAACTAGATGCAGCTTTTATCGAATTGCTTCGCGAAGAACTACAGCATCGGAATATCCGTATCACGCAGTTCAGCGCCTAAGAGCAAAATCATCAGACATACGTAACATATGGCAAAAGCCATCCTCTTTTTTTCGAAGGAGGATGGCTTTTGTTATCCAAGAGAGAATGATCTTAAGTGGCTAGTCTTACGCTTGCTCCGTAATAAACTCCAAAGCGGTAATTCCTTTGATTGGCGCTTCATTTGCCAGCAACACTTCCGGCAAATATAAGTACACAGGACCGTCCTCTTTAATGGGCTTGCCGTCTTTGGAGAATTGCAGGATGGCTCTTCTTGCCTCTGCAAGTGGAAGAACGATCGCTTCCTGATCATCACGGTGTAGACGGACATGAGTCACCTCTGGTAGTGGCTCAGCATTTGTAATGAAGGGATCAAGGCGGATTCCGTACTCGCCTTCGAGCACTTTACGTTCTTCGGCTAAGCTTTTTCGTTCGGAAGGAAGCGTAGCCCCTTCGCGCAATTCCTTATCCCACTGCGTACCCGTGCCAGACAAGTACTTTGCTTGTGTAGCCAGCGAGCTATCATCTTCGCCCGAGTATGTTTTCAGATCGAATTTGCGTTCATCAAAAACCCAAACGGTTGGGTCCAATGTAATAGGGAAAGCAATGGCCCCTTTGAACACGATAACATCAGACATGCGTCATTCCTCCGTGATCATTCGTAATCAATCTCTATATTACTATAGACTCGCAAATGACAGCAATTATCCCAAAAGCGAAAATTTCATAAAATAGTCTAAAAATTATTGACATGCATTTTACAGATTATATAATCATATTAGAAAGTTATTATGTGAGAGTGAACTTTGCCCGCGATACTTGAACTCCTACTTAAAAGTTGGGGTCAGATAAAAGGCATTGTGTACAAGCCTTTCGATTCTTGGAAAGGCTTTCACGAAAGAAGGGCAGCTCACTTCGTCTTTCTCCCGCTAAACCATCAACGGCGATGAGCGCTAGAGAAGGAAGACCACATCATTCATCCCGAGGATGGGCGCAGAGAATCAAGAACATTTGGGGAATTCAAACGACTTAGGGGGGCGAAACTATGGCGAAAGGCACGAATGTGCAAGCAGATTTGATGAAGCAAAAAGGTATCCTAAAATGGATTGAAACGGTAGGGAATAAGCTCCCGCATCCATTTGTCTTGTTCATTATTTTGTGTGGTGTATTAATGGTAGTCTCTGCAATCCTCGCAGCCATGGACTTTTCGGTTATGCATCCTGCAAAAGGCGAAGAGGTTGCCGTTAAGAGTTTGCTTAGCGTCGAAGGGATTCACTGGATTTTAACAAGTATGCTGAAAAACTTTATTGAATTTCCAGCACTTGGTCTCGTTCTGGCGATGACGCTTGGAATTGGACTGGCAGAAAAAATCGGTCTTTTGACGACAGTTTTACGCAAAATGATGGCAGGCATTCCGGCATCGGTTGTCAGTTATGCAATTGTCTTTGTCGGTATTTTAGGAAATCTTGCTTCTGATGCAGCCATGGTTATTATTCCTCCGCTTGGCGGTCTTGTGTTCTTGGCAATGGGGCGTCACCCGATTGCAGGTTTTGCAGCTGGTATGGCTGGTGTATCCTCCGGTTTTACAGCGAACTTTTTTATTGCCGGTACAGATGCTCTCTTGGCAGGAATCAGTACGGAAGTAGCGAAAACGATTGATCCGAATGCAATGGTTACGCCAGTAGATAACTGGTTTTTCATGTCAGCTTCCGTTGTCATCCTCGCTTTCTTTGGAGGATGGATTACCGATAAAATTATCGAACCACGTCTTGGCACATATCACGGAGATCGAAACGTACAATTCGAAGCAGTAACTCCGCAAGAAAACAAAGCACTGCGCAAAGCGGGTATCGCAGCGCTGATTTTCGTAGTCATTGTAGCATTGCTGGTCGTTCCAGAAGGCTCACTGTTGCGCGATCCAAAGACAGGTGACTTCTTGACATCACCGTTTTTGAAAGGGATCATTCCTATCATCCTGTTGTTCTTCGTAACCGTATCGTTTGTGTACGGTAGAGCAATGGGACTGATTAAAACATCGAAAGACATTCCGCATTACATGTCCGAAGCAATCAAGGATATGTCCGGCTTTATTGTGTTAGCGTTTACAGCAGCACAGTTCATCGCGTTCTTTAACTGGAGCAACATTGGTATTTTGATGGCTGTCAATGGCGCAGAATTCATGACAAACATGGGCTTGACTGGCTTGCCGATCATTATTGCCTTTACACTCTTCACGGGTATCTGTAGCTTGTTTATCACGAGTGGTTCAGCGCTGTGGGCGATCCTTGCACCTGTATTCATGCCAATGCTGATGCTGTTGGATTACAACCCGGCGTTTATCCAGGCCGCTTATCGGATTGCGGACTCTGCAACCAATACGATCTCACCTGTGAATCCGTACATCCCGCTCTTTCTGGCTTTCTATCAGAAGTATAATAAGAATGCGGGAATGGGAACGATTTTCTCTACCATGACTCCATTTGCAATCGTTTTCCTGGTCATTTGGATCTTGCAATTGACAATATGGTACTACCTTGATCTCCCATTTGGTCCTGGCGTATACGCTCGTTAATCTATTGATAGGAAGAAGAGAGTCGCTCACTGAGCGGCTCTTTTTTTCGTACACCTGAAGCTTGGACAATTGGAAAAAGACGGTTTATGCTGTGTGTATGCATGTGAAGGGAATAAGGGAGGGAACGAAAGTGTACGATTTTGATCAGCGCATCGAACGCAGAGGGACAGATAGTGTCAAATGGGAGATTCAGAATCCAAAAGTGAACGGTGAAGGAATGCTTCCGCTCTGGGTGGCGGATATGGATTTTGCTTGCGCTCCTGAAATCACAGAGGCACTGATCAAACGAGCGAGTCACCCGATATACGGATACACGTTGAAGTCGAATGCCCTTTATCAGAGCTTGAAAGAGTGGATACACAAGCGATTTGGTGTAGAGGTAGAAGTGAGCTGGATGACAGGTATACCTGGGGTCGTTCCGGGCATTCACGTAGCCGTAGAGGCTTTTACAGCCCCGGGAGATGGTGTTTTGATCCAGACGCCTGTGTACCATCCTTTTTACCATGCAGTCGAAAATCGCGGACGCCACGTCGTTACCAGCCCACTATTAGAGAGTGACGGGCGATATGAAATGAATTGGGATGACCTCACACAAAAGCTGAGCGACCCGCGAGTGAAGCTCATGCTGCTCTGCACACCCCATAATCCGATCGGGCGAGTATGGACCAGAGAAGAGCTGGAGCGCTTGGGAAGATTGTGTGTAGAAAATGGCGTGATTGTGGTTGCCGATGAGATTCATTCGGATTTGGTCTATGAGCCAAATATTCATACGCCTTACTATTCGCTACCACCGGAATTAGCCAACCAGAGTGTAACCTTCCTATCAGCCGCCAAAACGTTTAATTTGGCTGGGCTGTATACTTCCTATTTGATGACAGAAAATCAGCAGTTATTGCGGAACTTTTCTTTGACGGCATCCAAAATGGGTTACGAGAATCTGAATCTATTTGGGATGGAAGCAACGATTGCTGCCTACCAACATGGAGAAGCATGGCTGGAAGAACTGTTGATCTACTTACGCAAGAATGCAGCCTATGTGCATGAGTTTTTAGCGACTCGTATTTCTGGGGTATCCATGGCACTTCCGGAAGCGACATACTTGGGCTGGATGGATTTTAGGCACCTAGGACGTAGTCAGGCGGAGTTGAACAAGCTCGTTCGCGAGGATGCAAAGCTCGGTTTGCACGATGGCACGACGTTTGGACTGGATGGTGCAGGGTTCATGCGAATCAATTTTGCTTGCCCGAGATCGATTCTAGTCGAAGCGATGGAACGATTGGAGTATGCCGTGCAGAAGCAGGGATAATTTGACATGTCTCATGTAGAAATCTACAATCGAATCTATATACATCGACGTAATAGACTGAGGGGTTTTTCGATGGATTTGAAACAAGCGTCCGAACAATTGGAGCAAGTACGCAACCAGTCACTTAAGTATACAAACAAGGGGAGTGTAGCGTCCTACATCCCTGAATTGGCAAAAGTCGATTCACATCAATTGGGAGTGGCTGTATGCTTGCCCGATGGGACGATATTTTCTACTGGCGATGCAGATGTGCCTTTCTCGATGCAAAGTATCTCCAAGATTTTCTCTCTGATCGTCGCCTTATGCCAGAACGGGAAGGAATACGTGTTTCGGCATGTGGGGAAAGAACCAACTGGAGACCCGTTTAATTCGATTATTAAGTTGGAGACGACCGAATCCCATAAACCACTGAACCCGATGATCAATGCAGGAGCCATTGCGGTTGCGGGCATGATTCGCGGTGCCAACGTGGACGAGCGGCTAGATGCTGTGCTAGATTTGATGCGGAAAATGACGGGCAATCCTCATCTTTCTATTAATCAAGCTGTTTATTGTTCTGAAAAGAAAACGGCTGATCGCAATCGTGCCCTCGCTTGGTTTTTAAAGGACAGCGGCATTCTGGAAACGGATGTAGAAGAGACGCTTGATTTGTATTTTCGCCATTGCTCGATAGAAGTGACAGCGAAGGAAGTAGCTACACTAGGGATGGTGCTTGCAGCAGACGGAATTCTCGTGAATACAGGTGAGCGAGTGATTCCAGAAGAAGTAGCGCGAATCTGCAAGACTTTCATGGTGACTTGTGGGATGTACAATGCCTCTGGCGAGTTTGCGATTGACGTAGGAATCCCCGCGAAAAGTGGGGTTGCCGGGGGTATTATGGCAACAGTGCCACAGCGAATGGGGATTGGCGTGTTCGGCCCTGCCCTGGATGAAAAAGGAAATTCAGTAGCCGGTGTCAAGCTATTGGAGCTACTCTCAAAAGAGTGGAAGCTTGGTATCTTTTAGCTTCTTGCAGTTGATCTGTCTTCTCCCCTTTTCAAATGGCCCAGAATCGCGTACTATGTATGATAAGGATGGAGGCAAACGGAGGGATAGGTTTTGACAGAAATTAAGGTTCCCGATCTGGAACAAAAAGCGCTAGCGTTGCTTCAAGCAGACGCCGACAAAATTTACAAGCTGATCGACGTACAGATGGAAAACCTGACCATGCCGCAGTGCCCACTGTATGAAGAAGTGCTGGATACCCAAATGTTCGGGCTTTCTCGTGAAGTAGAGTACGCGGTCCGCTTAGGACTGATTAGCGAAGACATTGGTCGAGAAATTATGGGGTCATTGGAACGTAAACTGGCCCATCTTCATGAACTGTTTAATCAAAAGTAAGGCGAGGAGAGCGGCGATTATCCTCGCTTTTCATTTTGTTGAAAGAAAAAACACTTGCCTATTTCGTATATTTATATTAAATTAAACTCTATAATTTTTTATTAATTTTGAAATGCATTGACGGAGACTAGTATGCGGAATCACCGCTTGTCAGGGAGAAGCTGCCTTAGACTGTAAGCAGCTTTGAAGCGCGCCCCGTAGAATTCCCTCCTGAGCAGCCCTCTTAATGGCATTTGCCTAGTAGGAGGAATCGGGTCATTCCCGTTATCAATGATGGAGAGAAGTGCGTAGGGAATTTGTATCCCGTGCACTTAATCAGGGTGGTACCGCGAATAACTCGTCCCTTTTATGGACGGGTTTTTTTATTTTCGCAAGACGCCCAACAACTTAATTATAGAAACAAGCAAGGAAAGAGACTAGTAAACGGACCTGCTGCATGACAGGGAAGGCTGCCAAAGACTGAGAGCAGCCTGATGTAAGCCCCGTTGAATTCACTCTTGAGCTGACCTCTGAACGCAGGCGCCGCCAGTAGGAGAGTCCGGGTCATACCCGTTAACAATGACGAAGCGAGGCATCGCCTATAGGGGATGTCTAAGTAGGGTGGTACCGCGAGAAATGAGTAACTCGTCCCTTTTTGGGGCGGGTTTTTTTGTATCCATTTTTTGAGCATAAAGAATATCTTTGGAGGGTGAAAACTATGAAACAATCCGAACAATGGACGAGCAGGCTCGGGTTCATCTTGGCGGCAGCGGGCTCGGCGATCGGACTAGGGGCCATTTGGAAATTTCCTTATATGGTCGGAACGAGTGGTGGTGGAGCGTTCTTTCTGCTATTCATTATCTTTACGCTAGTAATTGGTCTTCCGTTGCTGCTAGGAGAATTCACAATCGGACGCAGTACACAAAAAGAGGCGATCAGTGCGTATAAAACAATTGCGCCCGGCTCACTCTGGCATTGGATTGGTCGCCTTGGTGTGATCACTTGCTTCTTGCTCTTGTCTTTTTATAGTGTGGTGGGAGGTTGGATTCTTAGTTATCTTCTTCGCGGGTTTACTGGTCAATTGCAAGGGCCAGCTTATGACAAAGTGTTTGGTGACGTCATCGGTGATCCTGTTAGTGCAGTAGTCGCCCAGCTGGTTTTCATGCTCATTACCGCGTGGGTAGTAGCGAGAGGCGTACAGAGTGGAATTGAGTCCGCTAATAAGTACATGATGCCTGGTTTGTTCCTTTTATTTATGGTATTGATGGTTCGCTCCTTGACGTTGGATGGGGCGATGGATGGCGTTTCCTTCTTTCTCCGTCCTGATTTTTCCAAGCTGAGTGCTGAATCGATTCTGTACGCATTGGGTCAATCCTTTTTCGCGCTGAGTGTCGGGGTGTCCGTCATGGTCACGTACAGCTCATACCTTGCCAAAAACGAAAGTCTCGTTCGTTCTGCTGGATCGATTGTCGGTTTGAATCTGCTCGTATCGCTGTTTGCTGGTTTGGCGATTTTCCCAGCAGTCTTCTCCCTTGGAGTAGAACCAACAGCGGGACCGGGATTACTGTTTATCGTACTGCCTTCCGTGTTTGAACAAATTGCTCTCGGTAGCCTTTTTCTGTTAATCTTTTTGGCGCTTTTCCTTTTCGCTACATTGACTTCGGCTTTTTCCATGCTGGAAATTATTGTTGCTTCTCTCGCAAAGGGAGACGAAAAGAAGCGCAAGCGTCTCGCCTGGGTGGTTGGTCTGTTGATTTTTATCGTCGGTGTACCATCGGCTTTGTCATTCGGCGTATGGAGTGAGGTTACGCTGTTCGGCAAATCTATCTTTGATGCGATGGACTTTTTGGTCAGCAATATCTTGATGCCGATGGGAGCGCTGCTCATTGCGATCTTCGTTCCGTTGAAAATGAAGCGTGAGACCTTGATAAACGAGCTGGAGGCGCATACTTCTCTGGGCAAACGCATGTTTATCATTTGGCTTCTCCTGATTAAATATGTAGCACCTATCGCGATTCTCGCCGTTTTCACGCAAATGCTGGGTATCTGGTAAAACAATGAAAGGCTTCGCCACAGAGGATGGCGGAGCCTTTGTTTTGTTCCTGCGCCCTATGCGAAGAAAAAGACCGTACCCAAAATAATATACACCGTCAACAGAAGTACGCCTTCAAACCAGTTCGTAGCGCCATCCCGCGTGATGGAAATCGTAATAAAGGTAGCAACTCCGATCGCAGCCAGTTCAAAGGTAGTGAACACAATGTCCATAGGATTGCCTAGCAAAAGACTCATGATGACGAGAGTAGGGGCTACGAACAAGGCGATCTGCAGGCTGGAGCCAATCGCGATTTCGACTGCTGCACCAATGCGTCCTTTTAGTGCCAAAAGCAAGGCAGCGCTGTGTTCCGCGGCATTTCCGATGATCGCAATGACAAAGGCACCGACGAATAACTCCGACCATCCTAACGATTTCGAGACATGCTGTACACCCTCTACCAGCCATTCCGAGACAACGGCCACGACAAAAGTGGAGACAGCAAGCATCAAGAGAGAGACACCCTTTGACCATACCGCATCACTTTCTTGCGGCTCGATATCCGATAAAAAATCGCTGTGGGTGATCATCGAAAAGATAAGCCACAAAATGTAAGCAATAATGAGCAGGCTGGCGATGACGATGCTGATGATCTCCACCTTGATCATAGGCAGATCGAACATGAAAACTGCCGGGATGAACAAAGCGACGATCGCAAGTGTCATCAAGGACGCATTGTGACTTGCCAGCCTGCTATTGAAGGTTTGTTCCTTGTACTTGAGACCGCCCAGTAATGTGCTCAAGCCAAGAACCAACAGCATATTTCCGATGATCGCACCCGTAATAGAGGCTTTGACCATATCGAACAAGCCTTCTTTCACAAGAAAAAAAGCAATAATGAGTTCTGCGGCATTTCCGAAGGTAGCGTTAAGAAAGCCGCCAATGCGGTCCCCAGCATAATGGGCGACGCTCTCTGTCGATTTTCCGAGCCAAGCCGCCAAAAAAATGATGGCAAGTGAAGACGTAACGAATTGGAGCATTTCATTTCCAGAAAAATAGTGGGCGTAAAGAGCTAACAGCATGCTCCCGCCTACTAATGAGAAAAAGAGTCTCAAGTTCATATCATCACCTCAGCAGTTTTTACTCATCCCTAAAACCTCATAGGTATAGAGTTCCTGTTCTGGACAAAACTAACCATGAACAAGAAAAGTGAGGTGTTTTTTTATGACGCAGCCTTTGTTATGCCCGACATGTAAATCGAATCGGATGAGGTTCACTGTCATCGAGCAGATCCCTCGCTATATTAGACTGGACCCACAGTCAGGCGAAGTCGTAGCAGAGCTCCATCAAGAACAGCTCGATATGTTTCACCAGCCGTACAAAGGTGAAAACTACATGATACAATGTGGAGTTTGTGGGACCACAGAACCGGAAGAGCGCTACGTTAAAATGGCCCAGCATATGCAATCACAACGTTCGAAATGAAACTCAAAAAGGAAAACAGGCACGCAGTTTACAACTGTCGTGCCTGTTTTTTATGGAATGCTAGCGGCAAAAAATGTGTCTGCCGATCTTTTTGATTTGAGGGCGGCTCCAAATCCAACCGGATGTAGCTGTATCCGGGTTGAAATAATAAATGGCTCCGTCTGTTGGGTCCCAACCTTTGAGCGCATCATTCACTGCTTTTTTTGCTTGCTCGTTCGGTGCCAGCCAAATCTGACCATCCGCCACAGCTGTAAAGGCACGAGGCTCGAAGATAACACCAGCGGGTGTATTGGGAAAGGATGCGTTCTTCGTCCGGTTCAGAATAACAGCAGCAACTGCTACTTGGCCGATGTAAGGCTCTCCACGCGATTCCCCGTACACGGCATTCGCCATCAAGCGCAGGTCGTTCTCTGAAATACCAGCTGCGTGATACGTAGGTTTAGAAGGCGTAGAAGGCTTCGCCGGTGCAGGAGTTGCGGTTTGTGGCACCCCGAGATCAGAAGCAGTGGGCTTATAATTTTTCGTTGCGTTGTACAGCTTTACTTTCGTCTGGGCACCGAGGACACCATCAATGGTAATACCAAACTCATACTGAAAGTTACGCAACGCCCAATACGAGCGCCACCCGAATACGCCGTCTATTTTTCCCGTATAAAATCCAAGGTGCTTCAAGCGATACTGCATTTCACGCACGTCTGAGCCTTCTGCCCCTACTTTGACGATCTGCTTACTAAATGCATCTGAGCGTAACGGAGATACCATAACCGCAGTCGTAACCAGAAGTGCGAATACTACTACAGCTAGCAGCCATTT
Organism: Brevibacillus sp. FIR094; assembly: GCF_050477165.1. Taxonomy (NCBI): domain Bacteria; kingdom Bacillati; phylum Bacillota; class Bacilli; order Caryophanales; family Paenibacillaceae; genus Brevibacillus; species Brevibacillus sp. FIR094. The sequence continues at coordinate 311,967 of NZ_JBEAES010000002.1, read as the reverse complement.
GACAGGCTGTTTCATTTCTTACCCTCCTTCGGGTATGGATTTGAATATCAGTTGATTATTGTTAGGTTCTCCAACTTCCGTCATTTTGGCCTTAGTAAAATATTGGAGAATGCGTAGACTACGAGTAATGTATGTGCACTATCGTTCTGGAAGGGGAAGATTTTGATGCAGGTCGCGCAATATTTGACGGAACAATTGATCAGATGGGGAGTTAAACGAATATACGGGGTGGCAGGTGACGGTATCTTTGCCTGGCTGGATCAGATCGCGAAGCAATCTGACATTCAATACATTGCCTGCAAGCATGAATCTGCTGCGGCCATGATGGCAAGTGCGGAAGCAAAACTGACGGGAATTCCGGCTGTTTGTACCGCGACGATGGGGCCGGGTTTCGTCAATCTGCTGAATGGACTTGCAGATGCGCATACGGATCGCGCACCAGTCATTGCGATTACAGGTCAAGTGGAGACATACAAGCTGGGTGGCGCGTACAAGCAGTTTATCTCACAAGAAGACATGATACGCCCCATCAGTTTTTATTCGACGACGATTACGCATCCAAATGCCGTCCAAAGTGTTTTGCACAAAGCATTTATCACAGCTATGCAGCAAAAAGGAGTGACGCATCTCTCCATTTGCAAGGACGTTTTTACCCAAACGACTTCAGATGCTGTCCTTCCAGCACTTCCACGCATTCCACATGCCATTTATCCTGATCGGATGGAGATCGAGCTCGCTTGCGAGCAGGTTGCAAAGGCGCAAAAGCCTCTCATACTGCTTGGTATCGGTGCCCGCAAATTGGCGGATTCGTGTGTAAAGCTAGCAGAACAGCTAGGAGCAGGCGTGTTGCTGTCGCTCGGAGCAAAAGGAGCGGTAGATGAATCTCATCCACTTGTGATCGGCGGATGGGGAGAGGGGGGCAGCGAAACAACTTTACGTGCCTTAGCGGAGGCAGATTTGTTGTTGATTTTGGGAGCGAGTTGGTTCCCGCGCGCTTTTTTGCCCAAGAAACTGTCCGTCATTCAAGTAGATCATCAGCCTGGATCGATACATGCACATCCCTACCTCCAGTCTGTCACGGCTGAATTAGACGATGTTCTGCCAATCTGGATGAGACGATTGCAATCGCGCAGACAGGACGATGCGTGGCAAGAACAGATCAAGCGGTGGCATGGAGAGTTTGGCGGGGAAACAGAGCAAGCAATCATTCAACAAGCGAGTGAACAAGTAAAACCACAAACCTTGATGCATACGCTTGGGGGCGTGGTCAATGAAGATGCGATAATCGTCCTAGATACGGGTGAGCACACGATCTGGTTTAATCGTGCGTTCCGTGGGAAAAACCAGACACCACTCTTTTCCGGGAAGTGGCGCACGATGGGATTTGGGTTGCCTGCGGCTGTGGCTGCAAAGCTAACCTACCCTGAGAAGCAGGTCGTCTGTGTCGCTGGAGATGGGGGATTGCAAATGAATCTGGCGGAACTTATGACAGCGGCCGAGCTACAACTTCCGATTGTGATTCTCGTGGTGAACAATGGGACTTTAGGATTGGAAGAGGTCAAAATGAGTCAGGCGGGCTTGATCCCCTTTGGCGTGAAATTACGTAATCCTGATTTTCAACAATTGGCGAATGCTTGTGGAATCAGTGGCAAGGTCGTCAAAGAGGTACATACCCTGGAGTCGGTATTGCGGGAGGCGCTTACTGCAGATCAGTTGACACTCGTTGACATTCATTGCACGTCTCCGACACTAACGGAGAGAAAAAAACAAATTTCCTTCCAAGCCCAAGCATGATTTGTTTATAATGAAAAAAAGGCAAATGAAACCAGTAAGGGAAGTACGAAACGGGCGAAGAGGAGGGCGTCCTGATGGCTGACAGACTTGGCGAAATCAGAGTAGCAGATCAGGTGATCGCGATCATTGCTGGCGTTGCTGTAGAAGAAGTGTTGGAAGTCACAGTTCGTTCAGGCGGAATCTATCAAGATTTGGCGAAAAAGCTGAATGGCGGCGCGAAAGGCATTACCGTATCTGTACTAGACGACAGAGTCACCATTGACATGCGTGTATCCGTCCGTTATGGGGCGCAGATTCATCACGTCTGTCACGTCCTACAGGAAAAAGTAAAAGAAGCGGTGGAAACATTGACAGGTCTTTATGTGGAAGCCGTGAATGTACGGGTGGAAACAATCGAACTCCTTCAAGATGAGTAAGAAAAAGGGATACTGGACGCATCCAGTATCCCTTTTGTTTGTTTTTTACATGGCATATGGCTGTTTTTGTAACTGCTCTTCTACCTTCTGGCGACTGACTTCCCGCGAAATACTGAGCAAAAAGCCAGTGGCGAGCAGACATACGAGTAAAGAGGAGCCACCATAACTGATAAATGGCAATGGTACACCTGTCAATGGAATCAAACCCGTAACTCCGCCAATGTTTAGGATCGCCTGAATGGCGAACATGCTGACAACACCGATGCCTGCCAGACTGGCAAAGGTGTCTTTTACGCGCAGACAAATATGGATGCCGCGCAGCAGGAAAAGCAAGTAGATCAAGAGGAACACAGAGGCACCGATAAAACCGAGCTCTTCTGTCATAATCGAGAAAATAAAATCGGTATGCCTCTCCGGCAGATACAAATACTTTTGAATGCTTTTTCCAAAGCCTGTCCCAGTTAGACCACCATGTGCAATGGCAATCCAGGATTGAATGATGTTGTAGCCAGTGCCATCCATATCACTCCACGGATTGAGATAGGAGTAAATCCGATTCAAGGCATGGGGCTTTGCTGTGATGTATACCAATAGTGCAACAGTCACAGCTGGTGCACCGAGACCGACTAGATGACGGATTTTGGCCCCACCGCAGATCATGACAATCAAAGCGCACCCGAGCAAGATGGCGGCAGAACCGAGGTCGGGTTGGACTACAATCAGCATAAAAAACATCCCCGTTACCATCAATGGGGGCATCAAACCAGATTTCAGCTTTTGTATCCCGTTCCCTTTTTTAGAGATGATCGCTGCCAAGTAGAGAATAAGGCCAAGCTTGGCAAACTCCGCAGGCTGTATGGTTGCAGAACCGATTTCAAACCACGATCGAGCTCCGTTAACTTGCTTACCAATACCTGGAACAAGAACCAGGAGCAAAGAAAAGAAGCTGACGAGCGCAATCAATAAGAAATTTCTCTTATAAAAGGAGAAGGGAATATTCATGGCCACCAGCATCCCAACGCCACCGACCAGCAAGAAAACCGATTGACGCTTCACGAAATAAAGCTCATCTCCGCCACAATAATCACAGCCGCCACTTGTAAAACTGGTCAATGCGAAAATGGAGCTGGAGCTGAGCACCATGGTTATGCCAAACCCAACAAGTAGGGCGGTCAAAAACAGGAGCAAGAAGTCGGGAACGCCCCTCGTCTTCATAAAAATACCCCCTCTACGTGAAACAGAGAGGGGATTCCTCTCTGTACACCGTGCCATTTCATTTTTTAGTGTGAGGACAGCTTTTCGCCTAGCAATTGCAGCTTCAATTTCGCTGTTTTTACAACGGAGTCTGGCATTGGGTAATCGTAATCCAGACCGTGTGGGAAAAGATGTTTGCCCATATAAGGATCTTCAAGCTTCAGGACAGCGTGCGTATCCTCCAATTTGCCTTCTGTCACGTTCGCTTCGATACGCAGGTAGAAGACATTGCCTTTATCGTGGATTTTATAATCGTATGTAGCATGCTTGTAATCCCAAGCGCCGCGATCAAAGCCGAGTTCGCTCATGTAGTGCTCCAGATCGGCGAAAAAGACTTCTTTCGTGCCAATCCCCGTGTCCTTAATGACCATTCTTTTTCCTCCTAAAAATGGGTGAGATATTCACTTATTAATCATAGTCTGTTTTTGGAAGAAGCGCAATATATCATACTCTTTCTTGCGCATGAAACGATAGGGGAGAGGACAAACTACAATCGTTCATTAGCAAAAGGAGGAGAATGAAATGGCGAAGCTGGAAAATCGCACACTGCGCGAAATTATGACAAAAGATGTCGCTACTGTGACGCTTAAGGATAATGTGTATGAAGTGGCTTGCAAAATGCGCGATTGGAATGTAGGGGTCATTCCGGTTGTGGATGAAAAAGATGATGTGATCGGGATCATTACGGACCGCGATATCGTAATTCGCGGTTTGGCTGAAAAGCATGAGGGATCGACTGCCACCGAGGTGGTCATGACACGGGACATTATTCTTGGGCAACCAGGAACGACTGTCGATGAAGCGGCCAGGATCATGGCCCAGCATCAAATTCGTCGTTTGCCTGTTGTCGAGAAAGGCAAGCTGGTCGGAATTGTGGCGTTGGCAGATATGGCAATTCGTCAATTCCACCAAGACGAGGCGAGTGACGCTCTCCAGCAAATTTCTGAGCCGGCGACACATTAATAAGAGAGAAACGAGCTGTCGGAAAGAATCCGGCAGCTTTTTTTCATTCGTTCTGTACATTCACGCTGCGTCAAGGTTTATGATAGAAACAGAATGATACAGGGAGAGAGTTCCATGCAAATCAAAGACATGGCCCATCGCTTGCAAATAACCCCGCGTGCAATTCGATATTATGAAGAAAAAGGGCTGATCAAGCCATCGAAAGCAGATGCGTCCGGGTATCGCCAGTTCACAGAGGAAGATGTCTGGAGGCTGCAAACCATCATGACGCTGCGCGAGGTCGGGATGGCGGTAGAAGACATTCGGGAGCTCCTGATTCAAATGAAAGATCAGGAAGGTAGTCTTCTCCATTATTTAGAGCTGCAGCGTTCGTTTATGTATACAAGGTGGGTAGAAATGAGCAAGGTCATCCAAACGACAGAAGCGATGATTGAGCGGATAAGGGTAGAGAATCGATTGATCCAGGAGAGCTGTTTACATTGGCAGAAGCGAACAAGCGATTGAAGCAGACACGGGATAACTGGGTGGATCGATGGAATTTTAATGAATGGGCAGACTGTTACGACGAATGGGTACATGGTGGGAATGGTCATGAATCATACGAAAACGTGTTGGATGAGGTTGTTGCGACTGTTGCAGTTAAACCGGGAGAGTGTGGTCTGGATGCAGGAACGGGTACAGGAAACCTCGCAGGGCGTCTCGTGAAAAAAGGAGCCAGGATGAGCGGGTTCGACCAATCTCCGCAAATGCTGAAGCAATGCAGAGTGAAACACCCAGAAGTCGAGACGAAGCTGGGAACCTTCTTCGCATTTCCGTTTTTAGAAAATCGGTTTGATTTTGTGGCTACGAGTTACGCCTTGCACCATTTGACGGATGATCAGAAGCAGCTTGCCTTGGCGGAATGTCGCCGCGTTTTAAAACCAGAGGGACGGTTGGTCATTGCCGATCTAATGTTTGAGGATCAGACACATAGACAAGCTCATCTTGATACCCTAGAGGAGGAAGGTCAAACGAGAGTGATAGCAGATATTCAGGACCGCTGTTATGCCGATCGCTCCCGATTGCTACAGGAGCTTGCCAATCTAAATTTTACGAATGAAGTAAAACAGCTAGGTACCTATACGCATTTGATCTTGTCTACTTGTAAGTAGTTCGTTCCTAGAACAGTTTTCCAAAGAGTCGACTTTTGAACACGCATTTTACTTTTGGGCTCTTCCAACTACTGGCACGCGTCTAGCCTTTTGCATAGGCTGTAGCGAGAAGGAAAGGAGGACTCCACCATGGGTCTGTTCGACGGTTTTTTTGATCGCGAAAACGAGGAATTTATATGGATTATTATTGTCGTGGTCGTCCTGTTGTTCTTGTTTAGCGCCGATCGTGACTAAAGTCTGGACGTATAGACAAAACGACCTCACGCGAAGGTCGTTTTTTTCGTTAGGAAAAACGGACTTCTTTTCTCTTCTATTGACCTGCGTTGGCAAATCCACTACGCTGGAAAACAATGCAACGTAGAAGAGGAGAAGGAAGTCTATGAAACGATTAACCATATTTCTGCTCGCACTGGTTCTTTTGCTATCGGCATGTGGATCGTCTGGACAACCAGAAGCTAACGGCGCGATGGATGCTGTGATCAAAAGAGTGGTTGATGGCGATACATTCGAGCTGGACAGCGGAGAAAAAGTCCGAATGATTGGCGTGGATACCCCAGAGACAGTGAAACCCAACCATCCAGTCGAACCGTATGGGAAAGAAGCGAGCAATTACTCTAAGGAACTTTTAACTGGCAAAAAGGTCAAGTTGAAGTTCGATGTCGAGCCCTATGACAAATACAAGCGTTTGCTTGCTTACGTATATTTGGAAGACGGCACCTTTGTCAATGAAAAGCTCGTTCGTGACGGCTACGCCCGGATCATGACGATCCCACCGAATGTAGCCCAAGCAGAACTGTTCCTGGCAGCGGAGCGGGAAGCAAGGGAGCAGAATCGCGGGCTGTGGGCTTTAGAAGGGCAGCAGGCTGAGGCTCCTAAGGAAAAAGCCAAGCCTAAAAAACAGACCGAGGACAATACGGCGGCAGACACCGCGCCACCTGAAGGCAAAACCATCAAGGGCAATATCAACAGCAAAGGCGAGAAAATCTATCATGTTCCAGGCTCCGCTAGCTACGAGAAAACAAAAGCGGAGATGTGGTTTACGACGGAGGAAGAAGCGCAGCAAGCAGGCTTTCGGGCGCCAAAACGATAAGCCATGTAAGAAGAGTAGCCTCATAAATATTGATGTAAGCCTCGGCCGCCTTGGCAGTCGGGGCTTTTTCATTGTCGAAAAGAATTCCAAAAATGTTACAGAACGGTGTTGTATGATAAGAAAGGTCAAAAGACCTATAGAAAATGCCGTTACATAAGAGAAAGGGATTATTAAATATCTTACATAGTTCACAGAATGAAGGAATAATTCGTAGAATTGCGATGGGGGAAACAACTATTATGAAGTTGACGGTAAGGAAAAGCTTTTTTAGGATTTTTGGCAGTGCTATTACTATTGGTGGCAGTCGCAGGCATTGGTTATTCTCAGATTTCATCCATCGATTCTCGTTATCGGACAATGATCGAAGACCGAATTAACAAGGAAATGCTGTCCAAGGACATTATTGCAAGTGTCAGTGAACGACAAAAGTATGCACGAGGATACGTCATTGTAGGCGATGACAGCTATCTGGCGGGATATACGAAGGCAAATGACAGTTATAAAGAGCTTACTTCCGAACTATCCAAAATGGGTATGAATTCTGAAGGGCAAAAACTTGTAACAGAGATGAACGAACTACATGCCCAACACGAGGAAATTATTGATCGGGTTGTCGCGTTAAAGAAACAAAACAAAGTAGAAGAGTACACGCGCTTGGTCAAAGATGAATGTACGCCAGTCGGCGAAATGTTTATTCAAAAAGCCCAAGAATTTGTTGCTCTCGAACAGAAACTGTTGGATCTAGAAATTGCCGAGCTGGATAGCAATATTCAATCTACAAAGCTCCTGGTTGTCTTGCTTAGCTTACTTGCTCTTCTCACAGGAGTAGGTATCGCCCTCATGATTGGACGTGCCATTTCTCGTCCCGTTTTACTGATCACGCATGCAGCAGAACAAATTGCTGCAGGGAACTTGGCCTCAGCAGATATTCAAATCAAGAATCGCGACGAAATCGGTGAACTAGCTCGCCATTTTTCTCAAATGAAGCACAATCTGCAAGATTTATTAGAAAGAGTCTCCTTCCATTCACAACAAGTAGCAGCCTCCTCCGAGGAATTGACAGCCAGCTCCGAATTAACACGTCAGACAGCAGAGAACGTATCCCAATCGATCCAAGATATTGCAGCAGGTGCTGAGCAGCAAGTCAATGACGCGGAGAATGCTACACAGATTGCCGTGAGCATCTCGCAAGTTATGCAGCAAGTATCAATGAGCATGAATCATGCGATCAACTCATCCGTTGAAGCGAACAAAACAGCAACCGAAGGCAATGAAGTGGTTGCCAAATCAATCGAACAAATGAATGAGATTAATCAAAGAGTGAGCTCTTCTACCGAAGTGGTCAATATGCTCGGTGAAAAATCAAAAGAAGTTGGTTCCATCATTTCGATTATTACGGAAATCGCGAGTCAAACGAATTTATTGGCGTTAAACGCAGCGATTGAAGCGGCGAGAGCGGGAGAACAGGGAAGAGGATTCGCAGTTGTAGCAGATGAAGTTCGCAAATTAGCAGAACAGTCCGCGCAAGCTGCTTCACAGATCGCTTCCATCATCGGGGATATTCAAAGAGATACGGAAAAGGCGATTCACGTCATGAGTCAAGGGGACGTAGCTGTTAAAGAAGGAGTCATCATGATCGAACAAGCTGGAGTTGCCTTCTACAAAATTTTGGGGGTAGTAGACGAAGTCTCGAAAAGAACACAAGAAATGTCAGGACAAATCAATGAAGCCAATAACGGAACTGTTTCCGTAGTGGAATTTATAGAGGGAATTGCGCATGTTTCAAGGATGGCAGCGGAAAACACACAAAGCGTAGTTGCTTCTGTACAAGAACAAACAGCTTCTATGGAACAGATTACAACCGCTTCCAGTACACTCGCCGAAATGGCAGAAGAGCTGCAGCATTCCATCCGTAAGTTTCAATTGTAATGCGAGAACAGGCGGGGGTGCCATGTGTTTAATCAAATCAGAGATGTAAAGTATGCATTATCTGCATTGGAAGAGTCATCTGTTATTTCGATAACAGATGAAAAAGGAATCATCACCTACGTCAATCACAACTTCTGCCAAATATCCAAGTTTAGTAGTGATGAATTAATCGGAAAGAACCATAACATCGTCGATTCCGGTTTCCATCCGCGAAACTACTTTAAATCGCTATGGGATACCATCAGCCGAGGAAAAGTATGGAAAGGCGAGATGAAAAATCGGGCAAAGGACGGTACGGAATATTGGCTTAGCATGACGTTAGTGCCGTTCATGAACGACAGCGGATTCCTTTATCAGTACGTGGGAATCGGGACGGACATCACGAGACGAAAGCAGATGGAAGAGTCTCTTTCAAAGACGATGAAAGACTTGCACGATATCAAAAATGCACTGGATGAATCTTCGATTGTAGCGATTACAGACGACAAAGGCGTCATTACCTATGTAAATGACAAGTTTTGTGAAATCTCCAGATACGAAGTGGATGAATTGGTAGGAAATACACATCGGGTCATTAACTCTCGCTATCATTCCAAGTCGTTTTTTAAATTGATGTGGGAAACGATCAAGCAAGGACGTGTTTGGAAGGGCGAAGTAAAGAATCGCGCCAAAAACGGCAATGAATACTGGATGAATACGACCATCGTGCCATTTCTAGACGATCGGGGAGTTCCGTATCAATATGTTTCGATCCGTACGGACATTACCGACCGGATTGAAGCAGAGGCAGCTCTAGCAGAAGCGTTGCAGAACGATTTTCGCAGGACGGTCCAAAACTTGCAAAACTGTGTGTTCAAGATCGTGACAGATCCGAAAGGGAACATCACCTATACTTTGTGTGAAGGGAAAATTGCGGAAGAGCTCGGGCTAACGTCTGAAAGAATGCTGAGAAAAACGTCGTATGAAATCTTTCCATATGAGGTAGCAGAGCAAATGGAAAGCTATTTTCGCAGAGCGTTTGCTGGCGAACCCGTTACCTTCGAACTGAAACTATCCGGAAATGATTATTACATTACGTTGTCACCTATTGAGGAAAACGGAGAAATCGTGGAAATGGTAGGCTCCATGATCGATATTACCGAGAGAAAAAAGGCGGAAGAAACGATTCGCTACATGGCCCATTACGATTCCTTAACCAACCTGCCGAATCGAACGCTTTTCATGAAAAACTGGCAGAGGCGATGCTCAAAGCAAAACAAAAAGATGAGAACATCGGCGTCATGTTCATCGATTTGGATCGATTTAAAAACATCAATGATACGCTGGGTCACTCCATAGGGGATGTCCTTTTACAAGCAGTAGCAAATCGGCTCATCGGGTGTTTGCGAAAAGGGGATTCTGTTTCTCGACTAGGCGGAGATGAGTTCGCCATCTTTCTCACAGGTGTCACACACAAAGAGGTTGGTGAAATTGCGCAGCGAATCATCACGAGCATGTCCGAATCGATTACGTTAGACCATATCGAAATCTTTATCACACCAAGTATCGGCATCAGCATGTATCCAGAAGATGGAGACGATATTGAAGCGCTGTTGAAGCATGCGGACGCTGCCATGTATTTGGCAAAAGAGCAAGGGAAAAACAATTATCAATTTTTCTCGGAGGAGCTGCATCAGATTTTAGCCAAAAAGCTACAGCTTGAAAGAGAGCTGCGAAAAGCTTTGGATGAGAAACAATTTACGCTGCACTACCAACCGAAGATTCAACTGCAGACGGGCCAGATTATCGGCATGGAGGCATTGATTCGTTGGGAACATCCAGACCTTGGCCTCATCCCACCTATTCAATTTATCCCGATCGCAGAAGAAACAGGCTTAATCGTACCGCTTGGAGAATGGGTAATGCGAACGGCATGCCAACAGATAAAAGTGTGGCAAGAAGCAGGCTTTACTCAGCTGGCGGTTGCGGTGAATATATCCTTACGCCAATTTATGCAAAACAATCTCATTGAGATGATTACCTCGATCCTTGAAGAGACTGGCTTGTCTCCGCAATGCTTGGAGCTGGAAATCACGGAAAGCATGGCGCTAAATGTAGACTATACGATTCGGATTTTGAATCGCTTGAAAGGCCTCGGGATTAGCATCAGTATCGATGATTTCGGGACGGGCTACAGTTCTTTGAGCTATCTAAGTCAATTTCCGATCGATCGGCTAAAAATCGACCAATCCTTTGTCCGGAATTTGAATCCACGGAATCAAGCGATTATTAAAACGATCATCCATATGGCACACAACATGAAAATTGCTGTTATTGCAGAGGGTGTAGAAACACAAGAACATGTTGATTTTCTAAAGGAACAAATGTGTAATGAAGTCCAAGGGTACTTCTACAGTAAACCGCTGCCCACGAAAGAAATCGATTCCTACTTGCAGGTAAATCGTTATGGTGAATCAGGCAGCTTGGTTTAAGTGAGACCATCGAGATTTTACAAAAGGAAAGCGGTGAAGGAGCTTGGATCATCAGATTCATGGGACGTACGACAGTTTCCTTGTGATACTCTCTTATTTAATCGCGGTTGCAGCTTCTTTTTCTGCTCTCAACCTGGCAGCCAGAGTGAGTACAAGCAAGGGGAAGCATCAGCTACTCTGGTTGATTTTTGGTGCCACAACGATGGGGCTCGGAATATGGTCCATGCATTTTGTCGGAATGCTTGCACTTACCCTCCCAATTAAGGTTCTTTATGACATGGAGTATGTCATTCTATCTGTCATTCTTGCCATTTTTGTCTCAAGCATAGCCTTGTTTACCGTCACGAAAGGCGACCTCAATGCAAGACAATTAGGTATCGCGGGAATTCTTATGGCTGCTGGAATATCTGGAATGCACTACGTTGGAATGGCCGCGATGATTATTGAAATTACATACGATACGTGGATCGTTATTTTGTCCATTATCATTGCAGCGACTGCTTCGGCAGCGGCACTTTGGCTCTTGTTTTACTTTCGCCGTGATCAGTCGAATTACGCGTATGTATACAAATTGGGGAGCTCACTCATTATGGGAGCTGCAATCGCGGGTATGCATTACACTGGGATGGTTGCAGCGCATTTCTACGTAACGGAACTGCCGACAACCGAGATAGAAGCGCAGATCGAACCGGAGACCCTGGCCTATATCATTGTCTTGGCCACCTTTATACTGATGGGCATTACATTGTTCGGCTTGTTTATTAACAAACGACTCTCGCAAAAAGATACGGTCATTCAGGAAAATGAAAGCTGGTATCGTTCCCTATATAAAAATAATGAGTACGGCATTATTTCCTTAGATACAGGTGGATGTATTATCAAAATGAACCCAGCTGTCACGAAGATTGGTGGACTGCGGGAGGAAGAATTCATCAATCAACACGTATCGAAAATTGGCATGCATATAGTTGAGGAGAAAAGGGACATCACCAAAGATTCTTTTGCCGAGTCTTTTCAGCCCATTCGTAATAATTTTGAGACGACCATCCTTCATCCGAACGGAAATCGCGTAGAGCTGAGTGTACTCAATGTCCCAGTAGAGATTGAGGGAGAAGTTGTCGGGAATCACATCATTGTGAAGGATATTACCGAAGAGAATCGCGTGAAAGAAAAAATTAGGTATTTAGCTTATCACGATGAGCTGACCGACTTACCGAATCGAAGAAAGTTTAATCAAGTCCTTCATCAATCTATTGAAAAAAGCAGCCAAGATTCAACGAGCTTTGCCGTCATGGTTATCGACATCGATCGTTTCAAAATGATCAATGATTCCTTAGGTCACTCCTACGGCGATATCTTTTTGCAGGGGGTCAGCGACAGAATCGTAAAGAGTGCGGAAGGGTACCACGCAACAATTGCTCGCATGGGTGGAGATGAATTTACCATCCTTTGCGAAACAGGAGCGAACCGCAGGGAAGCGGCAAGTTTAGCGGATAAGATCATTGAAGCGTTGAAACAGCCATTCTCGCTAAAAGACAGTGAATTTTACATATCAGCAAGTATTGGAACGGCGATATTCCCAGACCACGGAACGGATGCTGTCGCGCTGCTCAAAAAAGCGGATACGGCTATGTACGAGGTGAAAAAACAGGGAAAAAATGGTCACTTGTTCTATAGACCGGAGTTTGATGTCCAATTGTTGGAAAATATTGAGATAGAAAGTGATCTCAGAAAAGCAATTGAACGAAATGAGCTGGTAGTGCACTACCAACCTCAATTTCATGCGGAAAGTAATCGCATGATCGGAGTGGAGGCGCTCGTCAGGTGGAATCATCCGACCAAAGGGATGCTTTCACCCGGAGTGTTTATCCCTATTGCTGAAGAGACAGGGTTGATTTATGAGATTGGTACGTGGGTGCTTCGCGAAGCGTGCAGGCAAATGAAGGAGTGGCATGATGAAGGCGGACCGTTGATACCCGTCTCCGTCAACTTGTCCTCCCATCAATTCCACCAACGGAACCTAGTGCAGTACATCAAAAATATCCTTGAGGAAACCAAGCTTGGCCCACACTTTTTGGAACTGGAAATCACAGAGAGCATGATGATGGACCCGGCAGTATCGATCAGTATCCTGCATGAGTTAAACAAAATTGGAACGAGAATTAGTTTGGATGATTTTGGAACCGGTTACAGCTCTTTAAGCTATTTGAAAAAGTTCCCGATTCACAAATTAAAGATTGACCGCTCCTTCATAACAGACCTGTCTCGAAATGATAACGATAAAGCCATTGTGGCCACCATTATTTCGATGGCGAAGCATCTGAAGTTAGAGGTAATTGCAGAAGGCATTGAAACAAAGGATCAGTTAGATATTTTGACAGAAAATCATTGCAAGGAAATTCAAGGGTACTATTACAGTCGTCCATTATCCGCGAATGAGGTAGAGCAAGTATTTTTTGTTCCCACCAGAAGTCATCTCAGCCAAGAAGCGTAAGGAAAAACTCCCTGTCTTTTATGGATGGGGAGCTTTTTTTGTATGTACACAGCAGGAAAATGTAAAATTGGGTATTGAATACCCTACAGGGGTATCGTAAAATGTAATCAAGTAAAGCTTCCCCAAAACAAAGGAGGATGTAAGATGAATGTCACTTTGAACGTACAAGGAATGTCCTGCAATCACTGCGTCATCTCCATAGAAGGTGCTCTTCAAAAAGTAGACGGGGTTAGCAAAGCAACGGTAAGTCTTGCTGACAATCAGGTAAGCGTGACTTTTGATGAATCCGTTGTTTCGCTGGAAAATGTGAAAGAGACCATTGAAGATCAAGGATACGATGTCGTTTAAGCATTAGTTGTGGGAAAGGCTGTGATTATAGAATGGCAGCCTTTCTTATAACATGTAGTTAACTGAATATTACAAACCAAAATAGTGTAGGAGGAATGTCTTTTGAAGCGTGTACAGTTTGCCGTAAGTCCAGAAATTCGTGTCGGCGGGTCTGTGTTTACTCCAGCAGATATGGTGGCGATCGGTCAAATCGTTGGCGAGGATGCACAAATTGAACTTTCGACCTTTCAGCAGCTTATTGTCGAGATGAATGAAGAGAAGGCGGAGGATGCCAAAAAAGCGCTGCGAGAAAAAGGCTTATGCGTGTACGAAACGGGCTCTGTTGTGAAGAATTTGTCTGTCTGTTCTTTTTGCAAAGGAGCAGAGATTGAAGGGCTAGAGGCAGCGAGAAATTTGAATGATACGATTGCAGGGATGGTTGTTCCTTTTACGATGAGAGTCGGTTATACGGGATGCCCAAATGCCTGTGGAGAGCCGTTGGTTAAAGATATTGGGATCGTCAAGCGAAAAGAAACCTTTGAAATCTACGTCGGAGGCCAATCGAAAACAATGGAGGCCAAAACAGCTGAGCTCCTGGTCGAGCAGGTGAAGGAAGAACAATTATCCTCCATCGTCCAAAGCATCATTACGTTGTATCAGACGCAAGGGAAAAAGAGAGAGAAGTTTTTCAAGTTTGTCGAGCGATATGGATTGGAAAATGTCCGAAAAGAATTAGGGCTGTCTTCCTGATCGATATGTGAATATGGAACTTGCTACATTTTGAAAATTTAGATTATAATCGAAGCGTATGTTTGCTAGGATGATTAGAGGAGGAATCTCATTGTCAAGTGCAGAATTGAACGTTGTACAGTCTTGTCATACATCTGATCGAAACAGTCATCATTCAGAAAAAACCAAGCAAAACTTGCAGGCGCGTCTCAATCGGATTGAGGGACAGATTCGCGGGATTAAAGGCATGGTGGAGAAGGATGCTTATTGTGATGATGTCTTGAATCAAATTGCTGCGGTACAATCTGCCTTAAATTCAGTGGGACGTATCCTTTTGGAAGGACATATGAAATCCTGTGTGATTGAACGCATCCAAGAAGGGGACAGCGCAGTCATTGACGAACTGTTAACCACGATGAATAAGCTGATGAAATAAAAAGCTTCAGAAATGAAGCTTTTTTATTATTGCGAAATATAGGTTAGTGGGGTATAGTATCATCAAGTCAGAATATTTTCATAATACAGAAAATATCATTCAAACAGGATAACAAGGGAGATGAAAAAATGGGCAAGAAAATGTTGCTATTAGGTGTGTACGGAATGGAAGTGGTGGAGTGTGGCGGTGCTCTTGCCATTCACGTGAACAATGGAGGAGAATCGTACGCCTCGATCATGCTGTCTAGCGAAAAATCACGCCCGCAGGTTACAGAGGCGGCAGCGGTATTGGGGGTTCAGATGTATTTCCCCGGTTTTCAATCTGGTTATGTAGATGTCAGTCCGGAATCCAAGAAAAAGCTTGTACGGATTATCCGAGAAGTGAAGCCAGATATTATCATTACGCAGGATCCGGAGCATTCCTTTCACGACTTGGACCCAGACCGTAGACAAGCCATGATATTGATTTTGGAAAGTATCGCATTGGCAAGCCGGGAGTTTGCTTTAGATGAAATGCCTGGCTTGGAAGCTCACCCGATCCCGACGATTTATTACATGACGCCGCATCATCCCAACTGTGTCGTTGATATTTCGCCGGTGTGGGAACGAAAAAATCAAGCGATGGATGTTTTGTATAGTCAGATGGAGTTCAGTGGCCGACATTTTGAAGAAGCGGTCGATGCGAAGGCAATGGAGGCTATCGTCCCTGGGTTTACCGCGCTACCCACTGACTACGAAAAGGGAAGAGCAGTGCACAAGGTACTCGATCAAGCCATTCATGTGTATCACGGTTTGGCAACGCATGGTCATTTTGCATTAGCTGAAGCATATAAACGTGATGGGAACTTCCATTTGAAAGAACTGATCAACTAATAGGAGAGAGATGTCGGGTGAAGCATAATCGAATCGGGATCATATGGATGCTCATCGCTCTGTTTTCCACGTTGTTCGTTGTTCCGGCAGGTGCCGAGAACCACAGGGAGGTGAAGCTTGGGATCACACAGGATGAACGCTCCTTGAATCTGTACACATACAATACCGGTTTTCCTGGACTCGAGCTAGTCAATCTTCTCTACGACCCGCTATTTATCCTCGATAAAAGCAATAAACCGATTCCTTGGCTGGTCAAAGAATTCACGGTATCCGAAGACGGCAAGCAATACAAAATGATTTTGCATGACCGAATCTTGTGGCAGGACGGAAAGCCTTTGACCTCAGAGGATGTGAAGTTCACCTACGAATACCTGTTGAAATATAAAAAATCCCGCTTTACAACCCCAGCTGCACTCGTGAAAAGCATTCAAACACCCGACCCCACCACTGTGATTATGGAGCTTGAAAAGCCTGAACCAGATTTCTTCATTCAACCTCTCGCTGATTTGCCAATTCTCCCGAAACATATTTGGAGCTCTGTGACTGATCCTGATAACTTCAACAATTCCTTGGGGAGCGGTCCTTTCATTTTAGAGGATTACAAAAAGGATCAATTTTATAAGCTAAAAGCGAACCCGCAGTACTTTAAAGGAAAACCGGAAATCGATACGTTAGTCATCCCCATCATCGCTGAAGCTAACGCCATGTTTACAGCGCTCAAGGCAGGGCAGCTGGATGTCATCAGTCGCAGAGTCCAGCCGGAACTCGTCAAAGAGTTTGGAAGCAATCCGTCTATTAAAGTGGAAAGAGGCCCCGGTTTTGCTACAACCTTTCTCCAATTCAACGCTGAAAAGTTCCCGATGTCCGATCAAAAATTTCGCCAAGCGCTAAGTCTTGCTATCGACCCGCAATACTTGGTAGATACGGTATTGCTCGGTTTTGGTAC
Organism: Brevibacillus sp. FIR094; assembly: GCF_050477165.1. Classification (NCBI taxonomy): domain Bacteria; kingdom Bacillati; phylum Bacillota; class Bacilli; order Caryophanales; family Paenibacillaceae; genus Brevibacillus; species Brevibacillus sp. FIR094. The sequence goes on along the minus strand of NZ_JBEAES010000002.1, from coordinate 295,095 downwards.
AAAAGGAAGTCCCGGCTTTATTCATCCAGCTACTTCTTCTTACAACAAGGCAGTCGTACATAAGACCGATGTCGAACAAGCCAAAACCATTCTTGAACAAGCAGGCTATAAAGACACGGACAATGACGGCCTACGAGAGGCGCCAGATGGCAAAAAGCTCGAACTCGTCAATCTGGTCCAGTCAAACAATCCTTCTAGCATACGCTCGGCCGAAATCATTGCGGGATGGATGAAAACGATCGGGATTGATATGAAAGTTCGACCGATGGACCCCGATACCGTGATTAGTCTTGTCTGGCCCGAATATGATGTCACCAAAGGCCGGAATTATGACATGACGATGTTTGGCTGGTCGACCACGATGCAGTTGTTCCCTGCCAGACTGATTGATTTGTTCCACTCCGATCTAGCTGGCAAGGGGGGTACCAATATTGGCGGGTTCAAAAGTGCTGAGTTTGACAGGCTGGCTGAACAGCTCGATGCTACAGTGGAACCGGAAAAACGCCAACAGATTATCAATCAGATGCAAGAGCAGGTAGCCAAAGAATATCCCATCGTCCCCTTGTACTATGCAGAGGAAATTAGTGCGTACAATCCCGCTAAGTACGATGGATGGGTATTCCAGGATGGGAAAGGCATCATCAACAAGCTCTCCTTTGTTTCCAATGGCGAAAAATCCCCTGTGACAACGGAACAGCCAGCAGCATTCACGCAAGAACAGGCGAATGCGAATACAGGAAAAGGCACGACCTCGATCGTGACCATGCTCATCATTATCGTCGTCGTAGCGGGTGGATGGTATTTGCTCAGCAATAGAAAAACGAAGAGCGAAAGGTAAGCATGTGGACAGCTTCCCCTGCAGTCATGCTCCTCAAGGTTATTGCGGGGGAACCATTTGTTCCTGTTGATTATCGAAAAAAGAGGTGTACGGATGACCCAATTTCTAACAGGCAAGGTCACTCAATATATTTTCGTTATTTTTATTATGCTGACATTGAACTTCCTCCTCCCTCGTTTGATGCCAGGGAGTCCTCTCGCGTATATAGCTGGAGAAGACATCATGCTCATGACGACGGAAGAGAAAGAGGCCGTATTAGAGGCACACGGATTGAATAAATCACTCTTGGAGCAATACTTCATCTATTTGGGGAATATGGCGACGATGGATTTCGGCTATTCCTACCAACAAAAGATGCCGATAACGCAGTTGATTTCGGAGCGGTTGCCGTGGACGCTGCTGTTAACTGGATTGAACTTAGTGATTTCTACCTTGTTAGGCGTCATTTTTGGGACGATATCTGCTTGGAAATGGGGGAAAAGAAGCGATATTAGTCTTTTGACGATATTTATGTTTTTAAGCGCGATGCCGTCCTTCTGGCTGGGCATGATTCTGGTAGCGATTTTTGCTGCACAGTGGGGGCTGTTCCCCATCTTTGGGGCACAGACGGCATGGAGCAATCTGACTGGCTTAGATCGAGTTACCGATATTGCCCATCATCTCGTTTTACCGCTGGTGACACTCGTATTGATCACCGTTACGACAACCTATATGACGATGCGCTATTCGATGCTGAACGTGCTGGGCGAGGACTACATTATGATGGCCAGAGCCAAAGGCGTAAAAGAAAAAATGATCAAGTACCGTCATGCCATGCGGAATGCGTTACTCCCGGTAGCTACGGTATTCATGCTCAGTCTTGGTAATATTTTTGGAGGAGCAACGGTGATTGAAACAGTTTTTGCCTACCCAGGCATCGGCAGGCTGATGTTTGAGGCCGTCTTAAGCAGGGACTATCCAGTGATACAGGCTGCTTTTCTTATCATTACCCTGAGCGTAGTCATCGCCAACTTTCTAGCAGATATCTTATACCCGATTCTCGATCCAAAGGTGGGAAGGAACAATGGATAAAGGCAAATGGCTGCAGTACTGGACCATTTTTCAATCTAGCCGACTCGGGGCGATTGGTACCATCATCCTTCTTCTATTTGCAATCGTTGCGCTAGCGGCACCACTCCTAGCACCTTTTGACCCGGAAGAACGTGTAGCCGCGCCTTTTCTTCCGCCTGGCGGAGATTATGTACTCGGAACCAATGACGTTGGACAAGACATTTTTAGCGAGCTGATATATGGTTCGCGCATATCGTTGACCATCGGTATTTTAGCTGCAATGCTTTCTATCTTGATCGGTTCTGTTGTGGGGATCGTTGCCGGTTACTTCGGGGGAAAAATCGATTCTGCTTTAATGAGACTGGTAGATTTGGTACTCGTAGTGCCTTTTTTGCCTTTGATGATTTTGCTCGCCGCGTTTATCGGTCCGAGCTTTTGGAATCTCATTTTCGTCATTACCGTATTGACCTGGGCATCTCCTGCTAGGGTGGTTCGCTCACAGGTCCTTACGATAAAAACGAAAGGGTTCGTGGAGGCCTCGCGATCAATTGGTAGCAGCGTTCCTACCGTGATGTTCCGTCATATTTTGCCGGGAGTCGTACCGATCGCCTTATCGCAATTCATCATGGCGGCAAGCAATGCCATCTTGTTGGAGGCTTCCCTCAGTTTTCTAGGTTTGGGTGACCCTTTGAATAAAAGCTGGGGAACGACCCTGTATTATGCACAGGCGAGGAGTGCTTTCTTGACGGATGCATGGCTATGGTGGATCTTGCCGCCGGGTGTGTTAATTACAGCGCTGGTTATCGGCTTTGCTTTTGCTGGCTACTCACTGGAACAAATCTTTAATCCTCGGCTGCGGAAAGGGTGACTAGCCATGAATAAAGTTCTCGTCGTGGAAAATTTGCACACTCACTTTTATACGGCAAATGGTGTAGTAGAAGCGGTTGAGGATGTCAGCTTTCACCTAGAAAAGGGGGAAATGCTCGGATTGATCGGAGAGTCTGGTTGCGGGAAGTCCACCGTGATTCAGTCCATTCTGCGCTTGCTCGAATACCCGGGGAAGGTCATGAGCGGGAAGGCCATGCTGGGTGGCGTCGACTTGTTGCAGGCGCCAGCAGAGCAAATCGAAAAGCTCCGCTGGAAATCGATTTCTGTTATTCCCCAAAGCGCGATGAATGCCTTGAATCCTGTATTTACGGTTGGGGATCAAATCGTGGAAGCGATTATGTTACACGAAAAAATAACGATGGCCGAAGCGATCCGACGAACAGAGCAGCTATTGGAAATGGTGGGGATTCCGAAGCAGAGGCGCAAGTCATACCCACATGAATTCAGTGGAGGAATGAAACAGCGTGTAGCCATAGCGATGGCACTAGCCTGTAATCCGCAGGTCGTCATCTCAGATGAATCGACGACTGGACTGGATGTGTTGACCCAAGCGCAAGTCATCGCGATATTGAAAGATCTGCAACGATCTATGGACTTATCCATTATCCTTATCTCTCACGACCTGCCGATGGTGACAGCCATCTGTGAAAGGATTGCCATTATGTATGCGGGCAAGATTGTGGAATGTGGGTCAACGGAACAATTGCTTACGAACCCAAGTCATCCGTACTCACAAGGTTTGCTCGCTGCCACTCCCGATATGAATGACCCCGAGAAAGAATGCCGTTCGATTCCGGGGACAGTGCCGCTGCTCATTAACCCGCCAAAAGGTTGCAGATTTCATACGAGATGCCAGCATGTGCAAGACAAATGCAAGGTAGAGTCACCTCTAATAAGAGAAGTGCATGAAGGGCATTTTGTATCCTGTTTTGTAGGAGGGTAAGACATGGCCAATACGCAAAAGTCGCAATCCACCGATGAGTTGGTGACGGTACAAAATCTGGTCAAACGCTTTGAAAAGAAGCAGGGAGCGTTTTTTCGCAGCAAAAAGACGACGGTCTGTGCCGTAAACAATGTGAACTTCTCTATTAAAAAGGGGGAGATTCTCGGGATCATCGGGGAGAGCGGGTGCGGGAAAACAACAACTGCTCGAATGATCATGCGGCTTACTAAAGAGTCCGCTGGCCAGATTCTTTTTGATGGGCAAGACTTGTGCCGATTAGGGGACCGGGCAGTGAGGGGAATTCGGCAAGAGATGCAAATGATTTTTCAGGACCCTTACGATTCATTGAATCCGGGAATGACGATTCTAGAAATCTTAATGGAGCCGCTCCATGCCCATCAAAAAGCGAGTACCTTTGAAGAGAAGAGGGACCATGTGCTTCAAATTCTCAACCATATCGAGCTAAGACCTGCTGAAAGCTTCCTGCAGCGATATCCGCATCAGCTAAGCGGGGGACAACGGCAAAGGATTGCAATCGCTCGAGCGCTTATTTTAAAACCAAAGTTCGTTGCGGCTGATGAGCCCACCTCCATGTTGGATGTGTCGGTCAGAATGGGCGTGTTGCAGCTATTAAAATCATTGAAAGAAGAAATGGGTCTGACGATGCTGTTTATTACCCATGACCTGTCGACGGCTGCATACATGTGTGATCGGATAGCTGTCATGTATCAAGGGAATATCGTCGAGATCGGATCGACCCATGAGATTCTGTATCATCCCTCTCACCCTTACACACGCGCACTTGTAGCCGTGGTATCCGATCTCAATTATTTTCTCAAACACAGGCAAGAGCTGATAGTAGATGGGGAAGTACAGAATGAAGGAATCCAACGAGGATGTCCCTTTCTTACCCGCTGCCCCTATCAGGTTGCCCACTGCCGCAATATGGTACCTATGCTAGAGCGAATCTCATCCGACCACTATGTCTCATGTATCCATCATCAAGGGCCCTCTCGACAGTAGTCAGAGGGTTTTCTTGTTCGTTTTGTCCTATTTTGTTGGCGTAGGACATACTTTACAATGAGGGGAATATACTCGGGGGTGGTATCTTGAACGCGGTGTATCAGGTCCTGATCTACGTCGGTTTCGCTTATGTTTGCTTCACATGGTTTATATGGCGACGAAAGCAGGGAATCGATCATATGCAAGGCATGATGGGCACGATGTCTGTTAGTATGATGATTGGGTTGATCGGTGGGTTGATCCTCGGCGATGTTTACAGGGGAGACCTTTATGTATCCACCATGTGGGGAATGCTGGCAGGTGGATTGTCTGGTTTTCTGCTAGGAGTTCCATTGTCGATTCTGAGTATTGTAGAAGGAATCTTATCAGGCGTCATGGGCGGGATGATGGGCGCCATGCTGGGAGAGATGGTTCCCAGTGAAAAAATAGAGCCTCTCCTGTTTGTTTTCGTCATGCTCTATACGGTATGTATGCTGCTCGTAGCCAAGCTGATTGATTTGAATAAAAAAGAATCGAAGTGGTCCTCCTTTTTTCATCATCCAGGCACTCCAGCTGTGTTACTGCTTGCCGTCTTCTTCTGGTTTCAATCATTACCGTTTCCATCCCCGGCTCTTTATGCCGGCGATCGCGCGACAGAAATCACCCTCACAGCCGTCGACTTTTCTTATAAACCGAACCAATTTACCGTGAAAAAAGATACGGAGTTCAAAGTTGTCTTTCAAAATGATGGCAATGTAGAGCACGATATCGAGGTTGTCTCTCATGGAAAAATCGTTACGATTTCAGAATCAAGCAGCGAACATCATCATGGAGGAATGGCTGAGGGGGTGGTTCATTTGCACGCCAAACCAGGAGAGTCTATTGAAACAGTGTGGAAGGCATTAGAGGAAGGATCCTATGAATTTTATTGTACGATCCCTGGACACAAAGAAAGCGGCATGATAGGACGCTTGCAAGTGACGGGATGAAGTAGAGGAGAGGCGAATCATGCCTTTCTTTTTTTCTTCATAGTTTCCTCACAACCTTTCTGTAAAATAAACGAAAAGGAAGACCCACTCGGAGGAGAAGCATGGATTGGTATTCGTACTTGTATCAATATGGAGTATGGTTCAGCAAGCCCTTTTCCGATTTGTATTACGGAATGGGCGAACAAGCACCGTTGATTGGAGCGTTGTTGCTCGGGATCGTTGGCGCATTTGCACCGTGCCAGTTATCAGGGAATGTGGCTGCTTTTACTGTGTTCGGGAAGAATGCCGTCGTCAAAGGTGGCTTTCGTAGTTATGTCTGGATGTTCATCCTGGGCAAAGCAGTCGTGTATTCCGCCTTGGGAGCAATCGTATTTGCGTTCGGCGAACAACTCTCTACACAAGCGATCCCTTTGTTTCTGTGGGCGAGAAAATTACTAGCTCCGATGTTTATTCTGATTGGATTGTTCTTAATCGGATGGATTCGATTGCCATTTCTACAAACGCAATCATTTGAGGAAAAAATCAAGCGTTTTTCGGAGCGATTTGAAGGGAAGACACAATCCTTTTGGCTTGGCGTTGCCTTTTCCCTCGGGTTTTGTCCGACGATGTTTTGGCTTTATTTTGGACTGACGATGCCTTTGATGTTCACGAGCTCGTTCGGCCCGATCATTCCCACTGTATTTGCACTAGGTACGGCGCTTCCATTGCTCATCGTATTACTACTGCTTGCCGTCGTAAGTGATAGCCCTTCTCTCATGAACAAAACGAGGAAATGGGGTACGGTAACGCAAAAGTTGGCTGGAATTGTGTTTGTCCTGCTCGGTATATCGGACTTTATGGCATTTTGGTAAGGCTGCGACAAGATAGAAATCGAAGAGGTGGATAAGATGAAAAAGAGATGGATAGTGAGCGCTCTGTTGGTGGTTCTCGCTACTGTAGCCCTCGTATTTTGGAATACCAAACCATCTTTGCAAGTCATTGATTCAGGACAGTTGTCGCAATGGATGACGGATGAACAAGAGATGGTGATTGTAGATCTGCGCGAGCCCGAATTATTTGAAGAGGGAAGAGTCCCCAATGCCATCAATATTCCTTTTGCAGAAATCAATGAGAAGTTTACCAGTATCCCTACAGACAAAAAAGTCGTCTTCGTCTGCCATACCGGAAGGATGGGAGTGGAGAGCGGAAACCTCCTGCTAGAAAATGGCTACAAAGATGTTGTGAATCTGGATGGAGGGATGGATAGGTGGACTGGACAAGTGGAGTCGTAAATGTTGAACCGCTTTCCTTTTATGGAGGAGAGCGGTTTCTTCGTTTTGGGAGATCAATCACGCCTACTGGGTGGGCTGCATAGTGTAGTCAGGAAGGAACAGACATTGCAAGCTGGAGGAGGATATTGGCATTGCATTCGCAAACACGCGACTATTATCCGTACGTTGGTCCCTATGATCCTTGTCCGCCGATTCGGGTGAAGACATACCAGGTACCCCCTCAGCTGTTCATGACATTTCAGCCGGAGAACTTGCCGCAATACAGCCCGATGGAAGCGTTGAGATTAGGTACGTTATGGCCGGCACTTTTTAGCCCTTATGACCCAAGACTGAGTCATTTGGGGAGGGGGCACTCATGACAGCTGAAAATAGATTTGGCGATGAACAATATTACGCTTTGCTTGAACAATTGCAAGCGATCGACTTTGTACTGGTAGAGCTCAGTCTTTATTTAGACACGCATCCAACCGATCAGAATGCTCTTCACCAGTTTAATGATTTAACGGAGCAACGTTGGGTTTTGGCAAACGAATATGAAAAATTGTATGGACCTCTGCAAAATCTTGGTCGCAGCTATTCAGGCTATCCGTGGCAGTGGAATGATGATCCATGGCCTTGGCAAGTTTAGAAGAGAGGGATAACGAAACCGATGTGGATCTACGAAAAAAAACTGCAGTATCCGGTTCGTGTCAGTAAGTGCGATGTAAGAATGGCGAAGTATTTGATTGAGCAATACGGAGGGGCGGATGGGGAGTTGGCAGCCGCTTTGCGCTATATGAACCAGCGATATACGATCCCGAATAAAGTTGTCGGATTATTAACAGATATCGCTACCGAAGAGTTTGCGCATCTCGAAATGATTGCCACGATGGTGTATAAGCTGACCAAAGACGCGACTGTAGAAGAGTTGAAGGAAGCGGGACTGGGTGACCATTACGCCAATCATGATCGGGCGCTCTTTTACAACAATGCCAGTGGTGTTCCGTGGACGGCTGCCTATATTGCTGCCAAGGGCGATCCAATCGCGGATTTGTATGAGGATATCGCGGCAGAAGAAAAAGCCCGCGCGACGTATCAATGGCTGATCGACATGACCGATGATGTTGATTTGCAGGACAGCTTGAAGTTTTTGCGAGAGCGGGAAGTCGTTCACTCGATGCGTTTTCGCGAGGCTGTAGAGATTTTGAAGGAAGAGCGGGATGCGAAGAAGATATTTTGAGAGGGAAAAAGAGAGCCGGTGGGCTCTCTTTTTTTCAGTGGTCATTCTTCGCTGAAATCGTATGGGATCACTATGATGGATTTCTGCCCCCATTTATGATTAAAAATAACCTCGGATTCTAACATTTCTGCAACTTCTCGTAACGGGACCACAAGAATGGTATTATTGTGCAGCTTTGCTTTGGCCGATGCAGTAACTGGGTAATTATTGATTATGAATCGATTACTTCCTGCTGGAATGGTAATCCAAATTGCGCTTCCCGGATAGGTCTCTTGAGTGATTGTTGCGGACTGGGTTGAATCGTCCCATCGAATAGTAGCACCAAGAGCATCCGCTAATTCGCGAAGCGACACATACATGACATCATTTTCAACTAAGATTAGCTCATTCAGTTTTTTATTATTTACTACCACACTCAGGACGGGGTCTTTATAAGGTGCTGAGTTCTCATGCGTAAAGGAAAATTTTATCGTGTAAATATCTTGAACGCCACTAAACTTAGAGTTGATGAATTTCATTGGTATTTGAAAAGATACGCGGGCAAATTGTCCCGGTTCTAACCGCAGTGATGAATTGATAACAGCGTGATTGGTCTCGGAATAAAAGTGAACCATGCCATTCTCATCAGCTAATGAAATTCCCGAGTATTTAAAGTTTGTGGCTGTTGCCTCTCCGTGATTAGTTAAAATGGTCTTGATGGTGAGGTTGTCCCCGGATTGCTTAAATTCGATTGCTCCGGGGTGGATGTATGGTCTGAGTTCTGCTTTTTTCCCTAATGTAAATGTATACGTTGGTTTTAGATAAGCACCCTCAATTTGTGAGGGATTTGTAACGGAAGGAACAAGATCAAAGTCTACCATTTCGAAAAAGTCATAACCGCTAGTGCCGGCTTCGAGATTATATCGTTCAATGTATTTAGGTTTCGTACTGATTTTTTGACCCTGCTTATTGAGCAAATCAATGCTTCCTTTAAGTTCAATTATTTCATAAGGACTGAGATTTCCCCAATTCAAGTATCCTTGTGCATAGTGACTTCCATCCGGCTTGGTTACAAATTTTACTTCCGTATATTCGAACAGTAAAGGATTCTTCTCCAATGATGCCAAGGAAACTGGAACCGATACAAAGAAAATAAAAAAGGTCAAAGCAAGGCACGTAAAAAGTCTCACCATTTTCCCCATTTCAAATCACCTCAAGATTGAAAATATCATGTTAGAAAAGCCCTCCAGAAAGAAGGCTTTTCCCTCACACATCCATAATAATCGGCAGGATCATGGGTCTGCGCTTTGTTTTGGCATATACAAATTTCCCAATCGATTCCCGCATTCCTTGCTTCAAGCGGTTCCACTGACTCACATTCGCTTCCTGTAAATTGGTGATCACCTCGGATGCAATGCGAGTAGCTTCCTCCAACAGGCCCTCTGATTCCGGAGCATGAATGAATCCGCGAGAAATAAGGTCAGGACCCGACAAAATCTTGCCGTCGGTTTTACTGCGCGTCACAACGATCACGAGAATGCCATCTTCCGAAAGATGTTTGCGATCCCGTAATATTCCATTCCCTACATCACCGATTCCTAAACCATCCACCAAGGTATTCCCGGCAGGGATTTTTCTTTCCTGCACAGCCACACCATCCTGAATATCCACGACATCTCCGTTATTAACAATGAAAATGGACTCGAAATCAACGCCGACGGATTCTGCCAACAGACGATGTTGATGGAGCATCCGATACTCACCGTGAATGGGGATAAAGTATTGTGGCTTCATGAGAGTGAGCATGAGCTTCAACTCTTCTTGGAAGCCATGGCCGGACACATGCATGCCTGTCCCGGAGCCATAAATAACGTTGGCACCCATAATAAACAAGTTGTCGACGATGCGGGCTACATTTCGTTCGTTTCCTGGAATGGGGGAAGAAGAGAGGATGACGGTATCGCCGCGATCTACTTTAACGTGCCGATACCCAGAGGTCGACAACCGGGATAAGGCTGCCATCGGTTCGCCTTGGCTTCCCGTACATAGGACAGCGACACGGGCTGGATCGAGCTCGTTCACTTCTTCTATTTCCACCAGCATGCCTTCTGGGATATGCAAATAGCCTTGTTCTGATGCGATTTTGACCACATTGACCATACTTCGTCCCAGCAAAGCTAGCTTTCGATTCGTCGCTCCTACGGCATCAATGACTTGTTGCAGGCGGTATACATTGGAAGCGAACGTCGAGACAAATATTTTCTGCTGTGCCTTACTGAATGCTTCTAACAGACGATCGCCCACGTTCTTTTCTGATGGAGTAAAGCCTGAGCGCTCCGCATTGGTACTCTCGGACAACAAGGCCAATACACCTTTTTGACCGATTTCAGCCATTCTGTGCAAATCGGGGGATTGCTTATGTACCGGCGTTAAATCAAATTTAAAATCGCCCGTATGCACAATAGAGCCTGCTTTTGTCTCAAATACAACACCCAAGCAATCAGGAATGCTATGGTTTGTCTGAAAAAAACTGATCGTGAGCGAGCCTAATGAAATGGTAGAGTGACGATCGATGGAGATGAGAGTGGTCTGATGAAGCAAATCATGCTCCTTCAGCTTCAATTCAATAAGTCCTAACGTTAAACGGGTACCGTAAACAGGGACGTTTAATTGTCGTAAAAAATAGGGAATGCCCCCGATGTGATCCTCATGTCCATGCGTGACAATCAAGGCTCGGACTTTTTCTTGATTTTCCAGCAGATAACTAATGTCCGGTATGATCAGATCAATTCCTAAATAACTCTCATCCGGGAACTTCGAGCCACAATCAATGAGGACGATTTCATCCCCGCATTGAATCCCGTACATGTTTTTTCCGATTTCATATACTCCTCCTAAAGCAAAAATAGAAAGAGTTTCATTCCATGCATTCATACGCAGTCACTGACCTCCCAAAAAGCATCTTGTGGTTACTTTTACCGATTGGAATGCTGAGTATGTATGGCTGGCAGGTTAGATCATGCAGCAAAAATGGATGAATGAACCAATCAGGAGTCGGGCACACTGGGGTAAGACTCATTTTGGAAGGGAGCAGCTCCGGTGAAAACCAAACGATTTCTTTTCCGCTTGTTTCTATTGATTGCCATTGCGGCTGGTGTGGAATGGTTTGTGTACGCGAACCAACAAGCGCAAACCGAAGTGGTAGCAGACGAGTCGCACGCTCATCATGCAGCGCCGACACTCGCTGTGACGCATACCCTTGAGAAAGATGATTTGCAACTCAAATTGGCCGTTACGAACTTCTCTTTTTCCCTCGAAAACATGGGGAAAGAAAACAAGCACGGGGAAGGTCATGTTCATCTGTACCTCGACGGCAAAAAGATCGCTAAAGTGTTTGAGCCTAGCTATGTCATGAAGGATATCCCGGCTGGGAAGCATGAGGTCAAGGTAGAATTGGCCCATAATAACCACGAGTCGTATGGTGTTGCAGAGAGCTTTTCCATTGAGGTAAAGCCCTGATAAGTTAGGGTAACTGTTGGGAAAAGGAAAAAAGCCGACTTCGATACGCCTTGTGGCTTTCGAACTGTCGGCTTTTTTCATGGATAGACTAGCGCATATGCACACTGACTTTTGCTTGCTGGTCTGGCAGGGCAATCACCAACGTCGGATAGCTGATGACTTGTGTTTTCATCGAACCTGGAGCTGGTGCTTGTACGCGAACCTGTACGGCAAAGGCATGAGGGCCAGTCCGCTTGACTTGGTCCGCCACTAAACGATATCCTCCTGTAGGGCGCTGTCCTGCACCCACGACTACATAGGATTTTCCATTGGCACGAACAATAGTGTGTCCGCCATTTTTTCGAACTTTCTTCAAAGCTTCCTGTACAGCTGGCGGATATGGAGCAGCAACGGCCTCGTAAGCAGCATCTGCTTGTACAGCCTCTTTCGTCACGGGCTCAGATACGGTAGGATGTTGAGGTGACAAGACTTGGGTACCCGTTACTGCCAAGGTTGCTGTTAAGAGTAAACTAGGAAATACATGCAACATCAAGATCCCTCCAATTGGTAAAAGTAATGAATCGAACATCATATAGACTGAGGTGACAGGCGTGCGTGTGAAGGATTCGCTGGAATACCTGTCCGAATCAACGCGACAAGCGATTCTACATGAACAGACCAAACGATATCAGCTTGCCGAAGAGCAAGATTTAACAGCGAGATTATTGGACCCCGCTTTTATTGGGCAAGTATGGGAACAGGCAGATGAGCTGGAACGAGCCGTTATGCGGCTTTTCGTAACCAAAGCGACGAGAGGCTTTTTTAGCAAACGAACTTGGGAACGCGAAACGGCAAAAGAGCACAGACATCTGTCAGTCGGCTTGACGAAATTGCGACGGCTTGGACTGATCTTGACTGTACGGAAAATGTGGAGTGAAATCGGCTATTTAATGCCACAAGAGGTTCGAGAGCAGTTGACGAATCAAATGCTGCCGGAAGCCACTCAGGCTTTTGTTTCTCTTTCAAAAACGCTCCCTTATTATATATCAGCAGGCAGAGGGATACAGCTGGATCTTTTTGGGCTTTTGTTGTTTATTCGAGACAACCAAATTCCCATTACGCAAAAAGGAAGCATTCATCGCAGGATGTCGCAAAAAATGCTGCCGCTGCTCTCGTTTACAGACGAGCATGTAAAAGGAATCGTGATTCCGCCACTCGATCAGGAACAAAGAGAGGGCTTATCCTTGACTGTTGTCCTTGATATTGCACTCAGACTGGGCTTGGTGCATAGGGAAGAGCGAGAACTCGTACTCGATCTCAATCAAACGAAGCAATGGCTGCATCAACCGCCGCTCGTACGTTGGGAAGAGATGTACCAACTCGTCATGGAACAATTTTTGCCGCATGGCGACTGGTGGGAATTTTTCATTCAATTGATGAGACAGGTTCCTCTCGAGCAGTGGTGTTCCATCCATGAGCAATTGCGCATGCTAAAAGAAGCAGGATTCCCTTTACCCGACAATGCAGAGGAGCTCATTGTGGAGCAATGGATGCATGTGTTAGTAGGCTTGGGATGGATTCAGCTCGGAATGGACGAAGAGAGAGGGATATTTTGGCGTTGGAGCAGTCTGCCGCGATTATCGTCGGAGGAAGGCTGGTTTGTGGACCCCACAGGTGCCATTACAATCCCTCCGCTTGTTCCATTGCTGGATGTATGGGAGATCAGCCGATTTTGCCAGCTCCAATTTGATGGGCAATTGATTCGGGGTGAATTGCAAGCAAGGCTGTTGCAATCGTATTTGGCTCAAGGAGGGACGGAGGAGCAAGTCATCGAAAGGATCCGTGCCTCCTGTGTTCATCCGTTACCCGAGAGCTTGATTGAGGTTGTGAGCCACTGGGCGAGAACAGCAAGGCAGATTCAAATGGAGCCGTACTTCCTCGTGCGGACAGCACATGCTGGATTTCTGGAGGAATGGCGCGAAATTCCTGACTTTCGCCCATTCCTTACCCAAGTGATATCGACGACTGCGTTTTTAATTCCGCACTCGCAGGAAAAAGAACTGATCCGTTTACTTCGTCACTTCGGTTATGAGCCGCAGGTGCTGTCACATGTTGCTAGCGCAAGCAGAGAGCTCCAGCCGCACCAAAACAGTCTAGCGGGGAATAAAGGCTTGCTTCTCATTGAACGGCCTTGGGACGGTTATGCTATTGAAAACACGTTCCCTGAGCAAAATGAGGAAATCGCCGCATTACCCAAAATGTGGACGAAGCATTTCCAATCGTATCATCCACAGTCCATGCGGGATTTGTTTAAGCGCGCAATAGAACTGAAGCTGGAAGTCGAGGTCCAGCAAAGCGGAAAAGAAAAGCTGCGAGGTCTACCGACAGAAGTACGCCTGGAAATGGGGTATTGGATGGTTACGATTGCCGGACAGGGCGGCAAACAGTGCTACCGTCTCGAAAACATTGAGCGAGTGCGCATTGTCGTGCCCGAATATCTGTACTAAGGGTGTGCATCGTGATACAATCAGGAATGACGTAAAGTTTTCACTTTACGGCGAAAGGAGGTCTCGCTTTATGGAAGCATTGGAAGCTGTGGATATGACACAGTTGATCATGGAGTCTCATGAGCTGTCCACGATGATTAACCAATCGCGCGAGGTCTCAGAGTATCTGGAGGCCAAACGCCAAATGGAAGCAGATGAGGAAGTACAACGTCTGCTCGTCGTGTTCGAGGCAAAGAAGGAACAGTACGAAGATGTGCAACGGTTCGGGAAGTATCACCCGGATTACAATCATATATCCAAAGAAGTACGGGAACTGAAGCGCAACATTGAACTGAGGGATTCCGTACAGGCATTCAAGCGAGCAGAGGATGCTCTGGATGAGCTCTTGTATCAAGTGAGTAGAACCATCGCTCATTCCGTCTCGGATACGATCAAGGTACCGAGCAACAATCCATTTTTAGAGGCGCAGGGCAGTGGTTGCGGTACAGGTGGAAGCTGCGGTTGTAGTGTGAAAAAGCCATCGTAATCACGCTGTTCCCGATTCATTTTGGCGCAACAGGAAACAATCTTCACAAAGGTTGCCACAGCAGAATTGCTTTTCGTCAGGTACGCGAAAGCGGAAGCGATACACATGCTGCACGTCATCAGAACGCACGTAAATGCATTCTGGCTTTAATTTGGTATCAGTGGTCAGGCGCTCTCCTGTTTCCATGAGCTGCTTTGTCAGCATAGGAGCAGGGAGCGTACTGCATACATAGAAAAAGCGCTGGCCTGCATACATTCGCCAACTGCTATGGGTCACGATTTTTTCGCGGTGAAGCGCTTCCTCGAATTGACGATAAAACGTAGCCAGCATAGACCACGATTCCTTTCTGTAATAAGCTTTCACGAGTAAGTATACCACGATTGGGAAGGAGACCGACGGCAAAACATGAGAGAGCGACGTCTGGGGGTCGCCGTGTGGGTGAAAAACACGCGTGCCGCCAAAAATTTACGCAAATTTGGCACCATTCATTACATCTCCAAACGCTTAAATTACGTTTCGATGTATGTGGATGCCAATTTGTTGGATGAAACCATTCGCATTATGGAAAAGCTGCACTTCGTAACAAAAATTGAACGTTCCCATCGCCACGAGATACCGGTAGAGTACAACAATGCCAGACCGGATAAGGCAAAGGAATACGATTATAAACAAGAAAAGAACCAGGTAATGGCACTAGCAGAGACCTTACAGGCAGAGGAAAGCAGCCAAGCAACCGTTGGTTCGACATAAGTTGTTCATAAGCTGCCATTTTTCGGCAGCTTTTTTGCTTTTGTTAAACTGGCGTACATGGTATGCTAAAGTGGAAGAAAACGAGAAGCCACGCGTATGAATGCGTTTTCAAGAGATAGATTAGTGAAAGAGAAGGTGAGCATACATGATTCATCTGGATATTAACTGCGATATGGCAGAGGGCTTCAGCAGAGGTCGACAATCTGAGGATTTGGGGATTATGAAATGGATCACCTCCGTTAATATTGCTTGCGGATTGCATGCAGGTGATCCACATATTATTTGCAGAACAATCGAAGCTG
This sequence comes from Brevibacillus sp. FIR094, assembly GCF_050477165.1. NCBI lineage: Bacteria > Bacillati > Bacillota > Bacilli > Caryophanales > Paenibacillaceae > Brevibacillus > Brevibacillus sp. FIR094. The sequence continues at coordinate 279,333 of NZ_JBEAES010000002.1, read as the reverse complement.
CACTCAAGCATGATGTGAAAATCGGGGCACATCCCGGTTATGCAGATATTCAAGGCTTCGGACGTCGTTCGATGAACTTGTCTGTCAATGAAGTATATGAGCTGGTGCTGTATCAAATTGCAGCCTTGGCTGGGACTACAAAAGCACTCGGTGGGGAGCTGCACCATGTGAAATTGCATGGCGCGCTGTATAACGAAGCGGCTGAACGCCCAGAGCTCGCCGAAGCGGTTGTCCAGGCCATTTCGGATATTGATGAGGAATTGATCCTCTATGCGCTGTCTGGCAGTAAGCTTGTAGAAGCAGGCTTGGAACACGGCCTTCAAGTAGCAGAGGAAGTATTTGCAGAGCGGGCTTATTTGCCGAATGGTCGATTGGCCCCGCGTGAGTTGGAAGGAAGTGTCCTGATCAGCAAGGAAGAACGCATGGAGCAGACACGTCAGCTCGTTTTAAAACAAAGAGTAATGACGGTCAATGGCGAGCACATTGACTTGGCGGCCGATACCCTTTGTGTCCATCACGAGAGCCATGACGTACTGCAATTCCTTGTAGAGGTACATAAGTGGGCAAAGCAAAACGATGTGAAAATTGAACCAATCACTGCTCGATAGTAAAAAGCCATCCAGCAATGCCATCCCATTATCGGGAAATGGACGTTGCTGAATGGCTTTTTTCATTTATCCGTTCTTTGATTGTGCCGTTATCAATCAGGAAAATGACATCTGCGAGCTTCTCAGCTTCTTCACGATCATGGGTGACCAGTAGAAACGGGATGTTCCACATGGCGTGAAGGCGAAGTAACTCATCCTGGCATTGTTTACGCGTATCCGCATCCAACGCAGATAAAGGCTCATCAAGGAGCAGAATGTCGGGTTCAGTAGCGAGTGCCCGTACGAGTGCCACCCGTTGTTTTTGTCCTCCAGATAATTGGTGAGGATATTTTTGCAGCAGATGATCGATTCCCACTGTGGACAATAATGGAGCCAAATTTAGTTCATGCTCTTTTTTCAGGCCGTATCGAACATTTTGCTCGACGGTCATGTGAGGGAACAGCGCATAATCTTGAAATAAATACCCGATGTTGCGTTTTTGTACGGGAAGCGGCTTCTGTCCTTCGCGATAAAAGACGTTCTCGTTTAATTGGATCACACCGGTATCAGGATGAACCAGACCTGCAATACTGTTCAATATCGTTGTTTTGCCAGAGCCGGATGGTCCGAACAGCACGACAATTTCTTTTTGCACCGAAAAGGACACATCCAAAATAAAATCAGGCAAACGCTTCTGTATGTTGACGGAGAGCATTACGATTCACCTGCCTTACTTTTGATTGGCGTACCTGCGCACGTTGCGACGACTCCACCAATTCAGCCAGAGAGTCGTACCCATACCCAAGGAAACGATAATGATGACCCAAAACAATGCCTTATCCATTTGACCAGCTTCAACAGCAAAATAAATGGCGACGGGAATCGTATCGGTTTTCCCAGGGATGTAGCCTGCGAGCATCAGCGTAGCACCAAACTCCCCTAAACCACGGGCAAAAGAAAGAACAAACCCAGCCAACAGACCAGGCCAAGCCAACGGAAAGGTGACAGTCCAGAATAATCGCCATTCGGAAGCGCCCATCGTGCGTGCTGCATTCTCCAAACGACGATCCACTCCTGTAAAGGCTGCGACTGCACTCTGGTACATCAACGGAAAGGAAACAACAATCGAGGCAATTACGGCTCCTGTCAGCGTAAAGACGACAGTAATATTGAACCATTCATGCAAAAGCTGGCCGAGAAAGCCGTTTTTTCCGAAAAGCATCAACAAGCCGAAGCCAACAACAGTGGGAGGGAGAACAAGCGGAAGCAAAAAGAAGGACTCCAGCACATTCTTCCCCCAAAAATCTTTTTGTGTCATCCACCTTGCAAAAACCATCCCAAGGACAAATACAAAGGAGGTGGAGAGCGCAGCTACTTTAAGGGAAAGCATCAAAGGAGTAAGATTCGTTTCGATCACGCTTGCCACCCCCCATTCGATTGGTTTATTTATTGAAACCCGTACTTCTGTAAGATCGCTTTTCCTTTGTCGCTTGTCAAGTAGGTAAGAAAAGCTTTTGCTGCATCTGGGTTCTTCGATGCGCTGACGACCGCACCTGGATAAACGATCGGCTTGTGCCATTCAGGCTTGGCTGTCGCTAATACCTTTACATTTTTCGAAGCTGCCGCATCACTGGAATAGACAATACCGACTTCTGCGTTACCAGATTCTACGAAGGTCAAAACTTGGCGAACATCGCTGCCAAATACCATTTGTGCCGAAAGAGAATCCCACATTTTCAGCGTATCCAATGTTTCTTTCGCATATCGTCCAGCAGGGACTGTCTCAGGCTCACCGACGGCAATATGCTTGATCGTTGCGTTGCTCAGCTCTTCAAAAGAAGAGATAGTGATAGGACTTGTGTTACCTGCAATGAGAACAAGCGAGTTTTTCGTGAAGTCTTGGCGTGTGTCTTTGGCGATCAGTTGTTGTTCCTCTAGACCGTCCATGTCTTTTTTACTAGCCGACAAAAATACGTCAGACGGAGCGCCTTGCGTAATTTGTGTGGCGAGTTTTCCTGAGCCTCCGAAGTTAAAGGTAAGGGTAGTTCCCGGGTGTTCTGTTTCGTATTGAGTTTTCAACTCATTTAAGGCATCTGTCAAGCTAGCAGCAGCAGAAATCATTAGTTCTACCTTTGCTACTTCGGTTTTGGCAGGCTCACTTGCTTGTGGGGCTGTTTGTGTTGTCGAGCAAGCAGTGAGCATCAAGCAAAATGCCGTCACTAAGGCTAACCAGTGCTTCTTCATAAAAAAAGACCTCCATAGTTATATTTAGTTATAATTAATTATAACTGGACATAACTAGATTATATGGATTCGTAATGAATAATCAATTGCGATTTTACGACAGTTGTTTGAAAATAGAGCAAAGAGATAACGGAGGCGGGACATGAGTCAACAAAATTCTTATACCACAGAAGAAATAGCAAAAATTCTACGTATTTCCAAGCTAACGGTCTACGATCTGATTAAAAAAGGAGAACTGCCCGCTTATCGCGTCGGGCGGCAAATGCGTGTAGACGAAAGCGATCTGGAAGCGTACAAGGCGAAGGCAAAGGGAGAATACAGACAAGCCTCAGCCGTCAGCATCCCACAGACAGGACAAGCTCAGCAGCCGTCACGATATGAGCAGACAGGTACAGGCCGCAATATTATTATTAGCGGGCAGGATGTGAGCTTGGACCTACTGGGGGGGCATTTGGAGAAAAAGGATGAGGCATACCGACCACTTCGCTCGTACGTGGGCTCTCTGAACAGCCTCGTGGCGATGTATACAGGGAAAGCAGATATCGTCAGCACGCACCTGTACGATGGGGATACCAACGAATACAATGTCCCGTATATTCGTCGCATTTTATGTGGGCATCGTTTTGTTGTTATCAATATGTTGTCACGATGGGCCGGATTCTACGTCCAGGGAGGCAATCCAAAACAGATCAAAGCATGGAGCGATTTTACCAAGCGGGGCATTCGAATGGTCAATCGGGAAAAAGGGTCCGGTGCACGCACATTGATTGAAGAGCAGTTTCGACTGGCAAACATAGCGGGGAATGACGTGATTGGCTATGAACGGGAAGAGTCCAATCACCTGGCAGTCGCAGGGGTAGTAGCACGGCGCGAGGCAGACGTAGGGGTGGGCATTGAAAAGGCAGCTTCACTCGTCGGAGTCGAGTTTGTCCCAACTGTGCGTGAGCGATATGACCTTGTCTTGTTGAAAAATAAGGACAATGAACCACTCATTCAGGCTGTTCTTGATGTTCTCGATTCGCGTCCGTTTCAAAAGGAATTGGAGGCAGTCGGGGGCTATGATCTTAGTCAGACCGGAAAAATTATGTACGAAACCTGGTAAACGCTAAAGAAAGCTGCCAATCATTACGATACAATGAGTGGCGGCTTTTTTATTTCACTCAGGAAAGGCATCGTCAAATAAGGCGTTTCCTCTACAGAATCTCCTGAATTTCTACTCAGTTTGACATATATTTGCTACAATGAAACAAAAACACTTAGCGCCTGCCGCCGGGCGGTTTATTTTATGGGGGCTGTCATGAAATCACTACATAAAACGAGCTTGCTAGTATGTGTGACGATCCTCGTTTTTTTTGGCTCAGTTGGGGTCGTCGCGTATTGGCCAGCCATTTCTCAAATCATTGCCATGAATCAATCACCAGAGGAGGAGCAAAAGTTCGTTGATCCATTTTCATATGATCCACCTCTGCCGTCTTATGTAAAGGATTTGAACCCTGTCTATAAGATTCAAGCTGAATTACATACGTCCGAAGCAAAAATAACCGGAAACATGACCTTGGAGTTCGACAACCCAAAAACTCCAGATGTACGCCTGTATATTTACGACTACCTTTGGAACAAAATGACGGTGAAGTCGATTCGCTACAAGGACAAGCCGCTTTCTTTTGAACGTGGTCAATCGCTGGTGAAGCTGGCAAATCCTCTTGGTAAGGAGCTTCGAGGCGCCTTAACTATTGAATTCGAGAACCCGGTTCCACGTAGGGGCACACGATTTGGGGTCAAAGACGATATATGGACGTTGACGACATGGTACCCGATGCTCGGGGCCCAAAATCAAAAAGGTGTTTGGTATGACCCGCCGCAACGCGTTGATTTTGGTGATCCATTCGTTTACCACTATGGAGATTACGATGTGTCATTTACCTCTCCACAAGGCTACAAATGGGTCAGTTCATGGGGCAGAGGACAATCGAAGTCAATCGGTGGTAGTAAGCAACAAGTCCATTATCAAGCAAAAAATCTGTTGAACTTTGGGCTGGTGGGAAGTCCGCTTTATCACATCGAAACGATTCAATTTGCTCCGAATTTAACGGTTGACATTGCTTCCGTTGATAAAGGAAACATAGAAAGAATCAAGACCATTGCCCAATCGGTATTTCCTACTTTCATCGACATGTACGGTCCGTTGCCGTATCCACACGTGGCGATTGCGGAAACAAGTACAGGCACGACGTACGCTATGGAATACGCGAATCTCGCCGTATTCAAAAGAGACATGCATCACAACAATCTGATTGATCATTGGCTGCCGCATGAGGTAGGGCATCTTTGGTGGTACAACAGTGTGGCTACATTGGAATCCTCGCATGGGTGGCTTGATGAGGGGCTGGTGGAGCTCGGCGTGTCTCATTACTTGCAGAAGCGTTATGGTGCCCAATCAGCTACGACTCTGTTAGATGTGTACAACCGGGATGTCAAACGTTTGCAAGAGCGTTATCCAAATGGAAAGCTGGACAAGCCGCTACAGAAGTTTGCCACAGAAGAAGAGTTTAAGCTGACCTGGTATTCCCGAGGAGCACTCCTGTTCGACAACCTACGCCGCAAAATCGGTGACGATGCCTATAAGCGATTCTTGCAGCGCGTCCAGCAAAATTATCATGGCAGTGTCATTGGTGCAGAGCATCTCGATCAGGCGCTTGGACAAACCTTGCAAGGGGAAGCGAAATATTTCACCCTGTATACCAATAGTGCAAATAAGAATGGCTTTGGTGCAGTGCAATTGGAGCCCTATATTACCACGATCATTAATAACATGAGCTTTTATCCATCGATTCCGGCTCGGGTCACCCAAAATACGGTGTATATTCCGCTGCGTGAGCTCGGTGAGAAAATGGGATTAGTGATTAGCTGGGACGACAAGAAACAAATGATCCGCGTAAAAGGAAATGGACGCGAAGTATTTATAAAGGAACGGGAGCGCTTTGCTGACGTAGATGGGAAGCGAATAGATTTAGGCAGTCCGTTAATCGAAATCAAAGAACGTACGATGGTTCCACTGTCATTTTTTGAAAAAGCATTAGGATATGAGACAGCGTACAATCAACAACAAAAAACGGTGAAGATCAATACATACCGAACGATTGGAAAGGCGGCAGAAACAAAATGAAAAACCTGGTGTTAGTCGGATTTATGGGAACAGGAAAAACCACGGTTGGCGCCGCACTCGCTGCCTCTTTGGGAATGAAGCATACGGACTTGGATGATGCGATTGTGGAGTGTGAAGCTCGCAGCATTCCAGAAATCTTCACCGATCAAGGCGAAGCGTATTTCCGAGACGTGGAAACGAAACGTCTTGCACAATTACTGGCAGCAGGGCCTCAGGTACTAACAACTGGGGGAGGAGCTGTATTACGGAAGCAAAACGTAGAGATGATGATGGAGCATGGCATCGTAATCGCGCTGCATGCCACGGAAGAAGAGCTCATCAAGCGTTTGGAAAATGATACAGGCAGGCCCTTGTTGGCAGGGGGCGTGGCGACAAGGGTAAAAACATTAATGGCGGAACGCGCTGGTGTATACGATTTCGCGCCGATTCAGGTGGATACGACAGGCAAGAGCCTTTCCGATATTGTGATGGAAATTACGAGCCAAGTGGTTGAAAGAACGTAGGACGGGGAACAATAGAGGGGACAGCGCTTGCACCGTGGTGTGAATCCGCGAGTAAGAAGGAGGTCAAGTGCGATGTCCTTTCAGGAATATTTAAAGTACCTGACGAAGCTGTTTGTTCAGTACATGGATACCCCAAAAGATGAACGCCGTTTGCGTAAGACTCCACGCGAGTCCTGGTCGTCACGCTGGTTTGGTGCCATTCCCATGTCCATTCGGCTGTTGTGGCGCAAATAAAATTCGCAAACCTATCATGAACGAAGACGGAGGGTGCATATGGCGAGAGTAGCGGTAGAAAATTCCCTGTCTGAAGTGTGCAAGATGCTGCGTCAAAATGGTTACGATGTTGTTGATTTGGGCAACTGGCAGCAGGTGGTAGATGCGATTGTCATTACAGGCCAGGATATCAACGTACTAGGTAATGAAAACAAAACGATTACAGGTGCTCCCATCATTAATGCAGAGGGAATGACGGTCAATGAAATTTTTCATGCCGTTCATGAACGTCTCTCTCCTACACAACATCGGTGAATAGAAAACGTAAAAAACAAGCTCTCCAACCGGTTATTCGGCAGGAGAGCTTGTTTCGTTTACGAAAAATCGTCCGACGCGATGGGCATACGAATACGGGACAAAGCGCAGGCCCTCATCCCATACGCCGACATAAGCATTTTGGTCGTTCCATAAATGCAGGGACCCCACTACAAAGGGTGCCAAAACCTGTGACTGATGAATCGGGACGGCTAATGTTACCGGTGAGGTATAATCTTGCTGCCACAATTGTTTCCAGGACACGTCTGTGTCCGTTGTACTCATTTGGCTGACCCACCCGATATGATCAAAAGGATCAGCCTCGGCTGCGCTTAAAATTCTCATTTGAGTCAGGCGTTGTCCATTTTGTATGAGCTGCTCGCCTGCAAAAGCATCGACAGCGGGCTCACTAATTTGAAAGGAAGTGGGGTACATTTCTCCCGTTTTTGCATTGACCATTTGAGAATCTGACTTCTGGGTGATCAGCCAGTAAGAAGCGAACCCGTCATAAACTGGCTCTGCCGCGATTTCTTTCGGAGCAAAAGCGTCATCGAACAAGATGTACTCCCCGACACCGTATTCCAGCAGAACAAATTTCTCATGGGAAGTGGAATCAGGTGCTTCTCCTATCACCAAATACCCTACTTGCTTGTCCGCTTTTTTTATACTTACCAGCCATTGATGCTGCCCTGCACCAAGTGTTTGCACGTCCGTTTTTGCATCCTGCCATTGCTTGAATTGAGGGTCTCGGCTTGCGATTGCATCTACCCATTCTCGAATTTGTGCTTGGAATTGCTTGTCCCAACTTGCTTCGTCTTGCGCAAAAGCTGGTAAGGAAAGCAGCATCAGAGACAAAAGAGCAGCGATAAAAGGAAGAAATCGTCTGGTCACAACTATGCACCACCTTTTGTAAAGGCTTAACCTATTCCTATTGTAACCAGCTATGACAAAAAGATTTGTTGCAACGTGTCTTTTCTGTTTCACATTTTCTCGTTGATCTTTTACAGGATTCGCCCTGATGCGGGGAGATGTCGCATGCTTTTTGCTTTCGATGACCGCATGAGCGGAGGAGAGGAAGATAAATAGAACAAGCCACCGTTGATGAACGAAACCTCGATCCGCGGCTCGTATTGCCATGCCAACTCGTCCTTTCGGCGTTGTCTTTCCTCATCTGGCGTGCTCTTTTTCCACTCTGCTTGATTAATCTCTTCGCGTGAAGTGGTTTGGATTCCATTTGCTCGTAAAAAGTCGAGGATTCGTCCGCCAGAAGCCCGGTATTCGTCAAAAGATATTGGCTGTTCGACAGAAGCTGGTCCAGTTGGATCAGGTTCGGAATGCAGGGCTTCTTGCTCGAGCGACGACTGAGCTTCGGGCTGCTCTGCTGCATCATCGGTTTCATCTTCGGTTTTGTTCGCGTTTGCCTGCTCATCCTGTGGTTCGCGCCGTGCTAATTCTTCATAGTACGCTTCCAAGATGGACATTTCTTCGCTCAAACGTGTGCGCGCTTCCTCTGCCCATTGCTGATCTTCTTGTTCCAATGTATGTTCGACTTCCTGTTGTGCCATTTGGAGGGCTTCCTGTATGGTTACCTTTCGATCTAACGTGTAATAGTAGTCAGGGATCGCAGGGGTCAAGGAAAGTGAAAATAAAAACGAAGTGAAATCCGTCACCATCCGTGGCTGATGCAAATTAATCCCCAGGTACAATAAAATGTCACGACGCTTGTCACAGAGCAGAGAAACCTTCAAGTTCATCCCGAGCCAAGGCACGAGAGGGGTTGACCGACGCTTGCCGGCATTGCCTAAAAGTCCCCCTTGTTGCTCGTACATACAGACAAAGCTGCCATGCTTTTTGGTTGAAGAGAAAATTTGTTGCATGCGTGCAGCCCCTAGATGCAGATGCTCGGATCGTAAACCCTCAGGCGTGCAATCCGGATGAAAAGTAAAGGTGAGTATTAATGGCTGATAAGCCAAATTCATCTTATCCACCCAGCTCCAGTAAAAAGGGCGATTGCCGATATCTTTGTCCACCTCGACAGGGAGTTTGACTGTGAAATAATCCGGGTGAGATTCGACGATATGGGCTGAAAAAGTCGCCAAATAGCGCTCGACAAATTGTCTGACCTGTTGTTGCTGCATCAGGAGACCTCATTTCTTTTTCGTTTCCAACAGAATTATTGGTCAGCCGCCTCAGAAAGAGGGACCGATTCTTTTGTTATTTTGCTTGCCCGAATCGCGTGTCCAATGTTATCGAGCTTCAGCGCCATTTCTTTGGAGGAGCGGGAATCCATAATGATTTGAATCAGATTATCTTCCAAGGCGTGACTTAAATTCAGACGTTCCACAATATCATCGAGTTCACCGATGACCATTTCAAACAGGTCGATTTTTTCATACAGCAGCTTGAGAATATGCTCCTCGATCGTTCCTGTTGTTGATAAATTGTAAATGTGCACATCTCTTTTTTGTCCGAGACGATGGACGCGACCGATTCGTTGCTCCACTCGCATGGGATTCCAAGGCATATCGTAATTGATTACTTGATTGCAGAACTGCAAATTGATGCCTTCCCCGCCTGCTTCCGTCGCGATCAGGACTTGTGCACGATTTTGGAAAAGATCAGTCATCCAGTCCTTTTTGCTGCGTTTAAAGCCACCGCGGAAGGGGACAGAAGTAATGCCGTGGTCGTGCAAATACTTTTGTAGATAGTTTTGTGTTGCTCGATACTCGGTAAAAATGATCACTTTGTCGTTGATTTGTTGAATGAGCTCAACCGCTTTGGCAGCCTTGGAATGTGTCTCAATTTGTTTGATCATCTCGACTAGCTCAAGAATTTGTGTGCGCAAGGGAGAGTCCTCTCCGGTGCGCTGGTGCATGTTATACAGCGTCATAAACGCAGCTTCCTTACTTGAGCAGACCTCACGCTGCAAAGTAATCAGAGCGAGAGAGTTGAAGCCGCCTACGCCAAATCCTGTTTGGTATTGCTCACGAACAAAGCGCGTCACACCTTCGTACAAGGTCAATTCCTCTGGAGAAAGATCAATCGGAATCGACTGAACGCGGCGACTGGTGAATTGAATACCACCATCACTTCGTTTGTTGCGAATCATGACCTTTTCAATTTCTTCCCGCAATTTCTCGCTGTTTTTGGATTGGCGTTTGCCCTCTACGTAATTGGTAGAGAAGGTGGAAGTATGGCCGAGGTGACCTGGCTTTAACAAATTGATGAGGTTGTATAGCTCGTCCATCTCGTTTTGAATAGGAGTTGCGGTAAGGAGCAGGCAATATTTTTTGCGGATTTCTTTGACGAACTGATAGTTGCGTGTCCGTTTATTTTTGAGTTTATGGGCCTCGTCGATGATGAGCATGTCGTAATCGATGTCGAGTACGTGACGCCTGTGAGGATCTCGTTTTGCTGTGTCTATCGATGCGACAACGACCTCGTGTTGCCGCCACATATATTCTTTTTTTTGCGCGACTGCTGCAATCCCGAATTTCTGATGAAGCTCTTTTGTCCATTGAATGACGAGTGAGGCTGGAACTAGAACGAGAATTTTTTTAGCCAAGCCGCGGACCATATACTCCTTCATGATCAAACCTGCTTCGATCGTTTTTCCCAGACCGACCTCATCAGCGAGAATGGCTCGGCCACGCATCTCTAATAGGACACGTTTCGCCGTTTCCAACTGGTGTGGAAATGGCGATAAGAGTGGGAGGTATTTCAGACATTGCAGCTGATCAAATTCGTGAACAGACATCGCTTCCTCGGCTTCCAATGAGAGCTTGAATAGCTCCCACTTATCCCAGGGGCCATCTTCTTGCATACGTTCTGTAAGCGGATTGATCCAGTTCGTATCAAATGAAATAGGAACATTCGGCATATAAGATACTCCTTTTCATAGCTCTGCCATAACTTTCATGGTTAATGTCTAAAAACTGAACATTTATCTATTGTCAATGTCTTTTGTTAAGTTTTTCTGAAACTGACTGTTAATTTGTATATTTTCAACTTTGGACTCTCATGGTAGGATAAAGAGGTAGTACATCCATTAGTATGGAAATGATAGCAAAAACTTATGTATGACCATGAAACAACCGCGAATGATGGTAGTAGGGAGAGACTGCTTGAACGTTTGGCAGCGCCGAAGGAGCAAGCCGGTAACGGTGAATCTCTCAGGCAAAAGTACCTCTACCGGACGCAACTCTGGAGAGAGCTCACACGAGCCACCAAAGGGGAAACTTGCAAGTGGGGAAGAAAGATTCCTCATGAGCTTCGCAAGGTAACTCTCAGGTACCAAGGACAGAGGAGGAGAAATGGGCACCATTATTTTGGTGTACCCGTTTTTTCTCCTCTGTTTTGTTTTGGATCTTATTGTTCACAGGAGGTGCCACATGTCCAATTTGAAACGTACGCCACTATTTGATTCTTATGCAAAGTATGGCGCGAAAACCATCGACTTCGGTGGTTGGGATCTGCCGGTGCAGTTTACAAGCATTGGTCAAGAGCATGAAGCTGTTCGGACAAAAGCTGGTCTATTTGATGTTTCCCATATGGGAGAAGTGGACGTAAAAGGGGAAAACGCTCTTTCTTATCTCCAGCGTGTGACTACGAATGACGTATCCAAGCTGGCAGTTGGGCAGGCGCAGTACAGTGTGCTTTGCTACCCAGATGGGGGGACGGTAGACGATCTGCTTGTTTACAAATATGCAGATGATCATTACCTGCTCGTCATCAACGCGGGGAATATCGACAAAGACTATGCGTGGCTAGAAGAACATCTGATTCCCGGCGTAACGATTGAGAATATTTCGCCACAAACAGCACAAATCGCGATTCAAGGTCCTTTGGCAGAATCCATTCTGCAAAAGCTGACGACGACAGACTTGTCTCAAATCGGCTTTTTCCGTTTTGAGCGTGATGTCCAAGTGAGCGGTATTCCGGCATTGGTCTCCCGCACTGGCTATACTGGCGAGGATGGCTTCGAGATTTATTTGGATGCCGATCGTGCAGCAGAGCTGTGGAACATCTTGCTGGATGGCGGAAAAGAAGAAGGTCTTTTGCCGTGCGGTCTCGGTGCGCGCGATACGCTTCGTTTTGAATCCAAGCTGCCACTGTACGGCCAAGAGCTCAGCAAAGACATCACTCCGATCGAAGCGGGCATTGGCTTTGCTGTCAAGGTAGACAAAGAAGTGCCGTTCATCGGTCAAGAAGTGCTGAAGGCACAAAAAGAAAACGGTGCCCCACGCAAGCTGGTAGGGATCGAAATGATCGACCGTGGGATCCCGCGTACACATTACCCTGTCTATGTGGGGGAAGAGCTCATTGGCGAAGTGACGACGGGAACACAATCTCCAACCTTGAAGAAGAACGTCGGTCTCGCTCTCGTAAAAACCGAGCATGCTGCGTTAGGTACACAAGTAGAAGTAGAAATTCGCGGAAAACGTCTGAAAGCAGAAGTCGTAGCCGCTCCATTTTATAAACGTCCAAAAAACTAAGCGATACACCACATACATCCTTTTAGAGGAGGACAACGTCCGTGAAATACCGCTACCTGCCCCAAACTGATCAGGACAAGCGCGAAATGCTGGAAACCCTCGGCATTTCGAGTATAGAAGAACTGTTTGCTGATATTCCGGAAGAAGTACGTTTCAAAGGTGCTTTGAATATTCCAGAAGCACTTTCCGAGCCAGATTTGGTGAAGTATTTTACACGCCTCGCAAATAAAAACGTAAACTTCAGCACGCATGTTAACTTTCTAGGTGCGGGTGTTTATCAACATTACACGCCGAGCACAGTTAATCATATGCTGCTTCGCGGTGAATTCTTTACCGCCTATACACCTTACCAGCCAGAAATTAGCCAAGGTGAGCTGCAAGCTATTTTTGAGTTCCAAACGATGGTATGTGCGCTGACTGGCATGGAGGTAGCTAACTCCTCGATGTATGACGGCGCGACTTCTTTGGCAGAGGCAGCGATGATGGCTGCAGGTCACACTGGCAAAAAGCGCGTAATCGTTTCCCGCGCTGTACATCCGGAAGCGCGTGGTGTTTTGAAAACATATGCGTATGGACAAAACGTTGAGCTGGTTGAAGTAGGTATCAACAGCAATGGCGTTACGGATACAGCGGCTCTGGAAGCGCTTGTCGATGAAAATACAGCAGCGATCATCGTGCAGTATCCAAACTTCTTCGGAAACGTAGAGGATTTGGGAGCGATTGAACCAATTGCACACGGAAAAGGCGCACTGTTGATTACATCCTCCAACCCGCTTGCTCTGGGTGTACTGGAAGCGCCGGGCAAATTAGGCGCAGATATCGTAGTGGGCGACATGCAGCCATTCGGTATCCCAGCATCCTTTGGTGGGCCGCATTGCGGATATTTTGCTACAACATCCAAACTGATGCGCAAAATGCCAGGTCGTATCGTCGGTCAGACGAAGGACGAAAATGGCAAACGCGGTTTCGTATTGACGCTGCAAGCGCGTGAACAACATATTCGTCGTGAAAAAGCGACTTCCAATATCTGCTCCAACCAAGCGTTGCTCGCTTTGGCTGCTTCTATTGCCATGACAGCACTCGGCAAGCAGGGTGTACAAGAAATGGCGATGATGAACCTGCAAAAAGCTCATTACGCGAAGAATGCCCTGCAAGCAAAAGGCTTGGAGATCGTATTCACCTCCCCGTTCTTTAACGAGTTCGTGGTGAAGCTGAACAAACCAGTTGCAGAAGTGAACAAAGGCCTGCTGGCTGCTGGAATCATCGGGGGCTATGATCTCGGACTCGACTACCCAGAGTTTGCCAATCATACCTTGTTTGCAGTAACTGAGCTGCGTACCAAAGAAGAAATCGACACATTGGCGGCTGAATTGGAGGCGATCACACGTGCGTAACGACCAAGAGAAAGCACTGATCTTTGAAATGAGCAAACCAGGCCGTGTGGGCTACAATTTGCCGGCATTGGATGTTCCAGAAGTAGAAGTAGCAAGCCTTTTGCCAAAGCACCTCATTCGCGAAACGCCGGCTGAACTGCCTGAAGTATCTGAGCTGCAATTGGTTCGTCACTATACAGAACTGTCTCGTCGCAACCACGGGGTAGACAATGGCTTCTATCCGCTTGGTTCTTGCACGATGAAATACAACCCAAAAATCAACGAAGATGTTGCCCGTTACGCAGGCTTTGCGCAGACACATCCGTACCAACCGGAAGAAACCGTACAGGGCGCTCTGGAGCTGTTGTACAACCTGCAAGAAGAACTGGGTGAAATTACAGGCATGGACGCAGTTACACTGCAACCAGCTGCTGGTGCTGCGGGTGAGTGGACAGGTCTGATGATGATCCGTGCCTACCACGAGAGCCGTGGAGAAGGACATCGTACCAAAGTAATCGTGCCGAACTCCGCACACGGTACGAACCCGGCATCTGCTGCGGTAGCTGGCTTGGATACCGTAACCATTGCATCTGACGAGCGTGGATTGGTTGACATTCAAGCGCTGCGTGATGCAGTAGGACCTGACACAGCTGCCTTAATGCTGACCAACCCGAATACACTCGGATTGTTTGAAGAAGATATCGTGGAAATGGCGAAAATCGTCCATGAAGCAGGCGGCCTCTTGTACTACGATGGTGCGAATGCGAACGCGATTTTGGGAATTGCCCGTCCGGGAGACATGGGCTTCGACGTGGTGCATCTGAACTTGCACAAAACGTTTACAGGTCCTCACGGCGGTGGTGGTCCAGGAGCAGGTCCGGTCGGCGTGAAAAAAATTCTCGAGCCATTCCTGCCTACTCCAATCGTAGCGAAAAAGGAAGACGGCAGCTTCTACTGGGATAGCAATCGTCCGGCTTCCATCGGTCGCGTAAAAGGCTACAACGGAAACTTCGGTATTCTCGTTCGTGCGTACAGCTACATCCGTACCATGGGTCCAGAAGGCTTGCTGCAAGTATCCCAAAATGCGGTGCTCTCCGCCAACTACATGATGCGTCGTCTGGCAACGGCTTATCATCTGCCATTTGATCGCGTCTGCAAGCATGAGTTCGTCCTGTCTGGTGTAATCCAGAAGAAGCTGGGCGTACGCACGCTCGATATCGCAAAACGCTTGCTCGACTTCGGCTATCACCCGCCAACGATCTACTTCCCATTGATCGTGGACGAGTGCCTCATGATCGAGCCGACCGAAACCGAGACAAAGGAAACGCTCGATGAGTTCATCGACGTCATGCTGCAAATTGCCCGTGAGTGCGAGGAAACACCAGAAATCGTTCAGGAAGCTCCTCATACCACTGTGGTCAAACGTTTGGATGAAGCGACAGCGGCAAGAAAGCCAATTCTGCGTTATCAACCACAAGCATAATTCTAGATTCCGGGAAAAGTCGCCTGTTGTTACGGGCGGCTTTTCTTGCCGATTGGTGCTATCATGGGGGAAGAAGAGGCAGGGGAGGGTACGAACCGAATGAAGAGAAGGATTGTGTTTACCGGTGGTGGTTCGGCAGGACATGTCACTGTGAATCTTGCGCTTATCCCCCACTTTATCAAGCTAGGCTGGGAAGTCGCCTATATCGGTTCTGCGACAGGAATTGAACGAGAGCTAGTCGCCAACCAACCGGATGTTCGCTATATTGGCATTTCTTCAGGAAAACTGCGACGTTACTTTGATTGGAAAAACGTGAGTGACCCGCTGCGAGTCCTCAAAGGCATTTGGCAAGCTTCTCGCTTTCTCGGTAAGTGGAAACCGGATGTGATTTTTTCCAAAGGGGGCTTCGTCTCCGTGCCGGTCGTATTTGGGGGGTGGCTAAACCGTCTTCCTGTAGTCATCCATGAATCAGATCTGACACCCGGTCTCGCAAATAAGCTGGCTGTCCCTTTTTCCAGCAAGGTGTGCGTCACATTTCCAGATACGCTTTCGAAAGTGCCGAAAAACAAAGGGATTCACGTAGGCGCAGTTGTGCGAGATGAGCTGAAGCAGGGGCGAAGAGAAGCGGGTCTGTTATCCTGCTCTTTTACTACAAAGAAACCTGTCATGCTTGTCATGGGTGGAAGCTTGGGAGCACGGAGAATAAACGAGGCGGTACGCCATTCGCTTACTGCTTTGCTTGAACATTTTTCAATTGTACATATTTGTGGCAAAAATCAAGTGGATGAAACGATTCAGGTGGCAGGCTACAAGCAATTCGAGTATGTACAGGAGGAATTGCCCGATTTACTGGCGATGGCTGATATTGTCGTGTCACGAGCAGGCTCCAATGCGATTTATGAGTTTGTAGCTCTGCAAAAGCCGATGCTCTTGATACCGTTGTCCCGTGAAGCAAGTCGGGGTGATCAGATTTTAAATGCACAGTCCTTTGAAAGGCAGGGCTTGTGTCATGTTTTGTTGGAAGAAGAGCTAACGGCTGATCGCTTTTTTCAAGCGGTGAATGACTTGCAAAACAACAGAGAGTCCATCTTGCAGCGAATGCACGAAGAGAATGAGAAGAAAACAGATTCATTGGCGCAGGTCTTGGCCATTTTGCATGAAACAGCTCGCTCCAATTAGCCCATCAGAAGCTTGCCGTCCTTCGTGCCAGAAGCGTACAATGAAGGCGTTGTGAATGAGGAGGTACATAGATGGAACAGTGGCGCTATATCGTGACGGAAGCAATGTCACCCGCGATGAATATGGCAGTAGATGAAGCAATTTTGCAGTTACACAGTGAGGGCAAGGTTCCCCCGACCGTTCGTTTTTACACGTGGGACCCGGCGACACTATCGATTGGTTATTTCCAGAAGGCCATCAAGGAAATCAACCTAGAGGAAGTTCAAAATAGAGGACTGGGCTTTGTTCGTAGAGCGACGGGAGGGCGTGCTGTTCTCCACGATCAGGAGCTGACATACAGTGTCATCGTATCCGAAGACCACCCGAAAATGCCTTCGAGTGTGACGGAAGCCTACAAAATCATTAGCTTGGGACTGCTGCACGGATTCCAAAACCTTGGGCTCTCGGCGGAAATGGTCTCTTTGGCGAGTGATGAGGAGAAGGAAAAGTACAATTCCCCAGGGTCATCCGCTTGCTTCGATTCGCCCTCTTGGTATGAACTCGTGGTAGAGGGGAAAAAAGTAGCAGGAAGCGCTCAGACCCGACAAAAGGGCGTTATTCTTCAGCACGGCTCTATTTTGCTTGATATGGACGTAGATTTGCTATTTTCGCTCTTGCATTTCCCATCGGAGCGGGTAAAACAACGGATGATCGATAGTTTCCGACAAAAAGCAGTGACGATCAACGAAGTAAGCCCTCGGCCAATCAGTCTCCAAGAATCCATCGAGGCGTTCTCGAAAGGCTTTGCATCCGGATTGGAAGTAGAGCTGATCCCTTCAACGCTTACGGACGAAGAACTCGCGTTGGCAGAAGAACTCGTTAAGACGCGTTATGCCACAGAAGAATGGAATCTGCGTCGTTAAACAATAAACAAAAGCTCTCTCGGATGTATATGCTACATACCGGGAGAGCTTTTTTCATTACACGAGTACACTTGTGTTGATATGCTGTTCAAACAAGTCTTGTAGCGTAAGCACGACAGGTCCCGGCTGTCCGTTGCCGACAGCGACGTCATCTACCGAGATGAGTGGCATGATTTCCGCAGTCGTGCTGGTGAGGAATACTTCATCGGCTTGCTTCAAGAAAGCTATGTCGAATGCTTCTTCATGTACAGTGATCCCATTGTCTCGAGCCAAATCAATGACCACTTGGCGGGTAATTCCGTGAAGGATCAGATTGTCAGCCGGATGCGTATACAGCTCGCCATTTTTTACGACGAACAAATTGGAAGAGCTGCACTCTGTGATGACGCCGTTGCGGTGCAAAATTGATTCTTGGGCACCTGCATCCTTTGCATATTGTTTGACAAGAACAGCTCCTAGCAGATTGAGCGTTTTAATATCGCAACGCAGCCAGCGGATATCTTCGATGAGCTGTGCCGTCCAGCCTTTTTTCATATCGGCGACAGGGCGGTCCTTGCGACGGACAAAGCCCATGATCACAGGCTTGATCCCAGACGGAATATCATGAACGCGCGGAGAGGCGCCACGAGATACTTGCAGGTAAAGGCTGGCGTCATCATTCTCTGTGATGTTGTTCTTGGCAATCAGCTGATTCGCTAAGTCTGTCAGCTCTTCTACGCTCCATGGAAGCTCCATTTTTATTTCTTTGGCACTTCGGAATAAACGGGTGAGATGTCCATCCCATTGATACATGCGCCCCTTATAAATGCGTACTACCTCATATATGCCATCCCCAAAGTTATAACCGCGGTCTTCTGGATGAACTGCTACTAGCCCTTCTTCTACCCATTTGCCATCTACATACAGCATGGTACTTCCCCCTCAATGGATTCCAATCCGTTTCTTTCAAACGGTTTTTTGTTGATTCCACCTTAGCAAAAGGAAAGGACATAGGTCAATTTGAAAGTCGCCTTTTCTTTATCAATAATTTTACGGTGAAAAGCACCTTTCTATTAAGAATTCATATGGAGGGAAGCCACTCGAAAAATCGACGTTTTGGGCAGAAGAAAGCGAAAGCTGTCCAGGGATGGCGCAGGATGAAGTTATTTGACTAACTATTCTGACTAGACTCAGTTTGTCGTAACCGCCCATAATAAATACAAAGAGCGAAGGAAAGGGAGAATGCCATGCGATCTGTCCGTCATTATGCGCTATGTGCCTTGCTTGTTTGTGGAACGATATTGCCGATACCTTTCCTTTCACATCGTGCTCATGCAGAGGAAGCTCAAGATTGGATCGATAGTGAACGCTTATACAGCCATGTCGAGCAACTGGCGAGAACAGCCCGTCCACCTGCTACTGAAACGGAATTTGCGGCAGCTGTTTATGTGGAAAATACACTTCGATCTTACGGATACAAGACCAAGCTCGATCCATTTTCTTATTATACGTACCGAAAGCCTACTACTCTATCACTGACGATGGAAGAATGGCCCGGTCAAAAATGGACAGTAAGTGGATTTGCTTTTGGGATCAATGGAACCGCTACAGCAGAAGTGGTGGATGCAGGATTGGGAAGAGCAGTTGATTTTGCGAATGATGCATCCCGGGGGAAGATTGCCTTGGTCAAGCGAGGCGAGATTTCGTTCGGAGAAAAAGTACGCCAAGCAGCGGCTGCCGGAGCCGTTGCTCTTATCATCTGGAATGATCGAGAGGAAGGCTGGAATGCTTCGCTGGGCGAACCCTTAGATATCGCTGTGCCTGTAATCGCTTTGTCTAAGGCGGATGGCACGAAGCTCCAAAAACGCATCATGGATAAGCGACGCGTAAACGGGACCGTCAAGGTAGAAGGAGCCGTAAGCAGCAAGCAAACCTCGTATAATATCGTGGCAAGCCGAAAGCCCATTCAAAACGACACCGGGCAGGTCGTTCTGGTATCCGCTCACCATGATTCCGCTGGGTTATCGGTAGGGGCAAATCACAATGGCTCCGGTGTAGCGGCCTTACTTGAAATCGCGCGTAATATGGCTGACAAGCCGATCGATACGGAAGTGAGGTTCGTAAGCTTCGGTGCGGTTACATCGGGAAACAGAGGCCCGATTGCTTATGCGAATGCTTTATCAGCCAAGGAACGACAAGCCATGATTGCAGCCTTCTATGTCGATGGGGTGGGCAGCCAAAAGGCAGAGCTTGTTGCAACCAATTCGCTGGGCAACGAAAATTTGCCAATCCAACTCCTGAGAGAAGCGGGGGTGTCAACTACCGAAAAGAATGGTACACGTGAACGAAACGGTGCAGCGAGCTCTTTGGCAGCCGCAGGTATTCCTACGGCACTTGTGACAAATGCAGAGACAGGACATGCAAAAGAAGACACCTTGGCGCAAATGGATTGGGAAGAAATCACAAAGGCGACTAAGGCAATCCTATCAGCGATCCACAAAATTACGGAACAAACAACGCCAGCTTATCCGTTGGGTTCTCCAAATGGGGGACAGTTGAAAGCGGAAAGTGAGGCTTGCAGTAAACGTCTCCTTCGGGGGACGTTTTTCATTTGTGGTAAAATGAGGGAGAGTAACCATGTATAGAGGAGCCTACGTGACGATAAGTCCGTTGAATTGGATCCTATCATACGAAAAAAAGTGGCCAAGACTCTGTCTTGACCACAGGAGCTACGAGTAAACAAGCAGGTCAATGCTGATGCTTCCAAACGTACCAGCCCATTAAGAACATGCCGCAATAGGTCGTTACACTGGCGATTGCAGACATGCTCCACGGAACAACGAGTGTCAGGAGAGAGAATACAAAGATGGTAAGTAGCATGACGACAATCAGTGGCAGCATTTGCAGGTGTTGACGTGTCGCAATTGGATGTGTCAACGAGTAGAGTAGGGCTGCGACAATGATTCCGCCATGCACAAGAGAGAGGATAGCGAGAAGCCAATCTCCACCCGTCATCATTTGAACCAAAATTTGTTTGATAGGCAGAATCGCGGAGTGTGCATCATGCCAGTGGGCAAGAAGGATAGCTTGACCTAACATCATGAACAAAAGGAAGATTCCAGCTCCGATGATTGCCCCCATCCGAACCGTTCGCTCATGGGACGCACGTACTGCCAGAGGTAGAGTCGTGGCCAAGCTGATAAGAAAATGCAAGGCAAGGAAAAATACGGCGTGAATCAGCCAGTTCACATTCAGTTGATAACCCAAGCTCGGTATTGGAACATGGGATTGCGCGCTGAAAATCAATCCGAATAATAATAAACCGATGGATAGAGATATGGCTGTTGCAGTGACAATCCATCTCCGACGATTTATGATAAAGAAGATGGCTGCAATGGTCAGAAGGATGAACCATAGAGGAGAGAGCCCCTCCAAGAGGAAATCTGCCTGTTGGCCAAGCATGACTCCTGTATAGCCCAATAGCAGAATGTGGGTAATGACAGATAGGCTAGAAGCGAACGCTTCGCCACACAATACGTAGTACAGCTCGTATAGGGAGCGAATTTGCTTGCGATGGCAAAAGGTCAACAGCTGGACGCCGAACCATCCGAGGCCAAGAGCCGCAAGTGCAATGCCTATTGTCCCCCAGGAACCGAAATAAGTAAAAAAGCGTAACCACTCATATCCACCCAAGTAGAATCCACCTAACGCAGACCCTGCAAAAAGCACGGCGATATGCCAAGCGACTTTGTCCATAGGCATCATCCTCACTTGCAACTTGGTACAAGTGTATGAGGCAAACAGGTCTGTTCAGAACAGACGATATTAAATAAACATAAATGTTTACAAATTATACTTAATGGAATATAATGATGATCATACCAGTATTTAGATTATCGATGGGGTGAAACCATGAAAATTGTAGGAATAGCCGGAAGCATGAATGCCAATTCTACGACAAAACAAGCGATTCATATTGTACTCGAAGCAGCGAAGGCTGCAGGTGCCGATGTTGAAATGATTCATCTCGCGGACTGGAAGCTGCCGCTGTATGATGATCGTGATGATACCAGTACGTACCCTGAAATTGTCCATCAATTTGTCAAAGCGATTTCTGAAGCGGATGGACTTGTAATCGGTTCGCCTGAATACCATGGCACAATGACAGGTGCTTTGAAAAACGCCATTGACTTCCTGGAAGGGCGCATTTTGCGTGACAAGCAGGTTGCCATCATTGGCGTTGCTGGGGGAAGCATGGGTGCTACGAACACGGTCAACACCTTGCAGTTAATCATGCGCAATCTGCATGCATGGCCGTTACCATCTAGCCCTTCCATCCCAAGTGCTTACAATGCTTTTACACCAGAAGGCAAGTTGAAGGATGAGCGATTGCAGGCGCGCATGGAGCAGTTGGGTCAACAACTCGTACAATATGTCCAAATGATGAACCCAACACCAGAAAAACAGCTGCGATAGGTACTTTTTTCTTGCAAATGGTTCTCATTACACGGTATGATATTTCTACGTGCCTTTTTTGGCTTGATGAAATAACGGTTTGGAAATGAGGGGTTCACAATGCCGCCGACGCCGAGTATGGAAGACTATTTGGAACGCATTTACAACTTAATTGAAGAAAAGGGCTATGCTCGTGTCTCCGATATTGCTGAAGCGTTAGAAGTACATCCCTCTTCGGTCACGAAAATGGTTCAGAAGCTAGACAAAGACAAGTATCTCGTTTATGAAAAATACCGTGGGCTTGTCTTGACGCCAAAAGGGAAGAAAATCGGAAAACGCCTAGTGGACCGTCACAGTCTTCTGGAAGAATTTATGCGGATCATTGGCTTGGATGAAGAGCATATTTATCAGGATGTGGAAGGAATCGAGCACCACCTGAGCTGGGAATCGATTACATGTCTGGAGTATCTGGTTCAGTACTTCGAGTCAGATCCAAAGCGTATAGAAGAGCTTCGTAACATTCGCTTGTTAGATGAGCAAAAAGAGGAATAGTCTATATCTTTATCGTATTATAGCGCAAGCCGACCAGGCTTGCGTTTTTCTTTGTGGTAATGGAAAAGCTGTCGTCTTATACATGGAAAATGGGGAGGAATTTTAGGGAGGGGAAACAAGGTGAAAGCGGATGCGGTCTTTGAAGGTGGCGGCGTAAAAGGAATCGCTTTTATCGGTGCCTTGCGAGTCATGGAGGAGAATGGATACACATGGGAAAGGCTCGCTGGTACCTCGGCAGGCTCCATTGTTGCAGCTTTGCTCAGCGCAGGCTATTCAAGCCATGAGTTGAAACCGATCTTTGAAGAGCTGGATTACCTTCACTTTCTCAAGCGCTCAGGGCTGGGCAGGCTCCCTCTCATCGGACCAATCTATGAATTATTCGTGCGGGAAGGGGTTTATCGAGCAGATCGAATTGAGTTGTTCATAGAGGAGTTGCTACAGCGAAAAGGAGTGCGAACATTTGGAGATCTTCCTCCTGGTAAACTGAAAGTTGTCGCTTCTGATGTCACTGACGGAAAAATGCTAATATTTCCCGACGATTTGGCACGGTATGGTGTAGAAGCAGATCATTTTCCTGTGGCACGAGCCGTTCGTATGTCTTCCTCGATTCCATTTTTTTTTCAGCCCGCAAAGCTGACAAGTGCTGGACATGTGCACTACATCGTCGATGGCGCATTATTGAGCAACTACCCCGTGTGGTTATTTGATGTACCGGGTACTCCGCGGTGGCCGACGATTGGTTTTCGCCTGAGTGATGATCAAGACAAGAGGGAAGCGACCAGCATCAAAGGTCTTTTTTCCTTCTCTCGGGGATTGCTGGCGACTATGCTCGATGCCCATGACCGTCTGTATGTGGAAAAGGCAAAAGCCGTTCGGACGATTTTCATTCATACATTAGGGGTAAGGACAACCCAATTTCAGATGTCAAAAAAATTGAGGTTGCAATTGTTTGAGTCAGGGGAGGCAGCGGCTCACAAATTTTTGGCACAATGGGATTTTGAAGACTACGTCAAAGTGTTTCGTAATAGCTCTCCGAAAATGCTGGTCTAACAAAAAAACAGGTCGCCGATTCAGGCAACCTGTTCTTGTTTTTAGTGGGAGATATTATTTTGCGATTTTTCGTCTTGTTTTTCTTTTTGCTTTCCTTTATTTCCTTCGATCACACGAAACGGATGATCTTTTCTCGGGGTAGTCGACTGCTTTTTCACTGCTTGCCGACCTATGGAGGTCTTTGGCTTCACCTTGACCTTTGGCTGTCGAGGTTTACCAGAGCCTGCGCCTTGTGAAAAGAAGGAGCCGGTTTGCAAATAGTTGCGCACGACCAAGAAAAGTACAACGGATAATCCCAAGATGATAATCGTATTAACAGGATCATTGAAGAGTGTTATCAAAAATCCGTAGATCGCCAATACGATCACTATCAGAATCACTGGTGGAATGCGGCGTAACATAGGGCTTCACCTCTATGAGAATAAAAATGCCTCACGTTATCCGGTCGTAACCATTCTTTCCTGCACGTGCTTCTGATCAAGCTCCCGCATCTTTTGGAAGGAAGCGATGGCTACCTCGACTTGGTTGTCATCTGGTTCACGAGTCGTGATCTTTTGCAACCACAATCCTGGATAACCAAGGTAACGTAGGACTGGTACATCACGGAGCTTGTTTGTCCACTGCAAAACCTCATAAGAGACGCCGATTACCAGTGGCAAAAGAACAATGCGTTGTACGACCCTCTCCGTCAGGGAGTCATAACTGAACAGGGAGTAAATCACGACACCGACGAAAACTGAGAAAATGAGAAAACTGCTCCCGCAACGATAATGCAGGGCGGAAAATTTTTGTACATTGGCTACTGTTAATTCTACCCCGGATTCGAATGCGTTAATCACTTTATGCTCGGCTCCGTGGTATTGAAAAAGCCTTTTAATCAACGGAGCTTGTGCAATCGCTGTAATGTAGCCGAGGAGGAGCAAGATTTTAAATCCGCCTTCAGCCAACGTTTGAGGTACGCCATCCGGTACCCATTTTCCGAGTAAAAAGTCAGCCAGGAAAACAGGAACGAGTGTAAATACGAATTTCCCGAACAGGAAGGAAAGTACCCCGACGACAGCAACACCTAAAATCATGGTGAGCTTCGATGGACTTTCAGATACTTCTTCTCCAGACTCCATACTGTATTGTTCAGAGGCGAAGTTGAGATGTTTGGCCCCATTGGCGCTGGCTTCGACCAAACCAACAATCCCACGCACAAACGGAATCTTTTTCAGCGTAGTAATCCATTTATATTCCGATCTTGGGGATTCAAAATACTCAATTTCATGATTTTTTTTGCGAACAGCCGTAACAGTCATGGTTTTGCCACCGAACATAACTCCTTCGATGACGGCCTGACCGCCGTAGCTAGGTACGTTTTGTTGCGCCAATACAATCACCATCCTTACCACTATATTAACGGAAATGGCGACTTGAAGCTACAAGGAGTTCGCACTTTTCCAACAAATGTAAAGCGAAAGTGAAAAGCTTAGAGGAAGAGCATACTAGAGAACAGAGGTGATGGGAATGGAAATAAGCAAAACAGGACGGAAGCACAAACAAGCGCGTGTAGCCCATACGGAAGAAGAGAAGCAAGAGAGTAAAAGAATCTCCAGTTCGAAGATTTTGGAGGTCGCATTCTGGGGAACAATCATTTGGGGGCTCGCTCGGTTGATGGCTCACTTTTTGAACATGACGCCGTATGGAGTCGGAGCCTTTGCACGTCCCTTTATCAGCATCGAGGACGAAAATACGTTTGCGAGCGTGTGCCTTGGTGGTATCGTGCTGTTCGTTGAAACAGCAGTTGCTTCCTTTGTGTTCAGCTTGCTTTTTAGCCGGATCCGTGCGTGGTGGCTGGGACTCGTCTACGGGGCGGTCATGCTAGTGATAGCAGGCTTCTTCTTTCATATCGGAAATTGGGAGATAGCCACTTTAAGTACGGAAGGTGCTTGGTACTTGACGTTTGGCTTGTTTATCGGGATGACAATCGTACTCGAGCAATCCGACGAGAATCATACATGGAATGAGTCTACAAGGTAGGAGGATTTCTCCGTTCCTTGTCAAAATGGATGTAATAATGTTCGAAAAGTTGCATAGATGAATGCCCACTATGGAACTAGGACGGCTTGTGGTAAAATGTTTCATTAGTAAAAAAACTTTTATAGGGAGAGGGATGGTCGATGACTTCCGTCTTGTTATTGAACGGACCCAACCTGAATTTATTAGGGACAAGGGAGCCGGATGTTTACGGAAGGGAAACGCTGGAGGATGTGGTGACAATCTTGACGGGTGTCATGGATGAGTTGGGCGGAAAGCTTGAGCATCTCCAATCGAATCATGAAGGTGTCCTCATCGACGCGATTCATCAGGCGAGAGGTGTCCATGACGGCATCTTGATCAATCCAGGGGCATTCACACATTACAGCTATGCGATCAGAGACGCATTGGCCAGTGTGGCTCTGCCAACGATTGAAGTACATATTTCCAATATTCATGCACGGGAACCATTTCGCCATCACTCAGTCATCGCCCCTATCGCGATTGGACAAGTTGTCGGATTGGGGATCGATGGGTATGAATGGGCGCTAAGAGCGCTCGTCCGTAAAATCGAAAAAAAATAAAAGCTGTCAAAAAGGGGAAAAGGCTGCCATGAAACAACGTTTGCATAAATTGCGCGAGGCACTTACACAAGTTGGAGCAGAGGCGTTTATTACCGAAAAAACAGAGAATCGCTTCTACTTGAGTGGTTTCACTGGATCAACGGGATGGGTCATTGTCACCGAAACAGAGGCGTTTCTCGTCACTGACTTCCGCTATGTGGAACAGGCACAAGAACAAGCACCTGATTTTACAGTGGTAAATAACGAGAGAAAAGCTATTGAAGCGATTGCAAAGCTCCTGCAAGAAAAAGGGATTAAGCGTTTGGCATTCGAGAGCAGCGTGGCCTTTAGCACCTATCAGGAATGGAACAAAGGATTTGACGGAGTAGAGCTGGTGCCAACAAGCGGTCTGCTCGAAAAAATCCGCATGTTTAAAGACGAATCCGAGATGGTTATTATTCGTGAAGCGGTTCGTATCGCGGAAGCAGCATTTACGCATATTCAAGGCTACATCAAGCCAGGTGTGCGGGAATCTGATGTTGCTTTGGAATTGGAATACTTCATGCGCAAACAAGGAGCGACAGGCTCTGCATTTGATATGATCGTAGCGTCAGGCGTGCGCGGTGCTCTGCCACATGGACGAGCTTCCGAGAAAGTGATTCAGGCAGGGGAAATGGTTACGCTCGACTTTGGTGCTGCTTATCAGGGCTACAATTCTGATATCACTCGCACGTTGTCTGTGGGAGAGCCAGACCCGAAAATGCGTGAAATCTACGAAATCGTTCTGCGTGCACAACTCGCAGGTTTGGAAGCACTGAAGCCAGGTGTATCCGCAAAAGACGCAGACGCAGCCACGAGAGATCTTATTACAGCAGCAGGTTATGGCGATGCCTATGGACATAGTGCAGGTCACGGTCTCGGACTGGAAGTTCACGAGCTACCAGGGCTGTCGACTGTAAGTACCTTCGTATTGGAGCCAGGTATGCTTGTAACAATGGAGCCAGGCATTTACGTAACAGGACTTGGTGGCGTTCGGATCGAAGACGATGTGTGGATTACAGCGGATGGTCACGAGAACCTAAACAAGTCCACGAAAGAGTTGCTCATTTTGCCTGTGTAATTTATACTTATTCTGTTATTGATTGATTTGGGAGGACTACCATGATCTCTGTAAACGATTTTCGTACCGGTTTGACAATCGAAGTGGATGGCAATATTTTTACCGTGCTAGAATTCCAACACGTAAAACCAGGTAAAGGTGCGGCTTTCGTTCGCTCCAAACTGCGCAACCTGCGCAGCGGTAACACGACGGAAATGACTTTCCGTGGCGGTGAAAAAGTTAACCCTGCCCGTATCGAATCCAGCACGATGCAATATCTGTATGCGAGCGGAGACGAGTACACTTTCATGAACACAGAAACCTATGAGCAAATGACGTTCACTCAAAAGCAAATTGAGCGTGAACTGCGTTTCCTCAAGGAAAACATGAACGTGCAAATCATGCAGTACAACGGAGAAACAATCGGTATTCAATTGCCGAACACAGTTGAACTCGTTGTAACAGAATGTGAGCCAGGTGTAAAAGGTGACACTGCTTCTAACGTAACAAAGAAAGCAACCTTGGAAACTGGTTTCGTAGTAAACGTTCCTCTCTTCGTAGAAGAAGGAGAGCGTCTGATCATCGATACTCGTACGGAAGCATACGTTTCCCGCGCGTAAAAGTACGGATTACAAGAAAAAGCTGTGCCCATTTGGGTGCAGCTTTTTTTATTTGCTTCTCCTATTGATGCGATATTGTAAAAATTATGTAATTGCACTAAATTAAGTGGTACGGAGAAATAGTAGGGTGGAGGGGTATGACCTTGAGAACAGAACAAGAAATGATGAGCATGCTGATCGAATTCGCGAGGAAAGATGATCGAATCCGCTTGGTAACCTTGGAAGGGTCACGCACGAACAAAAATATACCCGCTGATCCGTTCCAAGATTATGATATTTCGTATTTTGTGACAGAGATGGATTCTTTCAAGAAAAATGATCAATGGCTCGATATTTTTGGGAATCGGATTATGATGCAAAAGCCTGAGGATATGGAGCTTTTTCCGTCCGAGTTAGGGAATTGGTTTTCCTATCTCATGCTATTTGAGGATGGAAATAAAGTAGATCTGACGCTGATTCCGATAGATGAGACAGAGCAGTATTTTGCAGATAGCGATGGTCTAGTTGAGGTTTTGCTGGATAAAGACGAGCTTATCAAACAAGAGGTGCTAGCTTCCGATCGTCAATATTGGACCCGGAAGCCAACTGCTAGAGAGTTTGATGACTGCTGCAATGAATTTTGGATGGTCTCTACTTACGTTGTGAAAGGTCTCGCGAGAAAAGAAATCCTGTTTGCGATTGACCACCTCAGCGAAATTGCCCGACCGAATTTGCTCCGAATGATGGCTTGGCAAATCGGATGTGAGAAAGGGTTTACCTTTAGTGTCGGGAAAAATTACAAATTCATCGATCACTATCTTCCAAAAGAAGATTGGGAAGCGTTACTTTCCAGCTATAGCGAAAACGACTACCCGCAGATGTGGGAATCATTGTTCACGTGCTACGAGCTATTTCGAAAGTACTCCAGCGCGGTGGCAAAAAGTCTCGGATATCCATATCCAGATTACGATGAAGCGATTACCAAGTATGCGGATAATATCTACCATTCATGGAAGTGATAGACGTCATTTGACCGCCTTTATCAAGGGCGGTTTTATTTTTGAAAGGTAATCAATCGACCAACAAAGCTGGTGAGAAGAAAAAGCACAGGGCTCGTAGACCTTGACAACGCCTACCCAGTCGGAACTTAAAAAAGGGGACCACGCTTGTCGAACACTTCTTCTTTGAGATACTACCGCCCGTAGGGTGGCTTTGGCTCGACGGTCCCCTTTTTTAAGTGGAGACGGCCAGTGAATCCCCCCTGCTGGCGTGTCAGAGTCGAAGAGAGCTGTGCTTTTTCTTCTCCTCCACCATGTTGACACAAACTTTTTTTAAAAATGCATTTATTTTTGGAAAGAAAATACAAAATGCTCCGTTAATCCATATGAACCTGCCAAAACGAACGCTGCGCAGCGAACTTTTTTGAAATGGGAGGATTTCCTTTGCAGGATGATTGGTTGCTCATACAACAGGTACAAACAGGGAATCGGGATGCCTACGCGCACCTGGTCGACAAGTACAAAGATCGATTATACGGCTATCTTTATCGAATGACGGGGCAGCAGCAGGATGCCCAAGACCTGACACAAGAGACGTTCATCAAAGCGTACTATCAACTGGATAAGTATAAGCCGACAGATGCTTTTTTGGCCTGGCTGTATCGGATTGCGTCCAACTTGTGCATAGACGCATGGCGCAAGAACAAGCACTATGCCAAAACACCTTTGGAAGAGACAACGTTGATTGAATCCGATACACCCGAAAAAGCTTATTTGGAAAAAGAAAAGCAGGATACCTTGCAGCAGCAAATCATGGCGTTGGGTGAAGAATACCGCGTTGTGTTTTTGCTGAAATACTTAGAACAGATGAGCTACAAAGAGATTAGCGAAATTTTGCATGTTCCGGTCACAACTGTACAAATGCGAATCCATCACGCCAAGAAAAAGCTCCGGGCTAGTATCGCGCAAGAAATGTCAGGAGGTGCTGCTATCTATGAATTGCTCCAAAACTGAAGAGTTGCGCAAGTATTTGACTGGTGAGTTGTCCGAAGGAACGGCTAGACTACTGGAACACCATGTCGGAGAGTGTATGCTTTGCCAAAGGCTGATGATGGAGGAAGAGGATAGCGGCGAGGATTTCCCGAGCCTGCAAGTTCAAAGCGCTTTGCCTACAGATTTTACTGCCCAGGTGATGGCTGCCCTAGAGCAAGAGCGACAGCCAAAACCAAAACCTGATTGGAAAAAAAGGAGTGTAAACATTTTGAAGAAAACCGCGTTAGCAGTAGCGAGTGTCACGGCAATCATTACGTTTGGGTCCATGGTGTCTCCGACTCTTGCGAGTTACGTAAACAGTGTCATCCAATCCATACAAGGCATCGACCAAGGAATGAAGCAGGCAGCGGAGAAGGGGTATGTCCAGGAGATCAATAAAAAGGTAACGGATCAAGGAATTACACTGGTTGTAAAAGAAGTGGTTGCGGATCCGGCGCGGATGGCGATCATTGCAAATATCGTGGATCAAAACGGCAAGCGTATCCCGTTTGATATGGAAAAAAACGCATTGTCCCTTACTTACAAAACCAAGTCAGGTGAAGACCTGAATCCTGGAGGAGGGGGATATTCCTACGGTGAAGAAGGAGAGTTTCTTGTCGTTAGCCATGATATTTTCCGATTCCTGAAAGATAGCAAGTCATTGCCAGATGAGATGATCGTCGGTGTCGAAGCAACCATGTTAGATGGGAAAGAAGGGAGTTGGAAGGTAGAGTTCCCAGTTGATATGAAGAAGGCAAGGGCAGTGGCAAACTATACAGAGATTGGACAAAAATACATGACACCGCATGGAATCGAGATCATGTTGCAAAACATTATGACGGTACCGAGCACAAGTATGATGGAGTTGGACATAGACTGGACAAAAGAAAGAGAAGAACAAATTCAAAAATGGAAAGAGCAAAACGGCTGGATTGTAAAAGAGCCAAAAACAGGTGTATTCACAGAAGCGGAGAGGATGGAGAGGTATTTTATCGACATGGGAGTAGCATTCCAAATATTTGACGAAAAAGGGAATGTGGTAGCAGGATGGGACGATGCGATGCATGAAGAACTTAACCAAATTCGAAAGAACAACGTAAAGCATTCGTACCGAGGAAAAGTGCATGATGACGGCAAAGGAGTTACGAAATGGAATGGGATAACTCCATTAGCAAAGGATCAAATGTACAAATTAAAAATGCACTCTCTGTATCTGTATGAACCATCGAAATTTCAGGCTACCATCCCGATTGGTACCCTGTTAAAGGATAAGGTGGCCGTGACGAACAGTGACAGTACCTATACCTTAACGGGCTTTACCTTAAAAACAACGGAGGGAGAAGAAAAAATCGGGGATGAGACCTATTTTGGAAAAGGTGCACTGATTTCGTTCTCGGCTATACTTCCAGAAGGCATCGTCTACACGACTGAATGGTCGGCGAAGGATGAGTCCAAGCAAACATACAAAGTAACGCTTCAAGGAACAACATATACAAAAGGCAAGAATGGTAGAGTGCATGTTACAGGAACATTCTTCATCCGTGACCTTGAAAAACAGCCGAAGGAATTAAAGCTGTCTCATTTGCTTCAACAACGCCAATATCAAGACCTCAACTGGGAAGTTCCGTTTAAGAGCTAAAACAACATAGACAAATCCCCCTCTTGCATGTAAAAGAGGGGGATTTCGTTTTTTATCTGCTTCCAAACCATTCCCACAGCTTCAACACAAACGCAGTAATACCAGCAGCCATCAAAGGTCCAACGGGAATGCCTCGAAAGAACACAATGCCAATAATCGAGCCAATCACCAGACCGACAATCATATGTGGCTCAGAGCGCAGCAAATCGAGTCCTTTTCCATTCATCCAGGTGGCAATGGCCCCACCAGCCAATGCGGTTAAGCCGACAACCGTAGTGAAGAGAGGTGTGACGTCTTTCCACGATATTTTTTCGCTGGCGAATGGAACCAGTACGGAAATGGTCAAAAAGAGCAGGCCGAGCTCCAATCCGCGACGTTCTACCGTTGGGAAAAAGCGCTCTAGCGCCGTCAGCTTCAACACCAACAAAATACTCGCAGCAGTGGCAATAATCGGTGAGCGCCCAATAAGACCGATAACGATCAGGATGACGAGCATCACTTCTCCAGACATCATTGGCATCATAACCCCTGTCCCTGTTCTCCTTTCACATTATGAGACAAGGTGTGGGAGTATGCGTTTCTCCTTGATGTACGGAACGATTTGATACTGATCTACTTGAGCACAGTACCGTATGTCGCTTGCGAGATGATGCTGGACGAGCCTTTTTCCTGTTGTTGTGTGGGGTAACAGCTCGCTCAGTTTTCCTGCGTAGTAAAGGTAGCTCGCTTTTAGAACTTCACCCAGATCACAAATTTGGATGCTCGGTAACGATTGTTGTGCCTGGGCAATCATCAAGCCGGCAGCCAGACCGTCTTCCAGAGCGAATTCCGACCGGGTACCTGCACAGTACAGCGTAATATCGAGATGATACGAAAGAGCGTGCCGCACGCATGCAGTGGCATTTAAGAAGCAGCCAATCAAGAGGGCAGAGGCACGCTCTGCTTTTTGGATCGCACGAGTTCCGTTCGTCGTGGTGAGAATCAACTGGCTCCCCGTTTTCCCCAGAGCTGCGATTTCGGTTGGTGAGTTGTTGCAGTCGAATTCTGGGATTTTCTTACAGTGGCGTTCACCAGCCAAAATACAGTCGTTGGCGCGGAGAGAGTTCGCTTGCCCGATGGTTTCGACCGGGATAACGCTACGAAAACCATTGCCTAATGCGGTGACAATCGTACTGGAGGCTCGAAGCACATCGATGACAATGACAACATGATTGCTGATCTGTTCAAAACGAATTTCTTCCACGGTCGGCACCACTTCTATTCGCACGGATAAACCCCCCCTCTCTCCATGAGTAGGGCTGTATCGCCGCGCAATCCTCGTCGTAGCGTCTCCACAGAGAATACATCCGTATAGGCAATATTTCCGAGATTTACGTCGCTGCCAATGGCCTTAATGAAGCAGACCTGTTGATCTTTTTGTGGGGCTTCCCAGATCAGGCGGGAGGCTTTTTCTTTGGCCGCCGAGACAATATCTCGAACGAAGGAGTCGTCAATATTGCCATCCCCGTCACAAACGCCGACAGTACCACTCTCTCTCGCTTCGACAATAACGTGACTGGCACCGTTGTGCAGGTCGAAGCTAAGTGTCTCCAGCAATTCTTCTCGACAAGCGCGATAATCGGCCGCTTTTTTTCCGACCTCAGTATAGACCACCAGATCATTGTCTAACGCGTAATTGATGGCTTCCTGTCGCTGTGAGAAGGATAAAGGGAACGTTCCATCGGATATTTCTACCGCAGTAAAACCGAGAGTGCGAATCAGCTTCATATAATCTGCAATCGTATTATGACGGATGGCAATTTCAAAAAAAGTTCCTCCTGGCATGATGTGTACGCCATTTTGTTTTGCGAGGGTCAATTTTTGGTTGAGAATTTCGAGGGGGTACAGAGCGATGGTGCCAAAACCGAGTTTGTATAGATCGATATAAGGAGCAGCCAGCGCTAATAAGTCGGAATAAGCGGTAAGACCAAGGCCTTTGTCAATGACCATGGTTAAGCCCTTCGTACGGGGCTTTTCTCGAAATTGCCCGGACGGATTTGCCCAGCTTTCAGGCAAAAACGACTGATCACACTCTATCATCGGCAAGTTCCTCATTTCTCTAGGCGTATGGTTCAGTGTATGCCCAGTGAAGGGGAGGAGTGAGGGCAGAAGCCTATCGTGATGATTCAAAAAGTGCTGAAATGATGTGGTACAGGCATAGAGTGAAAGGAGAGGAGGACGATACGGTATGTTGGAAAAAGCAATTATGGGTATGGCGGCGCTTAGGGTCTTCTCGGGTAGTATCGAGATCATTGCAGCTTTGCTCATTTTAAAAGTGAACCAAGTCGAAAAAGCGCTGCTCATTAATTCAGGTCTTGCGATCGTCGGGCCAATCATCTTGATCACCACTACAACAATTGGTTTGTTAGGCATGTCGGATCGGGTTAGCTTTGCTAAAATTGCCTGGATTCTGGTGGGGATCTCCTGCATCTTGATTGGTGTCCGCAAGTAGTTACCCATTTCCTTCCATTGGTAAATGCAATCATGATGGGGAACGATATGTGGGAGAGATTGGATGGGAGGGAATGTGGATGCCAGAATCATTGGCGAATCGAATCGCATACTTGCAAGGGTTGGCAGATGGATTGGAAGTGGGGGAGAAGAGCCCCGAAGGAAAAATTATGGTAGAGATGATTGAGATTCTAGGTGAGGTACAGGGTCAGCTCCGAGAGATACACGCGCGAGTGGAAGAGGCAGAGGATTATGTAGAGGCCTTGGATGAAGACTTAGAGGACATCGAGCTCTACCTTTTTGAAGATGATGATGACTTGTACGAGACCGTTGTCGATTGTGAGGATGATGACGACGAGTACGCGACTTTCTACGATTTGGATGATGATGAAGATGCACAACTGTATGAAGGACAAGTAGATCCCCATCTCGATACGACCTACGAGTTCGCGTGCCCTAGCTGTCAGAAAGAAATCTATCTGCACGAGGGCAAAGATGAGGAAGGCTACCGACACTATGTAATAGAGCCGGTGGATAACAAGAAAAACAGATAATCGATGAGCTACATAGGAAAAGCTTGCTACTCGCGTTCTAGCACGAGAGCAAGCTATTTTTTTTGCATAAATCTCGTCCACCTCAGCATAGGATGGAGGTAAGACAACGTGTACAAAGGCAGAATGCTGCAAAAGGAGGGTACCGGATGAATGAGATTTTGGCGATTTTGCCAGCAACTTTACGCACGATTTTGACGGCCCTTCCTATCGCGGTAAGAGAGAATTTGGAAGAGATTCGGCTTCGGCAAAACCAACCGCTAGAAGTCCGGTTTGGCCAACAATCTAGCTATGTGACACCGTCGGGGCAAATCACCTCGATACCCGCGCAAGGTTGGCTGTTTTCAGCAGAAGAGGCTGCAAAGCTCTTAAACCAGGTCAGCCAGCATTCTCTCTATGCCTTGGAAGAAGAGTTGAAAAGGGGTTACATCACGGTAGTTGGCGGTCATCGCATTGGCATTGCGGGGAAAGTGGTGCTGGACAAAGGTGAAGTGAAGGGAATCAGAGATGTGACCAGCTTCAACATCCGGATTGCCCGCGAGAAAAAAGGCGCGGCCAAGAAGGTCATGCCGTATTTGTTTGAGGATGGCAAATTGCTGAACACGCTGCTCATCTCCCCACCTCAGTGCGGGAAGACAACCTTGTTACGTGATATGGCGCGAACCATCAGCTACGGGAGCGAGTGGTCTTCAAGTCGCAAGGTAGGAATTGTGGACGAGCGTTCTGAGTTGGCGGGATGCTTGCAGGGAGTTCCTCAACGAGACGTCGGTCCGCGAACGGATGTGCTGGACGCTTGCCCAAAAGCTGCAGGGATGATGATGCTGATTCGCTCCATGTCTCCTGATGTTCTGATTGTGGACGAGGTGGGAAGAGCGGAGGATGGCGACGCAGTCTGGGAAGCCATTCATGCAGGGGTAGCCGTCATTTGCTCGGCACATGGAGCGAGCGTCAAGGAAGTAGCCGAACGCCCCATGCTGGGCAAGCTGATTCGCTATGGTGCCTTTTCCCGCTATATCGTACTCAGCCGCGCAAAAGGTGTTGGAACCATCCAGGCCATCTACGATCAAAGCATGAACCTAGTTGAAAGGGAGAAGGTTGCATGGTCAAGCTGATGGGAGCCGTCCTCATCCTGTTTTCAGCGTCGATGGTTGGTTGGCAGATCGGCAAGTATTACGCGAATCGTCCCGTTCAGCTTCGGGCTCTGCTCGTTGCTCTGCAAATGCTCGAAACGGAAATCGTGTTCGGGATGACTCCGTTACAGCGGGCGTTTGTGAAGGTCGGTCATCGTGTCTCCGAAGAGGTAGGGAAAGTATTTCTACTAGCCGCTGAATTCCTGCAGACAGAAAAGGCGCATTCGGCTGAGGAAGCCTTGCAACAAGCTATGAATAGACTCTGGACCCAAACCGCCTTACGCAGACAAGAGCGAGAGGTGCTTGAGAGTCTAGGTCAGGTACTCGGATCATCGATCGGGAAGACCAGCAAAAGCATTTGCGCCTAGCTGTCACTCACCTGCGAGGGCTGGAAGAGGAGGCTCGTGCAGAACAGGAAAAGTACGAAAAAATGTACAAGAGTTTGGGCTTTTTAGGTGGACTCTTGGTCGTCATCCTGATGTTCTAAAGGCGAGGTGTTCACAGTGGATTTTGATTTGACACCTGTTTTCCAGATAGGAGCAGTAGGGTTTATAACAGCCATCCTGCATACAGTCCTGAAGCAGGCGGGCAAGGAAGACATTGCGCATTGGGCAACTCTAGTCGGATTCATCATTGTCCTGTACATGGTGTCCCATTACATCGGTGATCTGTTCTCCGAGGTAAAACGCGTCTTCCTGTTCAACTGAGGAGGGGCTCCAGATGGAGATTGTACAAATTGTCGGACTAGGACTGGTGGCTACAATTCTCGCGCTAGTCATTAAGGAACAGAAGCCGATGTTCGCCTTTTTGCTGGCGATCGCGAGCGGAGTCATCATCTTTTACTTTCTCGTCGGAAAAATAGCAGATGTCATTCGTGTTTTGGAAAAATTGGCGGTTCAAGCAGATTTGAACCTTGTGTTTCTGGAAACGATTCTAAAAATCATTGGAATTGCCTATATTGCTGAATTCGGTGCACAGATGACCCGAGATGCTGGACAAGGTGCGATTGCTTCGAAAATCGAGCTCGCTGGAAAAGTCCTCATACTGGTTATGGCTGTACCGATCATCCAAATCATTATCGAAACAGTGATCGACTTGTTGCCGGCATAAGGGAGGTGGGATGTCCATGGCACACACTTGCAAGCTGATCCTGTTCTTGTTCCTGCTTCTTGCCTTGTTTCCAGTTGCGGTGTCTGCTGCAGTGACACCCGCTGTGACACCTGCAGCCGGTCCGATCAATCAAATCGTGCAACAACAGGTCGATCACTTGCAGCTAGACCGAGTCGAACAGTATTGGCATCAGTTGCAGCGCGACTATAAAGGGTACTTGCCCGACTTGAAATCGGAAGGCTTTATCCAAATCCTCATGCAGCAAGGTGACTTAAGTATTTCAGGCGTCCTGCAAGGAATGGGCAAATTCATCTTTCATGAGATTTTGATGAATGGCAAGCTGCTCAGTTCCATCATTATCATTACGGTCTTCGCGATGATTCTCGAAACGATGCAGAACGCCTTTGAACGCAATGCGGTATCGACAGTGGCGTACTCGATTACTTATCTCGTCTTGATGGTACTCGCGATCAACAGCTTCCATGTCGCCATTACCTATGCCAAAGACGCAATCGCGAACATGTCTGATTTCATGCTGGCCATGATTCCACTCGTCATCGCACTGCTTGCTTCGGTAGGTAATCTGGCATCCGCCACTATGTTTCACCCGCTGATTATCTTCATGATCAACACCAGTGGCATGATGATCTCTTATGTCGTGTTTCCGCTTCTGTTTCTCTCTGCGATGCTCTCTATCGTTAGCCTGTTTTCAGAGAGGTACAAAGTCACACAGTTAGCGACCCTGCTTCGCAATATTGCAATGGGTGTCCTTGGCTCATTTCTGACGATTTTTCTCGCCATCATTTCCATACAGGGAGCGACTTCAGCTGTTGCGGACGGGGTCACTCTCCGAACAGCGAAATACATCACAGGCAATTTCATCCCGATCGTAGGTCGTGTGTTCTCCGATGCGGCAGATACCGTACTCAATGCCTCGCTCCTGGTCAAAAATGCCGTCGGCTTGGCAGGGGTTTTAATCCTGATCATGCTATGCGCGTTTCCGGCTTTGAAGATACTGGTACTGGCTCTGATTTACAATCTGTCCTCGGCCGTACTCCAACCGCTTGGAAACAGCCCAATCATCAGTGCATTAGGTACGATTGGGAAAAGTCTTTTGTTCGTCTTCGCTGCTTTGGCGACAGTCGGCTTGATGTTCTTTCTGGCGATTACGATCATTATTGCGGCGGGCAACATCTCCATGATGGTTCGGTAGGTGATGAAATGACGTGGTTAACACTGTGGTTGAAAAAAATTATCCTGCTCGTCCTTTTGGCTGCCTTCCTCGATCTGATTCTGCCCAATACGACACTGCAACGCTACGTAAAAATGGTGATGGGCTTGATTCTCTTGCTGACGATCATTTCTCCCGTGTTTAGTCTGTTCAGCCTCTCGCAGGAAGATTTGGCCTTTCGTCTGGATCGCTACCAACAAGAGCTGAACAAACCTGCTTCGGCAGAGTGGAAACGCATCACTGACAAGCTGCTCGGTCAACAAAACCAACAGATGACCGCTTACGTCCAGTCACAGGTAGCGTCCTCGGTAAAAGCCAGTGTCAAAGAGCAGTACGGCGTAACTGTCGAAGATGTCACGATTACCGTCAATCAGCAAAATCCGGAACAGCCAACCCTTGAGCGAATCGAGTTGGTTGTCGGTGACGCGAACAAGGAAGAGCAAAAAGGGCAGAGCACGATTGAACCGATTAAACCTGTCCAGCCTGTTGAGATTTCGATTGGCGAACCCATTGAAATACAACCTGATCCCAAATCAGATATTGCAGCAACAGCTCATCATGACAATCCACTTTACGCGCAAATCACAAACGATGTCGCCAAAGAGTGGGGGCTTTCGAAGAGTCAAGTCGTCATCAAAGATGAATCGAGAGAAAGAGAGAAACAGTAGTGGATTCTGTCAGTGAAGTGAGGTGAAAACATTGAACCAATTGTGGGAAAAGCTGAAAAGTCTGTTCATAAAGAAACAAGGCGAGAGGATGCAGGAAGAAAAGAAAATCGTGGTGGGGAGCAAAGGCAAAAACCCAAAACTAAAGCCGCTGCATTATTTCATCGTCATATTGGGAATAGGTGTAGCCATTATGATTTTGACGGATTTCCTCAGAGTGGAAAAGATCAGCCACTCGGATTTGGAGATATAGGGAGTGAGGCGCCAGGTCCTCCTGGAGGTGATTCCACTTCCCATGTACTAGGGGGATCACCGACTACCGACATCATTGCAGAATATGAAAACATTTACGAGACACAGCTTCGGGATATCCTCGCTTCTGTTGTCGGCGTCGGTGAAGTAGAGGTCATGGTTAATCTGGAATCAACACCAGAGCTGGTTGTGGAAAAAAACCGAAACATTCGTTCCTCAACCAATCAGGAAATGGACAAAGAAAAGGCAACCCGCAATCAAAATGACCAGTCACGAGATGAGCAGGTCGTCATCGTGCAAGGCGGCAAGCAAGATGCCCCTGTTATTGTGAAGACGCTGAAGCCGAAAGTCCGCGGGGTCCTGGTAGTGGCTAAAGGGGCCGATAACATCCAGGTTAAAGCGTGGATCACTGAAGCCGTTCAAAAGGTTTTGGATGTACCCGCTTATAAAATATCCATTTTGCCCAAAAAAGGGTAGGAGGTAATGGCGAATGATTCTGCGAAAGCAAACGGTATGGTTGTTGACAATGCTTGCTGTCATGGTTGTGCTCTCCGGATATTACTTGGTGAAGGGGCCGCAAGAACAGGTCCCAACATCAGGACAAGAACAAGCCGTTCAGAAACAAGAGCAAAATTCTGGCGTGGTTGTTGAATCCAAGCAAGTAGATCACGCTCCACAAGCAACTCCTGTCGATCAAGCTCCAAAGGCAACTCCGGTAGACGAAAAAAATGGCACGCAGGAAGCCAAAACACCTGCTGCGCCAGAAGCAAAACCAGCCGCAACGAACACGGTCGTCCCAGTAGCAGAAACGGCGAGTGAAATCTTCCAAGGCTACAAAATGAAACGCGAAGCCATGCTGCAGCAACAAAAAGACGAACAGCTCGCAATCGTAAACAGCACGGAGTCTTCTCCGCAGGCAGTTGCAGAAGCGATGGCCAAGTTTGAAGAGCTGTCCAACGTGGAAAGTGCTACGATGACTGCAGAAGAAATGCTCAAGGCGAGTGGCTATCAGGATGCGGTCGTCACTGTCCAAAACGACAAGGCGACAGTCATTGTACAAAAAGATAAATTGAGCGCCAACGAGGTCGTGGAAATCATTGCAAACGTGAAGCAGCACTTGAATATCCCAGCGACAAACATTAACGTACAATACAAGTCATCTTAAAAAAGGCTGCGGTACTTTCTCGTTATAAGGGATTGGAGAAACGGGCATGATGGTAAGGATTTTCTCGCTTCTGTTGGAATAGAAGCGGGGAAATCCTTTCTTGACGTGGTATAGGCAACAGGCTACCATGGATTTATGGTTTGCCAAAAGGATACATAATGGACTCCACGAACCTTATTGAAAGAAAAGAAGGAGTGCTTGTTCGTAATGAAAATGCATGAAATCCGTGAAATTATTAAGTTAATTGATCAATCTTCCATTCAAGAATTTAACTTGGAAACAGAAGGTGCCAAGGTGTCTCTGAAAAAATCCAATGGTACGGAAACGATTGTCGTCACGCAACCAGCGGTTCAAGCTCCTGTTGCAGCACCAGTAGCACATATCCCGGCTCAGCCAGTTGTTGCGGCAGCGCCAGTCGTAGCAGAAGCTCCGAAAGCAGCAGTTGTACAAGCATCTGATGACGCAAATCTCCACAAGATTGTATCTCCAATGGTAGGAACTTTTTATAGCGCACCAGAACCAGGCAAGCCGTCTTACGTACAAGCTGGTGACAAAGTGAATGCGAGCAAAGTCGTTTGCATCGTGGAAGCTATGAAACTCTTTAACGAAATCGAAGCAGAAGTAAGCGGCGAGATCGTGAAAGTGCTCGTAGAAGATGGTCAATTGGTTGAGTATGGCCAAGCATTGTTTTTGGTGAAGCCAGAATAAGGTGGGGGAGAGCGGAATGTTTCAAAAAGTATTGATTGCCAATCGCGGGGAGATTGCCGTGCGTATTATCCGGGCATGCCGCGAGTTGGGCATTCGTACGGTCGCCGTCTACTCCGAAGCGGATCGTGAAGCGCTTCATGTGAAGCTGGCCGACGAAGCCTACTGTATTGGTCCAAAGGCATCCAAGGAAAGCTATTTGAATATAGCAAACATCATGAGTGTAGCGACCAAGGTAGGGGCAGACGCCATCCACCCTGGTTATGGTTTCTTGGCAGAAAACGCAGACTTTGCCGAGATTTGTACCGCCTGCAACATTACCTTTATCGGTCCAGACCCAGAAGCAATTGTGAAGATGGGGGACAAGTCCACAGCTAAGGATACGATGAAAACGGCAGGTGTACCTACTGTACCAGGTACGGAAGGACTGATTGAAGATGTGGCTGACGCTGTAGTCACCGCAAACGAGATTGGTTATCCTGTCATGGTCAAAGCGACAGCGGGTGGCGGCGGACGCGGAATGCGCGTAGCCGTTGACGACGAAGATTTGGAAAAAGCGATCCGTCAGGCGCAAAACGAGGCGAAAACGGCTTTTGGCAATTCAGGGGTTTACTTGGAGAAGTTCGTAGAAGGCCCACGACATGTGGAAATTCAAATCATGGCAGACAAGCATGGCAATGCCGTATTCCTGGGTGAGCGCGACTGCTCCATCCAACGTCGTCACCAAAAGCTGATCGAGGAAGCGCCATCTCCAGCATTGAGTGAAGAGCTGCGCCGACAAATGGGTGAAGCTGCTGTTGCGGCGGCAAAAGCCGTTTCCTATCACGGTGCAGGCACTGTCGAGTTTTTGCTGGACAAACACGGACAGTTCTACTTCATGGAAATGAATACGCGTATTCAGGTAGAACATCCTGTAACCGAGCTGGTGACTGGATTTGACCTGATCAAGGAGCAGCTGACCG
This sequence comes from Brevibacillus sp. FIR094, assembly GCF_050477165.1. Classification (NCBI taxonomy): domain Bacteria; kingdom Bacillati; phylum Bacillota; class Bacilli; order Caryophanales; family Paenibacillaceae; genus Brevibacillus; species Brevibacillus sp. FIR094. Next base: position 237,627 of record NZ_JBEAES010000002.1, on the reverse strand, counting down.
TAGCGGCAGGCCAACCATTGTCCTTTACACAAGAGGATATCCAAATGGATGGCTGGTCTATTGAATGCCGCATTAATGCTGAGAATCCTGCGAAAAACTTCATGCCTTCGCCAGGTCGTATCACAGAATATTTGGCGCCAGGCGGCTTTGGTGTGCGCGTAGACAGTGCAGCGTATGCGGGATATTCCATTCCTCCATACTACGACTCTATGATCGCCAAGCTGATTGTGTGGGGCAAGGATCGTAACGAAGCGATTGACCGTATGAAGCGTGCCTTGAGCGAATTCGTCGTAGAAGGTATTACGACAACGATTCCATTCCATTTGAAGGTATTGGAGCATGAAGTATTTGTCAGCGGCAATTTCGATACGAAATTCTTGGAAACCTACGACTTGAACCTTGATGAAGAGTAAGTAGGGCTGATTTGTAAAAATACGGTGTGCTTGGTATAATGAAATACAAATCTAAAGGGAGGTGCGAAGCATGGAAGAGTTTACTCCAGATTTAGATAGAACAGAACTTGGTAAGGTCCAGATCGCTCCCGAAGTGTTGGAAGTGATTGCCGGCATGGCTGCGTCCGAAGTAGAAGGCGTAGCACAAATGAGCGGCGGTTTCGTAGGAGAAATAGCTGAACGTTTAGGCCGTAAAAATATAGCTCGTGGCGTTCGTGTGGAGGTTGGCTCCAAAGAAGCAGCGGTTGATGTGTCCATTATTGTCAAATACGGACATCGCATCCCGGAAGTCGCTCGAAATATTCAAGATAGTGTACGCAATGGGATCGAGAGCATGACAGGTCTTTCCGTAGTAGAAGTAAACGTACATATCGTTGATGTTGAGTTGAAAGCTGAAGAAAAAGCACCGGCGCCAGTACCGGTTGAAGAACACCAGCGCGTGCGCTAACAAGCAGCGGATGGATGCCCCCTACGAACAGGGGGCATTTTCCTCATTTGAAAACGTGATTTTGTTAGGCTTTTAGCGTAAATTCATGGAGTTTTTCGGAGCGTGCCGTGTTTGTCTCCTTTTTCAAACATGGCTGAAAGGAGAGGTGCTTGTGAACTTGTTTGACCGCTTTATCTTGACGATTTATAGCTTTGCGCTCATTGTTTTGTCCTGCATCGCGATTGCAGCGACCAGCGGATTGATTCATCCAGATTTTTTCCGCCCGTACGTGGATCAGATGCTGGCGGGTACGAACATCACCTATCTCGTTGTCGCGATTATTTTCCTCGTAGTCAGCCTTCGCTTCTTTTTCAGTTCTTTCCGCTCTAACAAGCCTAAAGTAGAACGGGGAATCCGTCAGCGCAGTGATTTGGGTGAGGTCAACATTACGATCCAGACAATCCAGACCATTGCAGAGCGTGCAGCCCGCCGTGTTAAAGGAGTGCGCGATATGAAAACGACAGTCAAAGCACTCGAGAGCGGCAATATTATCACCCTGCGTGTTTCAGTAGATGGCGAAACGCCATTGCCTGAACTGACACAGAAGCTACAGGCTGACGTGAAGGAGCAAGTCGAAGGGATTGCTGGTGTTGTCATTTCCGAGGTGGTCATTGTCGTGACGGAAGTAGCTCAGCAGGAAAACTACGCGGCTCGTAAACGGGTGGAATAGAAGGTGAAGTCCATGCTAAGGGAGTTAATGTGGGAACACAAGGGGAAGCTAATGGGGGTTTTGGCCGGGTTTTTTTTCGGCATCATCTACCTTCTCGTGGGATTTTGGGATACACTGGTTTTTGTTGTGATTGTCGGGACCGGTTATTACATTGGTCGCAAGCTTGATCATAAAGAAGACTTGCGTGAGATACTCGACAAGATTTTACCAGGTAAGTTTCGGTGACATAAAGAAGGTCCGAGCTCAATCTAATTAGTAGGTGAATGAATGGTATGAAACGAAGAACAGCACGAGAAAAAGCAGTTCAATGTCTTTTCCAAATCGATATGGCAGAGGTTCCGCTAACGGATGCGGTCGCCCTCGTCATGGAAGAATCCGAGGAAAATGCGCAGTACTTGCGTTATCTCCTCGACGGTGTATTGAATAACTTGACTGAGATTGATGCAGAAATCAAGAAGTATCTGCGTGGATGGCAATTGGAACGCATCGCCAATGTAGATCGCGCTATTCTTCGTCTGGCTTTTTACGAGATCATGTTCGAGCAAGGCACTCCTGACAAAGTCGTGATGAACGAAGCGATTGAGATCGCGAAGCTCTTTAGCGACGAGCAGTCCCACCGATACATTAACGGTGTGTTGTCTAGCTTCTTGCAATCGCGTGAAACCAAGCAGGCGTAATAGGTAGGAGATACAAGCATGAGTAAGGTAATGTTGGGCATCGACACGAGCAATTACCGGACATCACTGTGCTTGGCAGAGGAAGACGGCCGAATTGTCGCAGAAGCAAAACGCCTTCTGAAAGTAAAGGAGGGCAAGCGCGGACTGCAACAATCCGAAGCCGTCTTTCAGCATGTGATGAACCTGCCGGAATTAAGTGAAGAGATGAAGTGGAAGGATTACGAGATTGCAGCGATTTGCGTGAGCGAGAAGCCGCGTCCGCAAGACGGATCGTACATGCCTGTATTTAAGGTAGGAGAGGGCTTGGCGAAATCGTTGGCGACGTATTTGCGCGTTCCCCTCCACTTGACCACTCATCAAGAGGGGCATATCGCGGCGGGGGAATATACTGCTGAGGTACGTCCGACAGACGATCGCTTTTTGGCCGTACATTTGTCTGGGGGCACCAGTGAGTTGTTGTTGTGCGAGCGTCATGCAGCCGGTTATGCCATTGAGAAAATCGGTGGAACGATTGATCTGCACGCTGGGCAGCTGGTTGATCGGATTGGTGTGGCACTCGGTCTGTCCTTTCCTGCAGGTCCCGCGTTGGAGCAGTTAGCCAAGGACTCAACAGGTGCGTTTCGGATTTCTTCGGCGGTTGATGGGCTTTCCTTTAGCTTTTCTGGTCCAGAAGCTTCGCTTTTGCGTGAAGTGGAGAAGGGAAGTACGAGCCCTGCTGAGATTGCTCGGGCGACAGAGCAATGTATTGCCAATACACTAGAGAAGTCATTGCGCCATGCTGTAGAGCAAGGCTACCCGAAGGATATCTTGATTGTTGGTGGAGTAGCTGCTAATTATTACATACGTGAGCGGCTGATCAAACGCCTGCAACACCCTGCTGTGAAGGCGAAGCTGTACTTCTGTGACCCCGTTTACTCCGGTGATAATGCCTATGGAGTCGCTATGTTGGGGTGGATGAAGCAAAAGACGAACATTAAATAAATGAAAACTTTTTATAATTCGGCTTTACAGCTGAGGGGGAAATCGGTACACTTAACGTATCGACGTTGATAAAGGAGGCAATTTCTCCATGGCTGCAACCATTCTCCAGGGAAAAGAAGTAGCACAGAGTATTCGGGCCGAATTGGCGCACGAAGTAGCTGAATTGAAAAAACAAGGGATCGTACCGGGTTTGACCGTTGTCATTGTTGGAGACGACCCGGCTTCACACTCCTATGTGCGTGGTAAAGCAAAAGGCTGCGAGGAAGTCGGTATTTCATCCGAGATCATCATGAAGGACGCTGACATCACAGAGGAAGAGTTGTTGATTATCATTCAACAGTTGAACGAAAATCCGAACGTTAATGGGATTTTGGTTCAGCTTCCTCTTCCCGGTCATATTTCAGAGCATGCGGTAATTGAAGCCATTGCTCCTGAAAAAGATGTGGATGGTTTCCATCCGATTAGCGTAGGAAACATGGTATTGGGAAATGATACGCTGCTTCCTTGCACACCACACGGGATTATTGAATTGATCAAGCGCACAGGTACCCCTATGGCAGGCAAACATGCAGTAGTGATCGGACGTAGCAACATCGTTGGTAAGCCGGTCTCATTGCTACTGCAACAGGAAAATGCTACGGTAACCATGTGTCATTCTCGCACGCAAAATCTCGAGGACTACACCCAAAAGGCAGACATTCTCGTCGTTGCAACCGGTAGGGCTCATATGATCGGCAAGGAGCATGTCAAACCGGGCGCTGTCGTTATTGACGTTGGTGTGAACCGCATCGAAACGGGTAAGCTGGTTGGAGATGTCAAGTTCGACGAGGTCAAAGAAGTGGCTAGCTTTTTGACCCCAGTTCCGGGTGGTGTTGGCCCGATGACAATTACGATGCTGCTGAAAAATACCGTTGCGGCAGCGAAAAAGCAAGCAAAACAATAGAAGAAAATCGGCAACTTATTATAGAATGGATAAGGCATAAGCTTTATCCATTCTTTTGCATAGTCCTTGTTATATGCACGGCAAAGCCAAGTTTTTTGTAAAGGAGGGGCCGCATGGCATTACAAGATATCTTATCAGTGAGTGATCTCAATCGTTATATTAAGCTGGTGCTGGAACAGGAACCCCACCTTCAAGATATATGGGTGAGAGGGGAAATCTCCAATTTTACCCACCATTCCAGCGGTCATATGTATTTCACGCTCAAGGACAAGCAGTCCCGCATCAAAGTCGTCATGTTTGCGAGTCATAACCGCTTCCTGCGTTTCTTGCCCAAAGATGGAGCAAAAGCGATCGTACGCGGGTCTATTTCTGCATACGAACGGGACGGCGCGTATCAGCTGTACGCCAAAGAGATGCAGCCAGATGGTCTTGGCTCGCTTTATCTAGCATTTGAGCAGCTGAAAGAAAAATTGGCTCAAGAAGGGTTGTTTGCAGCGGAGAGGAAACGGATGCTTCCGCGTTTTCCCAAACGTGTCGGTGTCGTCACTTCTCCGACAGGAGCAGCCATTCGAGATATTTGCACGACGATTCGCAGACGGTATCCGCAAGCAGAGATCGTACTTTCACCAGCCGTTGTCCAAGGTACGGAAGCACCTGCATCGATTGTCTCCGCTATTCGGATTATGAACGACCAGCCTGATATTGATGTTCTCATCGTAGGGCGAGGTGGTGGTTCCATCGAGGAGCTGTGGGCGTTTAATGATGAAAACGTAGCGAGGGCAATTGCTGCATCACTCATCCCTGTCATCTCCGCTGTTGGACACGAGACGGATGTGACGATCGCCGACTTCGTTGCAGATGTCCGTGCAGCTACGCCTACAGCGGCAGCTGAATTGGCTGTACCGCATTATTTGGAATGGGTCGAGAGAGTGCGGCAGCTCGAAATACGGATGCATCGAGCAGTACGTGGTACCATGACAGAGCAGAGGAACCGTTTGACACGCTTGAGCAATTCGTATGCGATGCGCCAACCGGAGCGAAGATTGGAGGAAGCCTCTGAACGATTGGATCGGGCACATTTGCGGATGCGTCAATCGATGAAGCATTTGCTGGAAAGAAGACGCGAGCGCTATACGCGATTAGACGAACAGATCAAGCGCTATCGTCTTGCCGATCAAGTTGGGGATAAAAGAAAAAATCTGTCTAAACTCCGCGCCACCCTGGACGAACGAATGCTCGGCCGTCTCAACCAAAAAAGAATGGCATTCGCAGCTCGTGTAGCTACATTGGAAGCACTGAGTCCGCTGAAGGTCATGCAGCGTGGTTTCTCACTCGTATACACGAATGACAGACTCATAAAATCGGTGGAACAGTTTGCTCCGGGCGATGAGATCATGGTACGATTAAGTGATGGCAGTGCGACTGCGCGTGTAGAAAAAGTGAACCGGGAGGAGGAGAAGAAGAGTGGCTCGCAAGAAAACAGAACAAGAGACTGATATGCAGTTTGAAGACGCGATGAAGCGTCTGGAAGAAGTCGTCAATCGACTCGAGGAAGGAGATATTCCCCTCGAAGAAGCGATTTCGTTATATCAGGAAGGAGTAACTCTTTCCAGAATTTGCGGTCAAAAGCTGGATGCAATCGAAGCGAAGATTACCCAGTTGGTAGAAGAAGACGGGCAGGTAAAGCAGAAGGCTTTTCGCGTGGAAGGAGAATAATGATCGGCGTGCATACATTCGAGAGTTATTTGGTGGAGAAGACCGCCTATATAGAACAAAAACTCCTGCCCGCCCTTGAGCAGCAAGGAGTCCCGGAAAACTTGTACGAATCCATGAAGTATTCGCTCATGGCAGGCGGAAAGAGGCTGCGTCCCATGCTGGTATTGGCGGTCCTCGAAGCATTGGACAAGCCGATTGAACGGGGTGTGGCATTTGCGGCTGCCTTGGAAATGATACATACGTACTCCTTGATTCATGATGACCTCCCTGCTATGGACGACGATGATCTTCGTCGCGGAAAACCGACCAATCACAAAGTATTCGGTGAAGCAACAGCCATTCTCGCAGGAGATGCCTTGTTGACGAGAGCATTCGCATACATTGCAGAAGCTTACATGGATCGAGCTGATGTTTCAGCGGCTACTACCGTAAAACTGATTGCGGAGCTGGGAAAACGTGCAGGAGCAACTGGCATGGTCGGCGGACAAATGGCTGATATCGAAGGGGAGAGCAAGCGTCTTAACCTGGAGCAGCTCGAATTTATCCATCGTCACAAAACGGGTGATCTCTTGATCGCAGCCTTGCGCGGGGGAGGCTACCTCGCAGAAGCATCCGAAGGACAAATGGAAGCATTGACACGCTATGGCGTTTGCATTGGTCTTGCTTTTCAAATTCAGGATGACATCTTGAATGTGGAAGGAGATGCCCAAGAGCTGGGGAAAGCAGTTGGCAGCGATGCGGATCGGGAAAAGGCGACGTACCCATCGCTTCTTGGTCTAGCAGAATCGAAGACGCGTCTTGACGAATTGATTGCGGAGGCAAAAGCAGCACTTGCAGATGCGGGAATTGAGAACTCTGCACTCAGCCCTTTGGCCGACTACGTTCGTGATCGTAATAAATAAGTGAAAGCTGGCAACCCATACGGGAAATGCCAGCTTTTTTGTATACCTACGTATTACAAGCTTTTATCGTCAATGCTATTTAAAAATTGTTCAATCTCGCCAATCACTGATGGTATACTGTCGTCCTCAAAGGGAGAATACAGCTTCGCCACTTGTACCAACTCGAGGAACGATTTGCTTCCGCCTTCACGGCAAAGCGTCAAATAATCCTCCCAAGCCTGCTTCGGCTCAGATTGAGACCGTTTCCAAAATTGGAACGCGCAAATCTGTGCCAATGTGTAGTCGATGTAATAGAAGGGGCTATGAAAAATATGCGCTTGTTGCTGCCAGAAACCGCCCTCCTCCAGATACTCATTCTGTGAGTAATTGCGATGCGGGAGGTACTTGCGCTCAATTTCACGCCAAGCCCGTTTGCGCTCTGTCGGGGTCATATCTGGGTTCTCGTAGATAACATGCTGGAACTCATCAACAGACACCCCATACGGAATGAACTGGAGTCCGCCACTCAAATGAGAGAACTTGTATTTGTCGGTATCTTCTTTGAAAAAATGCTCCATCCATGGCCAGGTCAAAAACTCCATGCTCATCGAATGGATTTCACAGGCCTCATAGGTTGGGAAATGATATTCAGGGACCTCAAAATCTCGGCTTACATACACCTGAAACGCATGTCCTGCCTCGTGCGTGAGTACGTCGATATCACCAGATGTACCATTAAAATTGGCGAAAATATAGGGGAGCCTGTATTGGCTGATGTATTCACAGTAGCCGCCTGTAGCCTTCCCTTTTTTGCTCAATAAATCAAAACAGTCGTTGTCCAGCATGAAGTTGTAAAATTCGTCCGTTTCAGGTGACAACTCGGCATACATCTTTTTCCCGTTTTCCACAATCCATTCCGGCGGGCCTTTCGGGCTTGGATTCCCTGTAGCGAAATCAAAGGAGAGATCGTAATACTCAAGTGTATCGACACCAATGCGCTGGCGCTGACGTTCGACGAGCTTAGACGCTACTGGAACGATGTGCTCAAGCACTTGCCGGCGGAAACTGCCTACCATTTCTGCGTTGTAATCGGTACGGTTCATACGTGCATAGGCTAGCTCCACAAAGCTAGTGAAGCCGAGTTTTTTGGCGATGCGTGTGCGTACCTTGACGAGCTGATCGTAAATGCGATCAAATTCGTCCGTATGTTGCCGCATAAAACCATACTTCGCTTCATTAGCACGTTTGCGCATGTCTCTATCTTTCGCGATTGTAAAAGGAACGATCTCTGAAAGGTTTCGCTCTTCTCCTTCAAACATGATTTTGGCAGAAGCTTTCAGTGCGAGATATTGACTGGCCAAACGGTTTTCTTCCTGCAAATCAGAAATGACTTCTGGCGAAAATGTACGGAGTGTGCTCTCCGCGATGCGGAAAAGCTGTGCTCCCCATTTTTCCTCCAATTCAGCGCGGAAGGAAGAATCGACGATCGCCTGATAGTAGCGGGAAACGATTCCGGTATACAAAGGAGTTGCTTCATCCCAATAGTCCTGCTCGGCTTTGTAGAAAGGATCTTCTGTATTGATCGTGTGGCGAATTTGTGCGACATTCCGCGCTGATTCCACTTCTTGTCGCAGTTTGTTCAATTGAGCCATGAGTGTATCTTGCTCAGAGAAGCTTGTAGCATGTTGAAACGCTTCCAACAATTGCTTGAATTGTCCTTCAACTTTGTCCATATCCATGCGTTCATACTGAATTTGTGAGAACTTCACGGACGTCCACCTCTTTTGTTCGGAGTATGTATTCATAATTATCTTACCAGAAAATGCAAGAGATCGCCTTCATATTCGTATATGTTGATGAAAAGTGGTGTTTTTATTAAGAAACCGTTATAATGAATCAAGCTGAAAATAAGCGAAATCGGCTATAGCAATAAGGAAAGCCGGGTTTTCTAGCGGCTTGATTGATATGCAGCATGCACAATCGCCGGAGAACGAACAGTGGAAAGTGAGGAATACCAGTGCTGCTTACTACTATAAATGATCCTCAAGACTTGAAAAAGTGCACGCAACCGCAGCTACATACATTGGCATCCGAGATCCGTCAGTTTTTAATCGAGACGTTATCGAAAACAGGTGGCCATCTCGCGCCGAATCTGGGAGTCGTCGAGTTGACGCTAGCGCTGCACTATGTTTTTGACAGTCCCAAGGACAAGCTGATCTGGGATGTCGGACATCAAGCATACGTACATAAACTGCTGACAGGACGCCGGGAAATGTTTCCGACCTTGCGTCAGTATAAAGGTCTGTGTGGGTTCCCGAAAATGGTGGAAAGCCCGCATGACGTCTGGGAAACCGGGCATAGCAGTACGTCATTGTCTGCAGCAATGGGGATGGCGACTGCGCGGGATTTGAAAAAAGAAAAGAACCATGTGATTGCTGTGATCGGAGACGGTGCACTGACAGGTGGTATGGCTCTGGAGGCCTTGAATCACATCGGTCATGAGCGTAAGAATGTCATCGTTGTATTAAATGATAACGAAATGTCCATCGCGCCAAACGTTGGGGCATTGCACAACTACTTGGGGAAAATTCGCTCGACGGAGAACTATCAATGGGCGAAGGATGAAGTCGAAGGATTGTTGAAATCCATTCCGGCTGTAGGGGGCAAATTGGCTCACATGGCTGAACGCTTCAAGGACAGCATGAAATACTTGCTCGTATCTGGCGTTCTCTTCGAAGAGCTCGGCTTTACGTATATTGGCCCAATCGACGGACATAATATGGAGCTGTTACTCGATACATTGAAGACGGCCAAGCATACAAAAGGCCCTGTTTTGATTCATGCCATCACGAAAAAAGGACTAGGCTATGCGCCAGCGGAAGCTGACTCTGTCAAATGGCATGGTATCGGTACGTATAAAATCGAGTCAGGTGATACACCGAAATCAGCACCAACGTATACGTCTGTTTTTGCGGATACGATGATGAAGCTCGCAGATGAAGACAATTCGATCGTGGCTGTTACTCCTGCGATGCCAGCGGGTTCAGGCTTGATCCCATTTGGACAGAAGTACCCTGACAGACTGTTTGATGTTGGGATTGCAGAGCAGCACGCATGTACATTTGCTGCAGGATTAGCGACACAAGGCTTGAAGCCAGTCTTTGCGATTTATTCGACTTTTTTGCAAAGAGCCTATGATCAGTTGATCCACGATGTCGCACGCCAAAAACTCAATGTGATTTTCGCCGTTGACCGTGCTGGACTCGTCGGAGCAGACGGGGAGACACACCAAGGGATGTACGATGTGGCATTTATGCGTATCATTCCCAATATGGTCATTATGGCACCGAAGGATGAAAATGAGCTGCGTCACATGATGAAGACAGCAGTGGAATATAAAGAAGGTCCGATCTCTTATCGTTATCCGAGATTGCCGACTCGTGGCGTTAAAATGGATGATGATCTGCAAGTGCTGCCAATTGGAAAAGCGGAGATTGTACGCGAAGGCAAACACGTGGCAATCCTGTCGTTCGGTCACGTATTCGAAATTGCTGAGGCGGCTGTCAATCAGCTTCAAGAAGAAGGAATCAAACCGATGCTGGTTAATGCGCGTTTTTGCAAGCCTTTGGACGAAGAGCTGTTGTTCCGTCTGGCGAAGGAAGGCTACGATATCATTACGGTCGAAGAGGGCTGTGAAATGGGTGGATTCGGCAGCGCTGTCATTGAATGCTACAATCGTGCAGGCTATCACGGCATGAATGTACAGGTTGTCGCCGTACCTGATTATTTTGTTGAGCATGGAAGTGTGAAAGAACAGCGGCAAGAGGTAGGGCTCACAGCTGATAATATTGCTGCTCGTGTCCGATCCTTGATGCCAATTTCGAAGGGCGTAGTGGAAGCATGAGTGTAAGAAAAGAACGGGTTGATGTTCTCTTGGTCGAAAGAGGCCATTATGAGACCAGAGAAAAAGCAAAAGCAGCCGTAATGGCAGGTCTTGTGCAAGTAGCTGGCGAGCGCTGTGACAAGCCGGGAACCAAATTTGCCGAGGATGTTGCGATTACGGTGAAGGGCGAGGTACACCCGTATGTGAGTCGGGGTGGCCTCAAGCTGGAAAAGGCATTGCGTGTCTTTGAAATCGACATGAAGGATCGTGTCATGATGGACATCGGGGCTTCCACTGGCGGATTTACTGATTGTGCGCTACAAAACGGTGCGCGACGTGTATACGCTATTGATGTCGGGTACGGACAGCTCGCGTGGAGCTTGCGACAGGATGAACGAGTGGTCGTCATGGAACGGACGAATTTCCGCCATATGGACCCGGAAGCGTTTGAACATGAGCGTCCAAACTCGGCATCGATTGACGTATCGTTTATTTCATTGCGATTGATTTTACCCGTGTTGTACCGTTTTCTGACGGGTGGCGGTGACGTCGTTGCGCTGGTTAAGCCTCAATTTGAAGCCGGCAAGGATAGAGTCGGAAAGAATGGAATCGTCCGTGATCCAGAAGTACACGAGAGCGTGCTGACTGACATCGGTCAATTTGCCAGTGGATTGGGTTTCGCGCTAAAGGGCTTGGACTACTCTCCAATTACAGGGGGAGAAGGAAACATTGAATTTGTTATGCATGTCCAGAAAAGTGAGGGCGGCATGGATTCGGAAGCTTGGCTGCAATGCGTAACAGAGGTAGTTGCCTCTGCTCATGCGAATTTGAAATAGGATAAAAAACCAAAGCCTCGAGAGTTTTGTCACAATCGAGGCTTTTTATTTATGCATGTGAAGTTGTATACTTGTATATGAGGTTGTTCAAGAAGGATTTCCAACCAACCAGTTTTGGGGTGGACCACGTGAAGAAAATTGGAATCATAGCGAACAAAGGAAAACCCGAAGCACGTATCGTTGCACGGGAACTGCTGTATTTACTTGAGGACAGAGGGGCACAGGTATTCCTGGATGAACATGTCGCATCAGATGTAGGACATCCAGAGCTTGGCACATCTGTAGAAGAGATGGGGAAGCAGGCAGATTTGGTTTGTGTATTAGGGGGCGATGGCACGCTACTCAGAATTGCTCGCCAGCTTGCCGGACACTCGATCCCGATCTTTGGAATTAATTTAGGCACGTTGGGCTTTTTGTCGGAAGCGGAACCGGAGCATCTGCCTCAGGCTGTTGACAATCTCCTATCTGGAAAGTACGACATTGAAAAGAGAGCGATGTTGGAAGCTTGTTTGGTGCGAAAAGGAACCACATTGGGGACATACACGGCCATGAATGATATAGGGATTGCAAAAGGGTCATTTTGCCGAATCATTCAATGTGCGGTCTTTCTCGATGATGAATACGTCGCGACGTTCAGCGGAGATGGTGTCATTGTCTCTACGCCAACAGGATCAACGGCATACTCACTCTCTGCAGGCGGTCCTATAGTGGCGCCCAATGTGGACATGCTATTACTGACGCCAGTGGCTCCGCATTCCTTGACGGCCCGACCAATGGTACTGTCAGGCAATCAAACGATCCGGGTCGAAGTGGATGCCATACATCAAGAGATGGGACTGTCCATTGACGGGCAGTTTGGTTATCGACTCGAGGGCGGCGATCAGATTTACATTAAAAAGTCACCGTGTGTTACTCCGCTGATTAAGTGGAAAAAAGGTGGCTTTTTCGAAGCAATACGAACGAAATTACAAGGGGAATGGGAGTAATCCATATGAACAAAGGGCAACGACATATTCGAATTCGGGATATCATCAGCAATCAAGAGGTGGAAACACAGGATGATCTGGTGGACCGCTTGCGGATTGCTGGCTTTAACGTAACGCAAGCGACTGTATCCCGAGACATCAAGGAACTACACTTGGTAAAAGTGCCGCTCCCTGATGGACGATATAAGTATTCAATGCCTGCTGAACAAAAATTCAATCCACTGCAAAAGCTGAAACGCATGCTTGTGGATTCCTTTATTAGCATTGACCAAGCTGATCATTTTATTGTACTGAAGACACTTTCGGGACATGCGAATGCGGTAGCTGAACTGATTGACAATCTTCCGTGGGAAGAAATCATGGGGACAATCAGTGGCGACAACACCATCCTGATTATTTGCCGTTCCAAAGAAAATACCAATGAAGTGACAAAACGCTTAATGGAAATGTTGTAGAAGGTGGTCGCTTGCGATGCTAGTAGAACTCTCGATCCGAAATTTTGCCATCATCAAATCAGTGACGGTCTCTTTCCAAAAAGGCCTAAATATCCTGACAGGGGAGACTGGTGCCGGTAAATCCATCATTATTGATGCGCTAGGACTGTTGTTAGGAGGACGGGCTTCGGCTGATTTTGTCCGTTACGGAGAGCCGCGTGCAGAAGTGGAAGGACTGTTTGAATTGCCGCCTGGTCATCCTGGACTTGACGTTTGTAAGAATGTCGGTGTCCAGATTGAGCAAGACGGAATGCTCGTGGTACGCCGAGATATATCGAATCAAGGGAAGAGTATCATTCGAATAAATGGCCAGCTCGTAACTCTCGCTATGCTGCGTGAGTTAGGGCCATGGCTGGTTACGGTCCATGGACAACACGATACGCATATGCTGATGCAGTCAGACAAGCATATCAATTGGCTCGATGCATATGGGGAGGGCGCATTAGGATCTGCGAAGCAAGAGTACGGTACCCTGTATGCTGCTTACCGCAAAACAAAGCAAGATCTGGAGCGTATGGCACGTAATGATCGGGAGCTGGTACAACGCATCGATCTATTGCAATATCAGCTGGATGAAATTGAGGCGGCAACTCTCACGCCTGGCGAAGACGAGAAGCTCATGCAGCAGCGGAAAAAGTGGATGAACATTGAAAAAGTTTATTCAACGATTCAAGATGCATACCGAGCATTGCATGGTGACCAAAAGGGCATGGATTGGTTAGGGCATGCGATGGGAGAGCTTGAGCGTGGTGTGAACTACGAAGAACAGATCGTTCCGATTTTGGAGATGGTCCAATCGGCATACTACCAGATAGAAGATGTGGTACATAACCTTCGTCAATTGTCGTACCAAATGGAATTTGAACCGGAGCAATTGGCAGAAGTAGAGCGTCGTCTTGATCAAATCCAGTCGTTAAAACGCAAGTATGGCAAAAGTGTAGACGATATTTTGGAGTACGCTGCCACGATTCAGGATGAATTGGATGACATGCATCACTACGAAGACCGCCTACAGCAGGTGGAAAAGCAATTGCAGGAGTTTGCAGCCGATTTGGCAGTGGAGGCATTGGAGTTGTCGGTCATTCGTTCCGAATGTGCAGGACAACTCGCACAAGAAATCGAGCAGCAGCTAAAAGAACTGCACATGGAGCGTGCTCGTTTTGCCATCGACGTCAGGCAGACGCCAGATGATGATGGGGTAGAAATCGACGGAATCAAGCGATTCGTAGATGCAAACGGAATGGATCAGATCGAGTTTTTAATCTCACCTAACCCGGGTGAGCCATTGCGTCCTTTAGCGAAGATTGCTTCTGGCGGGGAGTTATCTCGTGTCATGCTTGCCATTAAAACGATTTTGGCGGGCACGGATCAAGTGGAGACCCTTATTTTTGATGAAGTCGACACAGGTGTCAGTGGAAGAGCAGCTCAAGCGATAGCAGAAAAGCTCGCCCGAGTCGCTGGGCAACGCCAAGTCCTGTGCATTACGCACTTGCCCCAGGTAGCATCCATGGCAGACGCGCATTTTCTGATCAAAAAGGAAATGAGCGAGAATGAAACGGAGACGCGGGTCCATCGGTTGTCTGATGATGAACGAGTAACGGAGCTGGCTCGCATGCTAAGCGGGGCAGAGGTAACAGCGAAAACAGAAGAACATGCACGCGAGATGATCCTTCTCGGCCGTGAACGAAAGACTGTCAGCTAATGTAAGTTGGCAGTCTTTTTTTCGTTAATTAGAGTACAGCAATGGCCTCCTGTGGGCTTGGTGAAGCTTGGTTTTCTAATGTTCAGAGTGGGTTATTTTCCTGACATAATCCGCTTGGCTGGTGGCAACATTAAAGGTACACAAGGTGGAGGTGTCCCTCATGACCGCTTGCGGTCAATCAAAACGGACCTGACCGTTTTGTTTTGTAGGTGTAGGTAGGGAACGGTAGGAGTGATTACTGGTGATCCGACAAAACAAAAGAAAATGGATGGGAAGTCTCCTTCTCCTCATCACGGCGCTTGTCGTGAGTTCCACCCCGTTCCGCGATCTGTCCTCCTTTCCCCGTGAATTGCGTTTGATGGAAGGGTCCCTTGAGCAACTGCGGGTCTCTGTGCCGGTAATGGGCACGCTAATCAATAGCAATCCTGATATTTTGCACGTTAACGGGACAGAGGCGCGTGAGGTATCCGTTGATTTGAGCAGGCCTATGTCCGTTGAACCGCGTAGGGCTGGGGAAGCCCAATTGCAGGTGAAGTGGCATAACATTCCGCTGACTGCTGTAAAAGTAAATGTATTGCCAGATCTGCGGTTGTACCCTGGTGGACAGTCAATCGGGGTGAAGCTGCAAACAGCGGGTGTTTTGGTTGTCGGTCATCATTTAGTTGACAATGGTAAAAACAAGTTTTCTCCAGGTGAACAGGCAGGTATACACGTCGGTGACATGATTATCAAAATGAACGACATGTACATCAATGACATGAACGACGTAAAGAAATTGATTAACGAAACGGGGAAAAAGAATCATTCCGTTCAATTGCTTGTCGTTCGTGGCAAGGAAAAGCTTTCGCTCACTTTGCACCCGGCAAAAGACAAAAAAGACAGTGAATACCGTATGGGTCTCTATATTCGGGATTCAGCGGCAGGAGTAGGGACACTGACCTTTTATGATCCGAATTCCAAAGCGTACGGGGCATTAGGGCACGTCATTTCCGACGTTGATACTGGTCAAGCCATTGTCGTAGGAGATGGCCAGATCGTGCAAGCAAGTGTCACATCGATTGAAAAAGGACAAAGTGGCAACCCAGGGGAGAAATTTGCACGTTTCTACAATGAAAGTGAAGTTCTCGGAAATATAACCAAAAATACCCCTTTTGGCATTTTCGGCAAAATGAAGGACGAGCCCAAACGCAGCTATTACCAGGAGCCGTTACCGATCGCTCTTGCTGAGCAGGTAGAGGAAGGGCCAGCCAAAATTCTTACTGTCGTGGAAGGCCAGAAGGTAGAAGAGTTCGATATTGAGATCGCAAACGTGGTCAAGCAGCATTTTCCTGCAACCAAAGGGATGATTATTAAAGTCACGGACAAACGCCTTTTGGAAAAGACTGGTGGTATCGTACAGGGGATGAGCGGCAGCCCCATCATTCAAAAAGGCAAGATCGTCGGTGCTGTCACGCATGTGTTTGTCAATGATCCTACTTCGGGATATGGCTGCTACATTGAGTGGATGCTTCAGGATGCTGGTGTGAATGTGCGGGGTACTGCCGAATCTCGAACCAATACAACCAAAGCTGCTTGAATGAAGTGCCGTCACGCGAACGAAGCGAGGCGGCTTTTCGATTTTTGCAGTCCTTTGACGAATCGATTGGGAATGAATGGATTCTTTGTCGAAATATCAGTTATATCATTCAATCTTTCGTCATTGGCAGGAATGGAATTTGCTTTGTCGAATAATTTTTGTAGAGAAAAGATGGTAAGGACTAATCCTTTTAGATTTGTTAACTTCTAGAACGCCACCTTCTTTCCAAAAGACCGTCCATTGTTAGGAGGAACGACCTTGAGCAAGATTGAAGTGTTGTTGGCAGATGATAACCGTGAATTTGTAAATCTGTTGGAAGAGTACATCAGTAGCCAGTATGACATGAATGTTGTGGGTGTTGCTTACAACGGCAATGAGGTAGTCCGACTGCTGCAGGAACGTGTACCCGATGTATTAATTTTGGATATCATCATGCCACATCTGGATGGCTTGGCTGTTTTGGAGCAAATTCAGGCCATGCGCTTAAGTCCTCAACCTAAAATTATTATGTTGACTGCTTTCGGGCAGGAAGAAATTACGAAGAAAGCAGTAGAACTGGGAGCAGCATACTACATTTTGAAACCGTTTGATATGGAGGTGCTGGCACAGCGCATCCGCCAAATCATTACAACCAAACCTGCCTCGTCTTTTGTTTCTTCTGTGAAACCGCAAGCTACCTTGCAAATCCGCGGACGTAATTTGGACGCGAGCATCACCAGCATCATTCATGAGATTGGAGTTCCTGCTCATATCAAAGGATATTTGTATTTGCGGGAAGCGATTACAATGGTATATAACGATGTCGAGCTGCTCGGTTCGATTACCAAAGTCCTGTACCCGGACATTGCCAAGAAATTCAATACAACCGCTAGTCGTGTAGAACGTGCCATCCGCCATGCGATAGAAGTAGCGTGGTCCCGTGGTAATTTGGACTCCATCTCCAGTTTGTTTGGTTATACGATTTCCAACACCAAGGCGAAGCCGACCAACAGTGAGTTCATCGCGATGGTGGCGGACAAGCTGCGGATTGAGGCGAAGATTAGCTAGGGTGTAGGCGTAGCAAAAAGTAATTAATAAGAAAATAACCAATACAAAGGACACTAGCTATAGGTAGTGTCTTTTTGTATGGTGCAAATGTCCGTAGATTTTATTAATTTAGAACAATTTCAGTCGGATTCGTTCTTCAACATCACCTATTGAGTTTAAGTAGGCTGGTTTTCGTCAAAGGTATCTAACCATTGAAGGAAAAGAGATCGCCAATACAGGTATAGATTGTGAAACCTGTCTTTTTTATGCCGACGTTTCAGGAATGGATATGAAAAACTCAACAAAAATATCCAACCAATTAAATCAAGGGATAAATACACTGGACCAAGCTTTCATGTCTGATTTATCCTGTCTCATTCCCAATGGTCATTACATTGCAACTCTGCTGAAGGTGTATCCTAGGATGAAAAGAGAGGCGATTACCCTCTTATCCTTTTTATCGATGGATGAGTCATTCGCCAGTAAGAAACAAATCGATAAACTTTTCCAAGTATTAACCTGATGAATTGGCTAAACTTAGACCTGTCTCGGGGCAAGAAGTAAGCCAAGGTATTTTAACCCTGGCTTTGATTATCATTACACAATTTTTAATAGAATCACAGAGGTTACTTCGATGTTTCTGTAGCTGGTGGTTGCTTAGGACTTGCTTCTGGATCATTTTTATATTCAAAGACCATTTCGGAAGTACTACTTAATCCGGTTTGTTCCATACCTTTACTCGTCAAGGCGATTCTGCCAAATGCGGTAACAGTGGGAGGAATTGCTCCATCTGGTTTGATAATGGACACAGAAATAGAGTTAACTTCCTCTTTCTTGTCTTTGGCTAAGGTCCGAGTATTTTCCACGAGAGCACGTAATTCCTTTTCATCATTGGACTCGGTTGACAAAGCAACGAACCACATTCCAGTACCTTCGTCAAATCGATCAATGGCTAATACATAGGCAGGTAGCCAGTACTTCAGGTGTGTTTGCCGTTTCACTACAGGCTGGAAGGATTAGTGCTAGTGCAAGTATTAAGGCTAGTCTAAATTTCAATAAAAAAAGAACTCTTTCCGGAGGAACTGAACCGATGTGTCTGGAATTATTCGTCATGATAAAAGAAACACCGGGATTTGAACCTAAGCCGCTACTTTCCCCTTATGTTTTGACAGGCAAACTGTCTCGGGAAAAATGCCCTCATTTTTTCAAGCATTTTCCGAAAAAACAGGCATGGTGGGTGACAACCGAAGAGGGTTGCGCTTGCAGATTTAGCATTTCCAAGCATCCTGATAAAGTAAAACTCGGGATGTACCCAGAAGAGGAGAGGCCTCGTTACTATCAAGAACACGTAGAGGACTATCAAAAAAGAATGGGCAGAATGATGCATCTACGTGCTTGGTGCGAGGAGCTACTTGATCACGACAAGACGCAGGTTGAACTGTATGGTCTATGGATAGGTGAGAAATTCACAAGAAGAGAACCAATTTACTCGACGATTGAGAACCTCTTCTCACCAATAAAGTTTCGTTTAGATGAGCAACATTACATCCTGACAAAATGAACCACTTGATAAGAAACTGCCATAGTCACTTGCGAGATTTTGATCCTCCTATGTAAAATAGAAAAGCATACGATACAAATACATACTACTAAGAGAGGTAGGTGCTGTGAAAGTGCGCAATTTGGATGAAATTCTCGCATTTAACCATGAATTTGTGGCGAATCAAGAATATGAAAAGTACCAAACCACCAAGTTTCCTGATAAACGATTGGTCGTGCTATCTTGTATGGATACCCGTTTGGTTGAACTGCTGCCGAAAGCCATGAACATGCGCAATGGGGATATTAAGCACGTAAAAAGCGCCGGGGCAATCGTGTCCCATCCTTTTGGGAGTATCATGCGTAGTATTCTTATTGCGATCTACGAATTGAATGCCGAAGAAGTGATGGTCGTCGGGCATTATGACTGCGGAATGAGTGCGATAGACAGCAAACGCACGATGGAGAAGATGCTGGAGCGAGGAGTCTCGGCTCAAACGTTTTCCACGCTTCAACATGCAGGGATTAACTTACATAAATGGCTGCACGGATTCGATCGTGTAGAAGAAAGTGTGAAAAATAGCGTAGAAACGATTAAAAATCACCCACTCCTCCCACCGAATGTGGAGGTGCATGGCTTACTCATTGACCCGGTGACGGGAAGATTGGACGTTGTCGTGAATGGGTATGAGCGAATGAAAGACAGTGAGTGATCCTAACCTTGCTCCCATTTCAAGAAAGACATTTCTCCACAAAGTCACGAAATGGGTAGGGGGATTAATTGGTCTCGGTATAGCGGCTGGCGTGTACGGACATGTTTGGGAACGAAAAACACTTGATGTCGTGCGATTGTCCATCACGATTCCGGGATTGCCAGAAAGCTTTAAGGGGACAAAGCTCATTCAATTCAGTGATGTCCATCTCGGTCATTATTTTGAACCGAAAGAGTTGGAGTCGGTTATTGCCTTGATTCAGAGCGAAAAACCGGATTTGATTTGCTTCACAGGGGATATCGTAGATGAAGTGACGCGACCTCTATTCGCCGCCGTTCCCCTTTTCAATCAGCTCCTAGCCCCATTAGGCAAATTCGCCGTTTTGGGCAACCACGATTATCGAGCTGGTGAACAACAAAAAGTTCGAGATGGCTTAGTCGCGTCTGGATTCGAAGTGTTGGATAATCGGCATGTTGTTGTGCAAAAAGATGACCAGCAGTTATACATGGCAGGGGTCGATGATGTTTTCTATGGCGTACCTGATCTTCCGCGGGCGTTAGAAAATATCCCGCCGGAGGGCAGCGTGATCTTGTTGGTGCATGAGCCTGATTTTGCTGATATTGCGTCAGAGCATCCTGTGCATCTCCAACTGTCCGGCCACAGCCATGGCGGACAAGTGCGCTTACCCTTCATTGGTCATCTCTTGGCGCCGCAATACGGGCGTAAATATGTACAAGGACTGTATCAGGTAGGTGACATGGCTGTGTACACTAACAGAGGGTTGGGTACGACGATCTTACCTGTTCGTTTATTTTGCCGCCCAGAGCTTACGGTACTAACACTACAATAAACTTTTGTTAATAATGTTCCTTAATCCATTGGACGAATTGCTGGAAAGCATCGTCCTCTTTTTTTGGATGCAGGTAGGCGATGAGTGTAGGGCGTACTAATTCGCCGTTTGCGATATCGTAGGCAACCAATCTTCCGGTTGCTAGCTCTTGTTGTATGGTTCTTTCCGGAAGGATCGTGATCCCTAGCTGACGTTCGACCATTTTTTTAACAGCATTGAAGCTGTCCAATTCCATAATAATATTCGGAAAAACTCCCTGCTGCGCCAGATAGCGGTCAATCCGTTGGCGATAAGGAGCGGTGTGATTCCCGAACACAATCATTTCCTCGGTTCCCCATGCCTGAAAACCTGGAAACCCGCTTGCCCAAGGATGGTTGGGCGCCATGACGAGTAGGAGCCGATCGCTGGGAAGGAATTCTTGATGGATGTGCGGGTGATACATTTCACTCCCGAGAAAGGCAATATCGGCCGTTCCGGTTAGCAGAGCACTGAGGGACTCCTCATACAACGTAGAGCGTACGTAGCAGGTGAAGCCCGGATGAGCAATGCGGTACTCCCCAATTAGTCTTGGCAGCTCATAGGCGACAAAAGCTTTTCCTGCGACGATGTTCATCGATTGGCGCTGTTCTTTCTCTTGGATAAAGGAGCGCATTTGCTCCACGATATTTGTAGCTACTGGTAGCAATCGACGTCCTTCGCCTGTAAGACTCACTCCTGAAGCAGTACGAACAAAAAGCGCACTCCCAACCTGGCGCTCTAGCTGCTTCAATCGGTGCGTAAGTGTTGATTGCGCCAAAAATAACGCCTGTGCAGCGCGATTAATCGATCCATGCCGAGCAATCGTCAAAAATACCTCAAGACTTTCTCGATCCATTGTGAGTTGCCCCCTATTCAAATTCTCGATAACTAGTTATCTGTATTCTATAACAAAGATAACAAACATTGGAATATGATAGAGGCAGGAGGTGTTCCTGATGAAGAATGAGGAGATCAAACAAGCTGTTCAAGCGCAATTTGGAAAAAATGCAGAGCAATACGTGCAAAGTAAGACGCATGCAAAAGGCAGCGATCTGGAACTGATGGTAGAGTGGATGCAGCCAGCAGCGAAGTGGCGGGCACTGGATATCGCCACAGGGGGCGGGCACGTAGCGAGGACATTGGCTCCATATGTGCGCTTGGTCGTCGCCACGGATTTGACTCACCCGATGCTCATGGCGGCGGCTGCGGCCAATGATATAGCACTTGTCCATAATGTGATGTATGTTCAGGCTGATGCAGAATCTCTTCCGTTTCTCGATGAATCATTCGAGATCGTCACATGCCGAATCGCGGCTCATCATTTTCTGGATCCGACTGCTTTTGTTCGTGAGGTGAGGCGCGTGCTTTCGCCTGGCGGGTTGTTTCTCTTTATCGACAACGTTTCGCCTGATGAGTCGTCGCTTTCGGCATTCATAAATGAAGTAGAGAAAACACGCGATCCTAGTCATGTTCGCTGTCTTTCCGTAAGTGAATGGCGCACTTTGTTTGAAGCGAACGGCTTGACTCCACAAAAGCAGCAGGAACGCAAAAAAAGATTTGAATTTTTACCATGGGTTCAGCGCACTTCCGAATCATCTGAGCAGGAGGCGGCCGTTGAAAAACTGCTGCTGAACGCTACAGACGAACAAAAGGAATATCTAGGACTTACCACAAAGGAAGGCAGAGTAATGACCCATCAGATTGACGAGTGGATGGTTCTGTGCAAAAAAAGAGGAGGGCAAGAAGACGATGACAAAAAAGCATGAATGGATTGGACTCGATCATGTACAATTAGCAGCACCAGCAGGAACGGAGGACGTAGCCCGCAAGTTTTTTGGTGAGCTTTTGGGAATGCCGGAGGTTCCAAAGCCAGAGAAGTTACTTGTCCGAGGTGGTGTATGGTTTCAATGTGGCGCTCAAATGATTCACATAGGCGTAGAGGAAGGATTCATTCCCGCGAAAAAAGCACATCCGGCGTTCCTTGTGCAAAACATTGATTCGCTGATGGAGCATCTGCAAGCAAATGGGGTATCGTATCGGATTGACGAAGAAATTCCTCACCTTATCCGCTTTTTCACAGAGGACCCATTTGGAAACCGACTGGAGTTCATGGAGGCGAAATAGGAATGACAATTGATTTTCACGCGGTGAAGAACCAGTCGAGCTATACGGGGAGAACTGCTGATGATTCGTGGAGTCAGACGATCCTGTCACTCGTCAATCCCGAGGGAAAAAACGTCGTGGATATCGGTTGTGGCGGTGGAATTTACAGCAAGGCCTGGGCTGGGCGCTGCTTCTGTCACAGGCATTGATTTTTCCCAGGTGATGGTAGAAGCGGCGAGAGAGCAATGCGCTGACGATCCGAAGATTTCATTTGCACAGGGGGATGCCCGCGCAACAGGCTTGCCGAGTCAGTGTGCGGATATTGTATTCGCTCGCGCCTTGATCCATCATTTCCCCGAGCAAGACTTGCAAAAGTTTTTTAAAGAAGTTAACAGGCTATTGGCACCAGGGGGAGTATGCTTAATCCAAGACCGGACGATGGACGATGTCAAAATGCCAGCATCGCCGACTCATTTTCGCGGTTACTTCTTTACCCGGTACCCGCGCTTACTAACGATCGAACAGACACGAAGACCGGATGATATAGCGGTACAGAACACCATGAAGCTCGCGGGACTTGAACAGGTGAACAAGAAGACGCTATGGGAGACAAGACGTGAATATAATAGCTGGTCTGAATTGGAAGCTGACTTGCTTTCAAGAAAAGGCCGCTCCATTCTGCATGAATTAACCGATTCGGAACTAGAGGACCTCATTCACACCATCCATGATCACGTAGCCGGGCAAGAAAAATGGAATGAGCAAGATTGCTGGAGTATATGGATAGGTAGCGTAACATGTGGCACAATAAAAGGGGAATAATTGTGAAACTTTTTGTTCACAAATTTGGATATGCTTGTCTCATAATACGTGAAGCTATATAATGGAATTGCCATTGTATTCCGGTTTGCGTCATCATGGTGAAGGAGTTGTCGTTTATGAAAATCGTTTTATTTGACATCCTGATGTTTATCTTCACATTCTTTATTGCTTGGGGCTGTTTGAGTTCCATCAAAGCGAAAAACACATTTGCAATCTTATTTGGCTTTGTATCTTTGATGGTTTTCCTGTTCGCAGATGGTTTGATCATTTACTACCTGGTCAAGGGTGCGTAGATGAAACTGAAAACGCTTCGCTTAAAAGAGGTTGTGCATTTGATGCACGGCTTCTTTTTTTTGCATGTAGAAAGGAAATATTTAGCATACTAAGGGCGGAGGTGGAAACGTGGGCAAACGAAAAGGTTCTGCAGCACATTCATACACGGCTGTCGTAGCAGCTGATCTGAAGACAAAGCAGTTGTGCAAACGTCTCCATTCCCATCATATTGCCATCATTGATCATCCGGACGTTGATGAGATAGCAGCACAGTCCTTGCTAGAAAAAGGGGTAAAAGTCGTTCTCAACCTTTCGTCATTCATGACGGGGCAATACCCAGCTGAAGGAGCTCGCCAACTTTTAACTAACGGAGTCACACTCTATGAGGCACTAGATGTAGATGTGTCGGATTCGTTCGTGGAATGGATCGAGGGCAAGTATGCAACGATACGTGAAGAAAATCTGTACATCCTATTGGAAGAGAAGTGGGTCCGTGTATGTAGGCTGCAACAGGTGACGGTTCCAGCTATTTTGAACCGATGGCATGAAGCGCACGATAAGTTGGATGACACGCTCTCATCGTTTATTGACAATACACTTTTGTACGCTAGCAAGGAAAAAGACCTATTTTTAAAACCACTTTGCCATGTGCGATTACATACAAAAATGGAACAGCGACATGTCGTTGTCGTCGTTCGTGGGAAACACTACAGAGAGGATTTACTGACGCTGTCTTCCTATATTCGGGAATATCGACCTGTTTTGATTGGTGTCGATGGCGGTGCAGATGCCCTCATGGAAGCAGGGTATCGTCCAGCTCTGATTGTGGGAGATATGGACAGCGTCTCAGACAGAGCGCTCCAAAGCGGAGCGGAGATCGTCGTACATGCTTTTGTGGATGGGACAGCACCTGGAACGACTCGTGTAAAAGCACTCGGTTTGCCTTATCATGTATTGCCGGCACCTGGTACGAGCGAAGATGTGGCGATGCTGTTAGCGTACGAAAAAGAGGCTGAACTGATCGTCACGATCGGTGCCCATACAAATATGATTGATTTTCTGGAAAAAGGCCGCAAAGGTATGGCGAGCACGTTATTAGTCCGCACGAAGATCGGGACAAAGCTAATTGATGCCAAAGGAGTCAGTCATCTCTATCGGCCGAGCGAATCATGGAAGCTGTGGGGTTGGTGTATAGTCGCTATGCTTCTCCCTATTTCAGCCGCGCTCGTCATTAATCCGATCACCCGTCATGCTGTCCAGATGATTTGGACCCAGTGGCGGACTTGGACATTATGAACAACGCACTTTCATGGAGGTATACATGATACCCTTCCGCTATCATTTGATTTCTCTGGCTGCCATATTTGTTGCCCTTGGGGTAGGTATCTTGTTAGGAGGGACGGCAGGCCATTCATGGATAACACAAGGCACAAAAGGCATTCTTTCCAATATGGAAGTAAAGTACGATCGCGCCCTCAAAAGCAACCATGAATTAAGGCAGCAAATGAATCGATTGCTCAAGGAAGTTGCGCGCAGCAACCAAGAAGTCGTCCAGCTCATGAGCATACGCTATGTGGATGAACTTGGAGGACGCAAGGTGTATGTTTGGCAGGAGGATGGCAGCGTTGCTGAACAGATTCAACAACTGATGCATTCGGTAGGCATGGAAGTGGTTTCGTATCGAGAGGGAAACAATTGGGAAGATGGGGTGCTTTTAGTGGTAGCTAGGCAAGCACCGCCTTGGCTACGGGAAAGACAGGTGAATTCCTGGATTCAGGTCGTAGAAGTGCCTGACTCTCCTGCAAAACAATGGGCACTTTTGGAGCAAGTGCAAAATAGATTGGCTGAGAGGAAGGGCTCGCGTGAAAAAAGTTAGCGTCGTCATCCCGGCGTTCAACGAACAGGCTTCCATCGGTGATACACTCCGGGCCATCCGTGAACGTTTTATTTGTGATGAACTGATCGTTGTTGATGATGGCAGTATAGATGAGACGGCACACATCGCAAGCAAGTGGGCGGATACGGTGATTCGAGCGCCGCGTAATCAAGGGAAAGGGGCAGCTGTTCAACTGGGCTGGAAGAGCGCCAGTGGGGATGTGGTCATGCTTCTCGACGGTGATTTGCGGGACAGCGCAGCGGAAGCCGCACATTTAGTTACGCCGGTGCTACAAGATGTGTGTGATATGGCGGTAGCTGTTCTTCCACCTCCGACAGTGAAAGCAGGGCTCGGATTAGCAAAAGGCTTGGCCCATCATGGCATTCGGATGTTGACAGGCTTTGAAGCAAGAGCCCCTTTATCGGGACAACGGGCAATACGTCGCGAGCTTCTTGACCGATTGGGGAGCCAGGATAAAGGATTTGGCATAGAGGTGGGGCTCACTGTCGATGCTTTGCGGGCAGGGTATCGTGTAGCAGAGGTCCCTGTCTTTTTTTCGCACCGTGAAACGAAAAACGATTGGTCAGGCTTTTGCCATCGTGGGAAAGAGTTTGTCGCAATTAGCCGAACGCTATGCTGGAAATGGTGGGAGGGGCAGGAGTGGAAACGAAAATCATGATGCTCTTGATGCTTGTCGCGGTTGTTTTTCCGCTGGTGCTTGACCGCCAGCTTCATAAAATCGGTATACAAAAGCTCAAAGCCCTGGAGATGAAAAGATTCAATTACGATAGAGAGCTAGTACTAACAGCAGGGGGGCTTATCCTCGTATGTTCGAGTGCTATAACCGGGATCGTGCTGATCGGAATCCTTTTGCTCAGAGGGACCAAAAGTGAGATTCTCCTGCACGGCTTTTTATTTCTGGCAGGCATGATCACAATGGCCTTTTGGGGATGGCGTGACGATTGCGCATCAGATCGGGATGCAAAAGGCTTTCGTGGACATTTCGGTGTGTTATGGAGAGAGAGGCGAATGACCAGTGGTATGTGGAAGCTGATAGGCGGGACAAGCACGGCTTTTTGTCTTTCCTTCTTTCTTTCGAACTCGTTGTGGGCAGGTATTGTTTCCTTTGGTTTACTTGCTCTCTCCCCCAACATCATTAACTTGTTTGATTTGCGGCCTGCACGTGCGATCAAAGTGTATTGGGGCCTGACATTGCTGGTAGGGACCATTGGCATTTGGACAATAGGAGCCAGTGCGGCGGTGGCAAGCTGGATTTTTTTGATGCCTATTTTCATGGCGAGCATACTTATGTTTCCTCATGACGCTGGAGGCAAAATCATGCTAGGAGATACAGGGTCGAATGCCTTGGGGTTTGCAGCAGGCTTTTCCTTTGTCATCGGGACACCGATTTATGTACAGGCGAGTATGCTCGTGCTGTTCTTGTGTCTTCAGGTTGCGGCAGAATTTTGCTCGTTTTCCCGTGTCATTGAACAGGTTGGTTGGCTCCGTCTACTCGATCAATGGGGGAGAGTTGCAGAAGCTGAAAATAAAAAAAACCAGACTGGCTCGTCCGGTTTGGTCTAGTCCTCGTCATCAGGTTCAGGAACCATGAAACGGGGCTGTACGCGATTTTTTTTGCGTTCGTGATGGAGAATAAATCCGGCAATAAACCATACAGGGATGGCGAAAGCCAGTATACCTAGAATGAGTTTTCCCCATAAAAATCCAACATCTGGAGAGGCAGAAAAGAAGAATGCGTCACGGATTAACTTGATGCCGTACATGGCAATTGCCGCCGGGATTACCATAATTAAGAGTGCAATGATTTTCTGAAAAACCAAGGGTTTTTCACCCCTTTCTCGATTGCGTAAACGACTACAACAACTACAATACGGTCTTTTCATCATATCGGATGCGAACAGCCTTGTCCACCGTACCTATTGCACATGAACGAGCGCACGTTAGGGAAGAACGCCTGTCCATCAACGGTTTGTTGGAGTACAATGGTAACGAGTAAGATCGTAAAGAGGTTGTTCAAAAAGTGAGGGGTCTCTCGCATGCACAAGCTGCTCATCGTTGGTGCGGGACGTGGTGGAACAGCACTCCTGCGGATGCTAAACCAGATGGACCGATTACAAGTCGTTGCTGTCGTCGATCAAAGGCCGGACGCTCCAGGTATACTGCTGGCCCAATCATTGGGGATTCCGGTCGATCAAGATTATCGGCCTTATTTGGATGAGGATCTGGATGTCATTTTAGAAGCTACAGGGGACCTGGGGGAGTATGAGCATCTCAGGCAATTAAAGAAAGGTAAGACGGTGCTCATCCCAGGAACGTTTACGAGAATCGTCATGAAATTGATTCGGGAACGCGATAAACTGATTGCAGTCTTGATGCAAAATCAGCGAGAGCGCGAAACGATGCTGAACTCCACACATGACGCGATTATCGGGGTCAATCGCCAAGGAATTATTACGTTGTTCAACAAAGCTGCAGAGCGATTGATGGGCATCGAGGCGAGCGAAGTGCTGGATACAAAAGTTTCGGAGCGTATACCGAATACTCGGTTACATATTGTATTAAAGACAGGCTCTCCCGAATTAAATCAGGAGCAAGTCTTGCCGAATCAGACGCGGATTATTACAAACCGCGTGCCCGTTCGCAATGATCGAGGAGAAGTTGTCGGAGCTGTTGCCATATTCCGTGATATTACAGAAATCATGACGTTGGCAGAAGAAGTGACGAACTTGAAAGATTTGCAGAGCATGCTACAAGCGATTATTCAATCATCGGACGAAGCGATATCAGTCGTTGACCAATACGGGAATGGACTTTTGATCAACAAGGCCTACACAAGGCTTACGGGCTTTTCGCAAGAGGACATCATCGGGAAACCAGCGACGGTAGACATTTCCGAAGGCGATAGCATGCACATGCAAGTCCTCAAAACGAAGAAGGCAGTGAGAGGCGTCCCCATGAAATTGGGACCAAAACGCAAGGACGTCGTGGTCAATGTTGCACCGGTTGTGGTCGATGGGGAGTTGAAAGGCAGTGTTGGCGTTATTCACGATGTCTCTGAATTCAAGCGCCTGACAGAAGAGCTGGAGAGAGCTCGTCGTATCATCCGTAATTTGGAGGCAAAATATAGCTTTGCAGACATCATCGGCTATAGTGAGCCTATGCAGCAAGCAATTGAGCAAGCCAAAAAAGCGGCGTCAACCCCAGCAACAGTCCTTCTTCGTGGGGAATCGGGAACGGGGAAAGAACTATTTGCCCACGCCATACATAATGAAAGTGAACGAAAGTACAACCAATTCATTCGGGTCAATTGTGCAGCGATCTCAGAGAGCCTGCTGGAAAGCGAGCTTTTCGGTTATGAGGAAGGTGCGTTTACAGGTGCGCGTCGAGGAGGAAAGCGGGGGCTGTTTGAGGAAGCGAGCGGTGGAACGATCTTTTTGGACGAGATCGGCGAGCTGTCCATGAGCATGCAGGTCATGCTTTTGCGCGTCCTGCAGGAGCGAGAGGTTGTACGAGTCGGTGGAACGAAGCCGATCAACATCGATGTTCGCGTCATTGCGGCTACCCATGTGAATCTGGAGGCTGCGATTGGAGCGGGACGTTTCCGTGAAGACCTGTATTATCGTCTCCACGTCGTGCCGATACATATCCCTCCACTTAGACAGCGCTTGGAAGATATTAAGCCGATTGCTATGCATCTGCTACGAAAAGCCAATCTGGAGTACGGAAGAAATGTAGAAGAGCTGCATGAAGAAACAATGCAGATGCTTCTGTCCTACCACTGGCCAGGCAATGTACGTGAGCTAGAGAATGTACTGGGCAGGGCGATGATTCATATGCGGATCAACGAGCGAATCATTTTGCCGGAGCATTTACCCCCACTGGAAAGAAGGATTGTTTCGACCAAAAAGGAAGAGGCCCAGCATGAGGGTTCCACGGGAACCACGTTAAAAGAAGCTGTGGAGAAGGCAGAACGTCAGCACATATTGCGGGAACTGACAGCAGCCAAAGGCAATCGCACCCTTGCAGCCAAACGCCTCGGAATCGCGATTCGCAGTTTGTACTACAAGATGGAAAAATTGGGAATCATGGATGTGCAGGAAGAGTAATGAAGTAACCGTGCAAAATATTGCACGCAAATCTTTGCGCGTATATGCAAAAAAATGCAGACTTGACGTCGGGATACTCATTCCGCGTTCTTGTAAATAAAGCGCTTTCATGAGTTTGGTTTTATTGGCATGACTTTTGCATATACCTCTTGACGGGAAATTCTCCAAATGGAGCCCACTGTTACGCTAGCTTACCTAAGCGGAAAACGAAAGATACTAGGGAGGTTTCTTCAGTGAACATCTTTGACTACATGCAAAAGTACGATTACGAGCAATTGGTATTTTGCCAAGACGAAAATTCCGGTTTGAAAGCAATTATTTGCATTCATGATACGACATTAGGACCAGCACTCGGCGGTACACGCATGTGGCCGTATAAAACAGAAGAAGAGGCGATTGTGGACGTACTGCGTCTCGGTCGTGGGATGACTTACAAAAATGCAGCAGCAGGACTGAACATCGGTGGTGGTAAAGCAGTCATCATCGGTGATCCACGCGAGCATAAGAGCGAAGAGCTGTTCCGTGCTTTCGGTCGCTATATTCAAGGGCTGAATGGCCGTTACATCACAGCTGAGGATGTAGGAACAACGGTAGCAGACATGGATATGATCCACTTGGAAACAGATTTCGTCACAGGTGTTTCTCCAGCATTCGGTTCCAGTGGCAACCCATCCCCAGTAACAGCTTATGGTGTTTACCGTGGAATGAAAGCTGCGGCTAAGTTGGCTTTCGGTTCTGACTCTCTCTCCGGACGTGTGATTGCCGTACAAGGTGTAGGTAACGTAGCGTACAATCTGTGCCGCCACCTGCATGAAGAAGGCGCGCATTTGATCGTAACGGACATCAATCAAGAAAACGTAGATCGCGCAGTGAACGATTTCGGTGCCAAAGCAGTAGGCGTAAACGAGATCTTTGGTGTAGAGTGCGATATCTTCTCTCCATGCGCATTGGGTGCAATCATCAACGATGACACCATTCCACTTTTCAAAGCAAAAGTGATTGCAGGTGCAGCTAACAACCAGCTGAAAGAAGAGAGACACGGCGACCAAATTCACGAAATGGGTCTCATCTACGCCCCAGACTACGTGATCAATGCTGGTGGTGTAATCAATGTGGCAGATGAGCTGCAAGGCTACAACCGCGAGCGTGCACTGAAAAAAGTAGAAACAATCTATGACAGCATCCTGAAAATTTACGAAATCGCTGAGCGTGATGGCATGGCTTCCTACCAAGCTGCTGACCGCATGGCGGAAGAGCGCATTGCAAGTGTTGCAAGATCACGTAATACTTTCCTGCAAAACGGCAAGACTGTTTACAAGCGCTAATCTCGTTTCTTCTATAAAGTTCATACTCCTGACCGCTCTTCTAAGGGGGCGGTCAGGGATACATAAACCGTTTTCTTTGAATATTCATATTCTCGTAAATAAGCAGGTTAGCTTTCCGAATGAAAGGAGAGATCGTGGTGTCTCAAGAGTTTGATTTAGTCGTCCTCGGGGGAGGTACCGGCGGTTATGTAGCGGCAATCCGCGCTTCCCAATTGGGAATGAAGGTAGCAATCGTGGAAAAAGAAAAGCTCGGTGGTACTTGCTTGCACCGTGGTTGCATCCCGTCCAAAGCGTTATTGCGCAGTGCAGAAGTATTCTCCACCCTGAAGGAAGCTGACAAATACGGAGTCTCGGCAGGTACTGTAGGCTATGACTTCACAAAAATACAAGAGCGAAAGCAAGGCATTATCGACCAACTTCACAAAGGGATTCAGTACCTGATGAAAAAAGGCAGCATTACTGTCTTTGAAGGCTTTGGAAGAGTGATGGGACCTTCCATTTTTTCTCCGCAGGCCGGTGCTGTGCGCATTGAAAAGGAGAACGGGGACCAAGAAATGATCGTTCCACGATTCCTTTTGCTGGCAACAGGTTCTCGACCACGCACACTTCCTGGTTTGGTCATCGACGGCTCATATGTGGTAACAAGCGATGAAGCGTTGCAGTGGGAGCAATTGCCTGCCTCTGTTGTCATCGTTGGTGGCGGTGTCATTGGAATTGAGTGGGCTTCCATGCTCAATGATTTCGGTGTGGAAGTAACGGTTGTGGAGTACGCCGACCGTATTTTGCCGTTTGAGGATGAAGAAGTGAGCAAGGAATTGGCTCGTCTGTTGAAAAAGCGGAAAGTCAACATCGTGACGGGAGCAAAGGTGCTGCCTGAATCGTTGGAAAAAGGGGAAGGCAAAGTCTCTATTCAGGCGGAAGTCAAGGATGGAGTCCAAACCCTTGAAGCCGAAAAGGTACTCGTATCAGTAGGACGCCAAGCGAATGTAGAAAACATCGGTTTGGAAGCGACAGAAATCAAAGTCGAGCGTGGCGTAGTTGTGGTTAATGAATTTTTCCAGACCGCAGAGCCTCATATTTATGCGATTGGTGACGTGATTGGCGGTCTGCAATTGGCGCATGTTGCTTCGCATGAAGGAATACTCGCGGTAGAGCATATGGCTGGACAAAACCCGCACCCGATGGATTACACCAAGGTTCCGAAATGTACGTATAGCAGACCTGAAGTCGCAAATGTCGGACTCACTGAAAAAGAAGCAAAAGAACAAGGCTACGATGTGAAAATCGGCAAGTTCAGCTTTAAGCCGCTGGGCAAAGCACTGATCCACGGTGAGAATGACGGCTTTGTGAAGTTGGTCGTTGATGCCAAGACCAATGATTTGTTAGGGGTTCACATGATCGGTACACATGTGACAGATATGATTTCCGAAGCGGGCTTGGCTCGTGTACTGGATGCGACTCCGTGGGAGATCGGACAGACGATTCACCCGCATCCATCCTTATCCGAAGCAATCATGGAGGCAGCGCAGGCTGTCGACGGAAAAGCGATACACAATTAGCAAGGAGGGTATGTAACGATGACAACCAAGCGACATGAGCAAGTGGGATTGACCGATGCGCAAGTCCTTGACATGTATTATTACATGCTATTGGCCAGAAAAATTGACGAGCGCCAATGGCTGTTGAATCGTGCGGGCAAAGTACCGTTCGTGATTTCCTGCCAGGGTCAGGAAGCAGCTCAGGTGGGAGCAGCTTTTGCGATGGAAAAAGACAGAGACTTCTTGTGCCCTTACTATCGCGATCTTGGTTTGGTTCTGGTCTTTGGGCAAACAGCCCGTGATTGCATGCTGTCCGCTTTTGCGAAAGCAGAAGATCCGAATAGCGGTGGAAGACAGATGCCAGGTCACTTCGGTGGTAAGAAGTACAATATTTTGACGGGCTCAAGCCCTGTGACTACTCAAGTCCCACACGCTGTTGGTATGGCTTTGGCAGGTAGAATGAAGCAAAAAGATTTTGTTGTGTATGCATCGTTCGGAGAAGGCTCCAGCAACCAGGGGGACTTCCACGAAGGTGCGAACTTTGCGGGTGTCCACAAGCTCCCGGTTATCTTTTTCTGCGAAAACAACAAATACGCGATCTCTGTACCACTGAATAAGCAGTTGGCTTGTGAAAGTGTAGCAGACCGTGCGATCGGTTACGGCTTCCCTGGAATCAGTGTGGACGGAAACGATCCGATTGAAGTATATCGTGTTATGAAAGAAGCGGTTGAACGTGCTCGCAGTGGTCAAGGGCCAACGCTGATTGAAGCCGTTATGTATCGCCTTGTTCCGCACTCCAGTGACGATGACGATCGTGTGTATCGTACGAGAGAAGAAGTAGAAGAAGCGAAGAAAAAGGACCCGTTGATTGTTTTCGCTGCATATTTGAGAGAGATCGGACTCTTGGACGAACATAAGGAAGCAGATATGCTTGCCCGCGTACAGCTGGAAGTGGATGAAGCCACTGAATATGCAGAAAGCGCGCCATATCCAACACCAGAATCGACAATGACATACGTATACGGGGAATAAGGGGGGATCTTTTATGGCAGTCATTTCTTTTATTGATGCAATTACAATGGCGATGCGTGAAGAAATGCGTCGCGATTCCAATGTGTTTATCCTCGGAGAAGACGTTGGCGTACGCGGTGGGGTTTTCCGTGCGACAAACGGGTTGATTGATGAGTTTGGCGAGGAGCGCGTGATTGATACGCCACTGGCTGAATCCGCTATTGTCGGTGTAGGGATTGGTGCGGCAGCTTATGGTATGCGTCCAATCGCGGAAATCCAGTTTGCGGACTTCATCATGCCAGCTGTGAACCAAATTGTCAGTGAGGCGGCGAAAATGCGCTATCGTTCGAACAACGACTGGCATTGCCCAATTACGATTCGTGCCCCATTCGGTGGCGGGGTTCACGGTGCACTGTACCACTCGCAGTCTGTGGAAGCGATGTTCACGAACACCCCTGGTTTGAAAGTAGTGGCACCTTCGACTCCTTATGATGCAAAAGGTCTTCTGAAAGCAGCCATTCGCGATGAAGATCCGGTGCTCTTTTTCGAGCACAAGCGCTGCTATCGATTGATCAAGGGCGAAGTGCCTGAGGATGACTATGTGCTGCCGATTGGCAAAGCGGATGTGAAGCGAGAGGGGACAGATATCACGGTCATTTCCTACGGCTTGACTCTACACTTCTGCCTGCAAGCTGCGGAAAAGCTCGCACAAGAAGGCATCAGCGCGCATGTTCTCGATTTGCGTACATTGTATCCGTTGGACAAAGAAGCGATTGTGGAAGCGGCTTCGAAGACAGGCAAAGTATTGATCGTACACGAGGACAACAAAGAAGGTGGCGTTGGCGGTGAGGTAGCTGCCATTGTTGCGGAGCATTGCCTGTTCGATTTGGATGCACCGATTAGACGTCTTTGTGGACCAGATGTACCGGCTATGCCATACAGCCCGCCGATGGAAAAATACTTTATGCTGAACCCGGAAAAAGTATTGGAAGCAATGCGCGAGTTGGCCAACTTTTAAGGCGAGGAGGACCAAGGATCATGGCAACGAAAGTACTTATGCCCCAGCTCGGAGAGAGCGTGACCGAGGGCACCATCAGCAAATGGTTGGTCAATGTAGGCGACACGGTAAAGAAATACGACTCGCTGGCTGAAGTGACGACGGATAAAGTAAACGCAGAGGTTCCTTCTACCGTTTCAGGACGCGTTACTGAGATCGTCGTGCCAGAAGGTGAGACAGTTGCTGTCGGCACATTGATCCTGTATATAGAAGAAAGTGGAGCGGAAGGTGGAACTGCAGCTCCTGCTAGCACGCCGGAAACAACCTCTCCACAAGCGCCTGCAACCGAGCAGCCAAAGGCAGCTACGCCGGCTGTATCGATTCAGCAAGCACCAGTCATTGATGGACCAAAACAGCGTTATTCACCTGCTGTCGTCATGCTCTCACAGCAACATGGCATTGATTTGTCCCGCGTTGTAGGGACTGGAGCAGGCGGTCGTATTACCCGTAAAGATGTCCAAGCGATTATCGACGCGGGCGGCCAAAAGCCAGCTGAGACAGTGAAAGAGACGGTCGCGCAGGCTCCCGTGGCAGTAGTCGAACAATCTACTGTCGTTTCAACACCTACGCCGTCAGCACCAGCTTCGACTCCTGCTGTTTCCGTAGATATTCCGGTTGCAAGCGGTGATCAAGTTGTATCCGTAACGTCGATTCGTCGTACGATTGCAAACCGGATGGTACAGAGCAAGCACGAAGCACCACATGCTTGGACGATGGTTGAAGTAGACGTGACCAATCTCGTTAACTTCCGCAATCAGGCAAAAGGTGAATTTGCGAAAAAAGAAGGGCTCAACCTCACATTCCTTCCGTTCTTTATCAAAGCGGTTGTAGAAGCGTTGAAAGAGTACCCGATGATCAATTCTACATGGGCACATGACAAAATCATCGTGAAAAAGGACATCAACATCTCCATCGCAGTAGCCACGGAAGATGCTCTCTATGTTCCTGTCATCAAGCATGCTGACCAAAAATCAATTCTTGGCATTGCTAAGGCAGTCGATGATCTGGCAGCACGTACTCGTGCAGGGAAATTGACGATGGATGACATGACAGGCGGAACCTTTACGGTTAACAACACAGGCTCCTTTGGCTCTGTTTTGTCCCAGCCGATTATCAATGCTCCACAAGCTGCGATTTTGAGTGTCGAGTCCATTGTGAAACGCCCTGTCGTCATTAACGACATGATCGCAGTGCGTTCGATGGTCAATTTGTGCATGTCCTTGGATCATCGTGTGCTGGATGGTCTGATTTGTGGACGATTCCTACAGAGTGTGAAGCAAAAGCTTGAAAATGTAGGACCGGATACCAAGCTGTATTAGGGTGTTGAAAAACCAGGTCAAGTGAAGACCTGGTTTTTTTGATAAAAGATTGACAAAAAAAATTTCCAAAATCGATCATTACGTATGTAACTTTTTCCGAGACATCTTCGTCTTACCAATTGGAGCCAGTAAGTCTCATAAATGATCTAGAAGAGATTCCCACCAGATAGCATTTGTGGTAGACTGGTAGCGACCTGCTAGAGAGATTTTCCAGATTAACGGTAAATATGGGAGGAAAAACATGAAGAAAAGTAAAAAAGCACTACCTATAGTGCTGGCATCAGCGCTGGCCGCTACACCTTTTGTTGCAGTACCGCAAGCATATGCTGTTGAAAAGTTGGATGTATCAGCTGACAACGATGGTGCCGGTAAAGAAAGTGACTATGATATTAAATTTACGCTAGAAGAAGATCTGTCGAGCGGAGATACCATCACGGTTGAGTTCGACAGTGATTTCGATGTGGATAGTAGTATCAGCAAGAAAGATATTTCTGGTATCGATGTCAAAAAGTTGAAGTGGATGACAATGAAATAATCATCACGGTAGATGAGGATTTTGATGAAGGAGATAAAATCTCTTTTACCATTAAAAAAGGGATCACCAACCCTGATGATAAGGGTACATATGATGTAAGTGTAGAAACCGAAAATGAGAGCTCTGACACGGACGAAGTTGAGATCAAAAAAAGCAGCTCCAGCTCTAGCAGCAATAGCAAGTCTAAAAATGATTACAGTGTAACGTTGAGCAGCAAAGCAGCGGGTGAAAAAGTAAGCCTCAAACTCGGCAAAATTTCTCTGAAAGGTAGCGATGAGCTGGAGACGAACTCCACCATTACTGTCACTTTCCCGGAGAAAGGCATGTTGCCTTCGAGTATTGATGAAGACGATGTAAAAGTAAACGGTACGAAAGCGAAATCCGTAAGTATTAGCGGTAGCTCGGTAGATATCAAGATTCCGAGTGGAGCAGATTCAGATGATTACATTACGCTGGAATTTGACAAATCTGCTGGCATTGAGAATCCTAGTTCCGGCGACAAATATGTTATTAAAGTGAAATACGATGGTACCACATATGAGTCAGATCAATTCGAAATTACGAAAAACGGCTCCAGCTCAAGCAGTGCTTCCGACAGCTTTACGGTTAATCTGTCTGATCCAGCTGCAGGAGCTCGCTCTAGCTACACGTTTGATGCTGACTTCGGCAGCAAAGAGTTGAAAGAAGATGGAGAATTGATTCTTGAGTTCCCGTCCTCTGATATGGTACCGGGCATTGTGACAGCATCAGACTTCTTGCTCAATGGGAAATCAGCGAGGAAAGCAACTGCAATGGGGAACAGAATTGCTTTGGTTGCACCAACCGGTTTCAAAGCGACTAGCAAAGTGAAGGTTGAAGTTACTTACGGAGCGTGGGTTTCGAATCCTAAATCGGCTGGCAGTTACACGTTGAAGGCTACTGTTTCCGGAAGAACCCTGGAATCCAAATCCTTCAGCATCGGTGGCTCTTCCGTGAACCCGACGCCAACCAACCCGACCAACCCAACTAACCCGACAACTCCAGTACCTGTTCCAAATACATCTACCAATAACAGCACGGCAACAATCGCATTGACGCAAAATGCACTTGGCAAGCAGACGGGTGTGAACGTGGCAATCAAAGGATTGGGTGTTGGTCTGCAAAAGCAGCGCGATTTCATCGAGATCGTATTCCCTGTAGGCTACAAGGTACCTGCTTATATCGCGCCAGCTAACATCTCTGTGAATGGTGTAGGTGCGAATTTCGTTGCGGTTCGTGGACAAAACGTTCTGATTTATCCGTCTCAGGATATTCCTGCGGCAACTAACGCTAATATCGTGGTCAATCCAGCAGCGAACATCGTAAATCCTGCTGTGAAAAACACATATAGCATCAGCGTATTTACTTCTGAAGAAAGAGGTTTGCTGTTTGCACGTGCTGTTGGTGTAGGTATGCCTTCCCCGGCTCAACCAAAGCCTGTAACGCCAACACCACAACAACCGCAACAACCTTCAACTATTCCAGCGAACTCTGCAGCCTTTAAAGTAAATACAGCAAACTTCTCGCTGCATGGCAAAACGTATCCTCTCTCTGTAGCTCCTTACATTGATGGAAATACGACCATGGTTCCAGCTCAATTCTTTAAAGAAGCACTGGCGCTGACTACGCAATGGAACAATTCAAGTGTTGCTGTTATCAGTGGAACCAAAGTCGTGAAATTTACAGTTGGGTCGAAAACAGCAAAAGTAGGCAAAACGGATATCCAATTGCCAACACCTGTTGTCCTCAAAAACGGCATGCCAATGATCCCAATCCGTACCGTTACGGATAATCTTGGTTACAAAGTCGGCTGGGATGCGAAAACTTCCAGCGTTTACGTTTACAAATAAAAACGAGCTGGGACAAACGAAAAACCCCTTTCCGCTTTTCGGTCGGAAAGGGGTTTTTCATCGTTTATCATCACTCATTTATTGAAAGTAAAAAAACGTGGGAACGATGAGTGAGAGTATTAGAATGCCGATTAGGATTTTGCAAAAAGCGATTGGTGTCTCATTCTAATCAAACCTCCTTTCAAGGTAAGGAAATTATCAGGTGATTCTGTAAGTGGCTGTGCTAGAATGAAGAAGAGGATATCATTGGCTTTCTTTTTTTCGCCCATGCTGAAATTGTACCGAAATGTAGCCAATGAGACAACCACTTACAAAAGGATGATGATTCGTGAGCGCACCGAAAAAAATTGCCCATATCGGCATTGCGGTTAAAAGCTTGGAAAAAACGCTTCCCTTTTATACCGAGCAATTGGGATTGGAGTTGGTTGGTACCGAGATCGTAGAGAGCGAACAAGTACAAGTGGCATTTTTAAAGATCGGGGAAAGTCATATTGAATTACTGGAACCGTTGAGTGATGAGAGTCCGATAGCAAAATTTATGGAAAAACGCGGAGAAGGCATTCACCACATTGCTTTTGATGTGGATGATGTTACGGGTCGTCTAGCCACATTAAAGGAGCAAGGTGTACCTCTCATTCACGAGGTCCCCAAAGCGGGTGCGCACGATGCGTTGATTGGATTTTTGCATCCAAAGGCAGCAAATGGCGTTTTGTATGAGCTATGCCAATATCCGAAAGAATCATAGGCGTTTACGTAGTAGAAAAAATTTTTTTGCGGTATACTGGAACTTGTGAATATGTACCAAAATCGGGCAGTACGATCAGGAGGTAACGAGTGTGAGTACGATCAACCAAGAGCGTTTGTTAAATGAATTTTTAGAGCTCGTCCAAATTGACAGTGAAACGAAGAACGAAGCAGAGATCAACAAGGTGCTCAAAGAAAAACTGATTGAGATGGGCTTTACTGTAGAAGAGGATGACGCAGCAGCGAAAACCGGACATGGAGCCAACAATCTGATCGCAACCTTGGAGGGAACTGGAAAAGGCCCAGCTATCCTGTTTAGCAGTCATATGGATACGGTTGTACCAGGAAACGGAATCAAGCCACAAATTCGTGATGGCTATATTTATTCCGATGGAACGACGATCCTCGGTGCGGATGACAAAGCAGGAATCGCGGCGATCTTTGAAGGTATTCGCAGCTTGAAAGAGCAAAACTTGCCACATCCAACGATCCAAGTCGTACTGACTGTGGGTGAAGAGTCAGGACTTGTAGGCTCCCGCGCAATGGATTCCAGCCTGTTGAAAGCAGAAATGGGCTTCATCCTCGATTCGGAAGGTCCGGTTGGAAAAATTACAGTAGCTGGTGCTGGGCAATATCGCATCGTAACCAAAATTCACGGCAAAGCAGCGCATGCTGGTGTGAATCCAGAGGATGGCATCAGTGCTATATCGGTTGCTAGTAAAGCAATTTCCCGTATGCCACTAGGCCGTATCGATGCGGACACAACTGCAAACATCGGTCGCTTTGAAGGCGGAAAAGCGTACAATATCGTAACGGATTATGTGGAAATTTGGTCCGAGGCTCGCAGCTTGGTCATGGACAAGCTGGAAGCTCAAGTGAAGAAAATGACGACAGCATTTGAAGAAGTGGCAGCCGAGATGGGTGCGACTTGCGAAAATGACGTTATTTTTATGTACCACGGATACAAATTCAACGAAGAGACGCCTGTTGTACAAAAAGCGATTGCAGCGGTTAAACGTGTTGACCGCAATCCGGAGCTGGTTGCAAGCGGCGGCGGAAGCGACGGTAACGTATTTAACGGCTACAACGTGCCAAGCGTAAACTTTGCCATCGGCTATGAAGAAATCCATACAAAAAGCGAGCGCATGCCAATCGCTGAACTGAACAAAGCGGCTGAGCTGGTGCTTGCTGTTATTGCAGAAGTACAAGAGTAACCAAATGAAGGTCGGAATCTCCTTGCGAGGGGTTCCGGCCTTTTTGTTCGTTTTCTTACTTGTTTGCATGATTGAGACAACCACTGTTCATCATAGACTGAATAGAAAGTGGGGACGAGGCAGGAATGAAGGGGGGAAGCTGAGTGCTCCGTTTGGCGGTGGGGAAGGTCCAAAAGGTTCT
Organism: Brevibacillus sp. FIR094; assembly: GCF_050477165.1. NCBI lineage: Bacteria > Bacillati > Bacillota > Bacilli > Caryophanales > Paenibacillaceae > Brevibacillus > Brevibacillus sp. FIR094. The sequence goes on along the minus strand of NZ_JBEAES010000002.1, from coordinate 197,204 downwards.
GGAAAAGCAAACAGGGATGCAGATACTCGAAGTCCGGATAGAATCGATTGCTGGATACAAAATGGAGAGAGTGTTGTCTTTTTTGCAGGAGGATTATAAAAGTGGCGATTTACTCTTGATCAATACAACTGCTGTTCGCCTTGAATTGGGGACAGGCGGGTATCACTTCGTCGTAGGGAAGGTTACCCAACCATCGGAAACGGATGTCCTTCCGAATGAGTGGGGGCATGTCATGAAAATGCGCTATTCGCCATGGCAGCTGGCAGTTGATACGGTAGAAGAACAGACTAGCCCGTACCACCATTTGTTTGTGCAAGAAGACTTATCCTTGGAAGGTATCCCTGTTTTGATCGGCGAGCTACATAGTCTTCTACCTGTTGCTGTCCTTGCGTTGCATAAAAAAAATCCAAATGTCCGTATCGTATATGTCATGCCAGACGGCGCGTCCTTGCCGATTGCCTTGAGCCAGCACGTCCATCAATTAAAAGCAAACAGAAGCTTGGCGGCGACCGTGACGACAGGACATGCGTGGGGCGGGGATCGCGAGTCATTGACGATTCATAGTGGCTTGTTGGCAGCGCGACATGTAGAGCATGCCGATATCGTTGTTTGTATGCTGGGACCTGGGGTAGCAGGTACGGGTACACCTTATGGGTTCTCAGGAATTCAGCTAGCAGAGGTGATTCATGCCGTAGCCACTCTCGGAGGAACACCCTTTTTTATTCCACGAATCAGTTTTGGGGACCCACGTACCAGGCATTACGGTGTCAGTCATCATACTGTCTCGATTTTAAACCGATTTGTTCTCTGTCCATCCCTGGTTACCATTCCGATTTTCGGGGATGAAAGAGATGAAATCCTTTCACGGCAAATGAAAACGATAGAAGTTGTGGGGAAGCATATTTTCATAAAAGGAAAAGTCCCAGACCTGTCAGAACTGGCTTCACTGGAAAAGGGGTATGGCTTGTCCTTTTCTACGATGGGTCGAAATTGGCAAGAGGACCCTGCTCCTTTTCAGACAGCATGGATGGCTGCCGATTTTGTAGGAAACAGTCTGGGCTACATCCTCCAAACCGTTAACGACGCCCCGCATTCGCCCGCTTCATCAAGTACTCTTGAAGCGTTAGGTCTTTATTTGACCAGGAACGGAGTGCAGCCTTGATCTCCCAAGCTTTCCCGACCATACGCAATTGCTTTTCGCCAACATATGTTTTCATTCTTGATCTCCTCCGATACAATAAGGTGGACAAGCTCTATGCTCCCAACTTATGGAGGGAAACGACGATTTAGAACGACTTCATGAAAAAAGGATGATGACGGCAGTGAGTAAATATGATCACTTATATGAAAAAACCATTTCCAGTCAACCGATTTATGACGGAAGAATTATTAAGGTCAAGGTGGATGAGGTGCTTCTGCCCAATGGCAACACAGCCAAGCGAGAAATCGTGAACCATCAAGGGGCGGTTGCCGTATTGCCGATCACAGATGATAACAAAATGGTTGTGGTTCGACAGTTCCGCAAGCCATTGGAGCGTACGATCGTGGAAATCCCAGCAGGAAAGATGGAGCCAGGGGAAGAGCCGCTTGCATGTGCAATGCGCGAGCTGGAGGAAGAGACGGGTTACATTGCAAGTCAGTACACACCGCTCAGCTCTTTTTACACGTCGCCAGGCTTCGCGGATGAGATTTTACATGTTTTTGTGGCCACTGGTTTGAAAAAAGGAGAAAGCAAGCCGGACGAGGATGAGTTCGTCGATGTGCTGGAAGTAACATTAGAAGAAGCGCATGCCCTGCATCAAAGTGGAGAAATTCGAGATGCCAAGACAGTTGTGGCATTGTTTGCGTGGGAAAACACAATGCTGCGCCAACGTGGTTAGTCCTATGCTTTCTTCCTATTTTTGCGACATGCATATTCACATCGGTGGTACGTGGACGGGTAAACCTGTGAAAATAACGGCTTCTCGCCAAATGACACTCACCAAAATTTTGGAGGAAGCCTCTGAGAAAAAAGGGATGGATGTCATCGGGATTATCGATGCACATTCGCCGGAGGTTCAGGATGAGCTGCTAGATCTGTTGGAAAAGGGATTAGCCACTGAACAGGTGGATGGAGGAATTTCCTACAAAGATACACTGCTAATCTTGGGGTGCGAAGTAGAAATCAAGGAGCCAGGGCGTGGTGCAGCTCATTTTCTCGTTTATCTGCCGAGGCTGCAAGAAATGAAGCAATTTACCATGTGGCTGTCTGAACGCTGCAAAAATGTGCAATTAAGTTCTCAGCGTATCTACACATCACTGAGGGAATTACAAGCCTGTGTCGATCAATTGCAGGGCCTCTTGATCCCGGCACATATTTTTACGCCGCATAAAGGGTTGTATGGGAGCTGTACGGATTCGATGGCCGAAGTGCTTGATTCATCGCTTATCTATGCGGTTGAACTGGGATTGAGTGCGAATACCATCATGGCAGACCGCATATCCGAGCTCCATGACAAAACCTTTCTCACAAACTCAGATGCCCATTCTCTGGCGAAGATAGGCCGAGAATATCAAGCGATATATATGCAAGAGCGTTCCTTTGCTGAGTGGGTAAAAGCAATGAAGCGCATCGATGGCAGAGGGGTTCATATGAACTACGGTCTGCACCCCGAGCTTGGCAAGTATCATCAGACGGCGTGTCAAGGGTGCCAGTCTTTACTAGCGGCGGATGCTTCAGGCAAATGTCCGGAATGCGGCTTCCAACGAATTGTGCGAGGGGTTGCAGCGCGCATTGATCAGCTGGCGGATGTAGAGGCAGGCCAGCATCCGGTGTTCCGTCCTCCTTATATCGAGCAAATCCCGTTGGAATTCATTCCGGGAATCGGTCCGAAATTGTTGGACAAGCTGTATCAGTCGTTTGGTACACAGATGAACGTATTGCATCGCGTGAACGAAGAAGAGCTCACTCATGTTGTCAGAGAGAAAATCGCTTCGCTTATCGTACAAGCACGAGAGGGAAAGCTCTCTGTCCAAAAGGGCGGCGCCGGTACCTACGGAAAGATCGTCCCGATGTAGGTTGTCATAGGGGAGAACTCGTCCGCATAAGCTGTACAGTAATCAGCCAAGCGGGAGGCGACGAAGCGTGCGTTCACGAGTCGGACAAACTATCCAATCCTATGCGAGAGAACATCAGTCACTCTACTGGTTCACGATCGTCCTGTTTACGATGGGCATTATTTTCGGAGCCGTCCTCGTCAATTCACTGCCATTGTCACAGAAGCAGGAGCTGTACGGTTTTCTGCAATATTTTTTCAACAGTCTTGGCAGTGATGGAATCCCTGAGACTAGTGCCCATTTTCAGCAGGCGTTTGGTCATTATGCCAAAACCGTAGCGATCATGTGGGTGCTAGGATTATCCATTATTGGGTTGCCTATGATTTTGTTGATGCTCTTCTTAAAAGGAGTCGTGGTTGGTTTCACCGTCGGTTTTTTGGTGAGTCAACTCCAATGGCAAGGCGTAACATTTGCCATGGTGGGTGTTCTCCCACAAAATTTATTAGTCGTCCCTGCCCTTTTTATTGTAGGCGTTAGCGGAATATCGTTTTCCCTTCGACTCATACGAACAAGAGTGCTAAGTAAAAGGGATGTCATCATGCCGCATTTTATGGGCTATACCGTACTTGTTCTTACTATGCTGGCGGTATTGACGATTGCAGCCTTGTTTGAAACCTTCATTTCCCCAAGGTTGATGCAGCTCGTGCTTAATTAAGAATAATTCTCAGGTAAGAACTTATGCATTTGACTTATTCGTTGCCCCTCTACTATAATAGGAACAGGTTTCATGCGAGCGGGGAGGGGCATTAATGTTGGAAGAAAAATTAGAGAAAATTAAGCAGCAGTTGCATTCACAAAACTACAAGCTGACACCACAGCGTGAAGCCACTGTTCGCGTGTTGTTGGAGAATGAAGAAGATCACTTGAGCGCGGAAGATGTTTACTTGTTGGTGAAGGATAAAGCGCCGGAAATCGGGCTTGCTACCGTATACAGGACATTAGAGCTGTTGAGCGAACTGAAAATCCTCCATAAAATGAATTTTGGCGATGGTGTTGCTCGTTACGATCTTCGTGATGATAATGCTGCCTATCACCATCATCACCTCATTTGCCTCAATTGTGGTACGGTGGATGAAATTTTTGAAGATCTGCTTGTCACAGCAGAAGAGAAAGTCAAGAATGTTTACAACTTTTATATTACCGACCACCGATTGACCTTCTACGGGATCTGCAATCGTTGCGTAGATAAAGTGAACGTGGAGGACTTCAAATAAAGTCGACTTCTCTGGGAACGGAGAAGTTTTTCTTTTTTCATTGGGAGCTTTTGTAATGGCAGACCTATTCCTGTGGAATCCTAAGAGAGGATCTATTCGAATGGAGCAAGGGACAAGTGCATATACATGAAAGAAAGTCTGCAAGGAGGCTTACGGATGAAGGTCTCTTATCGCCGCTTGATGGAGGGTCTTCGTTTCTTGCTTCTTTTCATTACCTGCACCTTGCTCTCCTATGGCATCATTACCTTGCTGGCGGACAAATTTCTCCCGGCAAACCCTTATCATGAACCACATGGGAATGCGGTGAAGGTAGTAAAAGTCATCAATACCTCTCAGGCACAGGATTTTGACGGTTATGTCGCACGACTACAGCTCTTTTTTTTAACGGGAGAGTAATGCAAGTTTTAGTTTTTTATCTGGAGAAGCAGGAGTTTCTTTTTCTTTGTGGAAAGCAATACAAGATACTTATCAGCTGAAGGGGACAGCTTCATGGACAGTCTGATTGATCAGTTTATTCATTTCCTGACTGTGGAGAAAGGGTTATCGAGAAATACCCTGGAATCCTATCAACGGGATATGGTGGCCTTTACCTCGTACTTACAGGAGCAAGGTGTTGCTCGAATAGAGGATTCTACTCGGACGCACATCATTGGTTACTTACTTGTTTTACGGGAAAAAGGACGTGCTACAGCAACGCTTTCTCGCAATATGGCATCGATACGAGCGTTTTATCAGTTTCTCATTCGGGATAAATACATAGACAAAGACCCATCCATTCATCTAGAAACACCGAAGATCGAAAAACGCTTGCCGAAAGTGCTCTCTGTTGAGGAAGTGGAACGTCTTTTGGAAAGTCCTCCTGTCAATCATCCTGCCGGGCTGCGGGACAAGGCGATGCTTGAGCTTTTATATGCGACAGGCATTCGTGTCTCGGAGTTAGTCAATCTGGATTGTGCTGATGTAAATCTGGATATGGGCTTTGTCAAATGCATGGGAAAAGGATCAAAAGAGCGAATCATTCCGTTAGGCTCGGTTGCCATTCAAGTGGTTCGCCACTATTTACAGGCAGGGCGCCCCAAGCTGGTAAAAGGAACTGGCGATACTGCATTATTTCTGAATCATTTGGGCAAACAAATTACACGGCAAGGTTTTTGGAAAATCATTAAACGATATGCCCAAAAATCAAACATCCGTGCAGAGATTACACCCCATACACTTCGCCACTCTTTTGCCACCCACTTACTTGAAAATGGAGCGGATTTGCGCTCTGTTCAAGAAATGCTTGGGCATGCTGATATTTCAACCACCCAGATTTACACACATGTAACCAGAACGCGGATTAAGGACATCTATGCCAAGACGCATCCGCGAGCATGAGTATGAAAAAACGATCGACTCCGCCTGATTGTCGGGCGGAGAAAAATTTTCTGAATCAGGTCAGACGTCTGACGACTTGAATTTAGAATTCGAATGACTGGTAAACAGGAGGCGTTAAGATGCAGTATTCACGAGTTTTTTTGATCGTCATGGACAGCGTAGGGATTGGCGAACAACCTGATGCGCCTAAGTTCAATGATGCAGGAGCGAATACCTTAGGGCATATTGCGGAGCGAGTTGCAGGATTTTCATTGCCCAACTTGCAAAAATTGGGTTTGGGAAATATAGCACCACTCCAGAACGTTGCGCCAGTAGCAACTCCTATGGCCCATTATGGAAAAATGCAAGAAATCTCCATGGGGAAAGATACGACGACTGGTCATTGGGAGATCATGGGTCTGCATGTGTCTACTCCGTTTAACACGTATCCAGATGGATTTCCACAAGAGCTGATCTCGGAATTTGAACAACGTATCGGTCGCAAGGTGCTCGGGAACAAAGTTGCTTCGGGGACAGACATTCTCGACGAGCTTGGCGAAGAGCATATGAAAACGGGTGCGGTGATTGTCTATACGTCTGCGGACAGTGTATTCCAGGTAGCAGCGCACGAAGAGGTTGTTCCGCTTGAAGAGCTGTACCATATTTGCGAGGTAGCTCGTGAGTTGACGCTGCGTGATGAATTCGCCGTTACTCGTGTTATTGCACGTCCATTTGTTGGACAGCCAGGCAATTTTAGCCGCACAGCAAATCGCCACGATTATTCCGTGAAGCCATTTGCTCCGACAGTCATGAATCGTTTGCAAGATGCTGGCCTTGCTTCTATTGCAATTGGCAAAATCAGCGACATCTACGCAGAAGAGGGCGTTACTGAATCTATCCGTACCAAAGATAACATGGACGGTGTAGATCAAATTCTGGGTACGATGAAACAATCGTTTACAGGCCTTTCTTTTGTAAACCTTGTGGACTTCGATGCGAAGTTCGGTCATCGCCGCGATCCAGAAGGGTATGGTCAGGCGTTGATGGAGTTCGATGCTCGTATTCCAGAACTTTTGGAAGCGCTACAAGAAAATGATTTACTGGTAATCACGGCAGACCATGGAAACGATCCTGTACATCATGGCAGTGACCATACGAGAGAATACGTTCCGTTGCTTGCTTATCACAAGGGTATTCAAGCTGGGGCACATTTGGGCATCCGTGAGACATTTGCAGACTTGGGTGCGACCATCGCAGACAATTTTGGGGTAACTGCTCCAGCGATTGGGAGAAGCTTCCTCAATCATTTATAAAGGTTAGCAAAAATAAACATTTATATAATAGAAGAAACACAAAAAAGGAGAGAGTTAAATTGGCAAATTTCCATGATGCAGTAGCATATATCGAACCGAAACTGACAGAAAAACCAACCATTGGCCTCGTACTCGGATCAGGACTGGGTGTTTTGGCAGATGAAATCGAAAATCCGGTGATCATTCCTTATCATGAAATCCCTGGCTTTACTGTGTCCACGGTTGTCGGACACAAAGGACAACTCGTGATTGGCAAGTTGCAAGGCAAGCAAGTCGTTGCGATGCAAGGTCGTTTCCACTTTTATGAGGGACATGGTCTGGATGCCGTTGTTTTCCCAACCCGTGTCATGAAGCTGCTCGGCGTAGAAACTATTATTGTGACCAATGCGGCTGGCGGAATTAACGAAGGCTACAATGCAGGAGACCTCATGCTGATTTCCGATCACATCAACATGACGTTCCGCAATCCATTGATCGGTGCAAACGATGAACAATTGGGAGCGCGTTTCCCAGATATGTCTGAGGCTTATTCCAAACAGCTCCGCAAGCTGGCTCATGAAGTTGCTTCCGAGCAAGGAATCCAGCTCCGTGAAGGTGTATACGCAGGTCTGCTAGGTCCTACCTATGAAACTCCTGCAGAGATCCGTATGCTTCGCCTGTTGGGTGGGGATGCTGTAGGGATGTCAACTGTACCAGAAGTAATCGTGGCACGACACATGGGTGTGAAGGTGCTCGGTATTTCGTGCATTAGCAACATGGCAGCAGGTATTTTGGAACAGCCTCTGTCCCATGATGAAGTAATGGAAACAACAGAAAAGGTAAAATCGCAATTCCTGGCTCTGGTCAACGGTATCGTAGCCAAAATGTAAGTAACGGATTCGGAGGGATTAACAATGCGTATGGTCGATATGATCGCCAAAAAACGTGATGGCGGAGAACTGACAACAGAAGAGATTCAATTTCTGGTGACAGGCTATACAGATGGAAGTATTCCTGACTACCAAATGTCCGCATGGGCAATGGCAGTCTTTTTCCGTGGCATGACTGCGAGAGAGACAGGAGATCTAACCTTGGCAATGGCAGGGTCAGGCGAACAGCTTGACCTGTCTTCCCTACAAGGAATTAAAGTAGACAAGCACAGTACAGGTGGGGTAGGCGACAAGACTACCCTTGTTGTTGCACCATTGGTTGCGGCAGCAGGTATTCCTGTGGCAAAAATGTCTGGAAGAGGCCTTGGATACTCAGGAGGCACCATTGACAAGCTAGAGTCCTTCGCAGGTTTCGAAGTAGAACGCACACGCGAGCAATTTTTGCAGCAGGTGCGTGATATTGGCGTGTCCGTAATCGGGCAGTCTGGCAACCTGACACCTGCAGATAAGAAGCTGTATGCTCTGCGTGACGTGACAGCTACTGTAGAAGCTGTGCCGTTGATTGCAAGCTCCATTATGTCCAAGAAGATTGCCGCTGGGGCAGATGCCATCCTGCTTGACGTAAAAGTAGGGAAGGGCGCTTTCATGAAAAGCATTGAAGAGGCAGAAACATTAGCAAATGCGATGGTTGCAATCGGCAGCCAAGTAGGACGTAAAACGGTGGCGGTTATCAGCGATATGAACCAGCCGCTTGGCTTTGCTGTGGGCAATGCATTGGAAGTGAAAGAAGCGGTGGAGACACTAGCAGGTAAAGGTCCTCGCGATTTGACCGAGCTGGTATTGGCTATTGGTTCCCGCATGCTTGTTATGGGTGGGCTTGTTACTGATGTGGAAGAAGGACGTAAGAAGCTCGAAGACCTAATGGCTTCCGGAAAAGCAGTGGATAAACTGGCCGAAATGGTAGAGGCTCAAGGCGGCAATAAGCAGGACGTCTATGATTTGTCTCGTCTGTCGCAAGCAAAGATCATTCATACCGTTACAGCCGATCAGGACGGCTTTGTGAGCGCGATTGATGCGGAAGCAATCGGTCATGCTTCTGTTGTCTTGGGTGCTGGCAGATTGACAAAAGAAATGCCAATTGACTTGGCAGTAGGTCTTGTTCTGCACAAAAAACGCGGGGATCAGGTGAAGGCTGGAGAAGTTTTGGTCACTATCCATGCCAACGAAGACCATCTTCTGCAAAATGCGTTGAAAGAAATGGAAGGTGCCTTCCAAATTTCGACGGCAATCGACGGAGAACAACCGTTGATCTATAAAATTATCGAAGCATAGAATGTCTGGAAATTAGTTGAACAATCAAATAAAACAAGGCGTGCACAGCACATGAGCACGCCTTGTTTTATGAGTAAAAATACAGTTTCTCGAAAAAATATTGTTGATTAAATCTAGTTTTTCATATTCAATAGTAAGATATAAGTCGTTTTTTATTATATAAAATATATTTTACTGTTCGGATTGACTTTATAAAGTTTTATAATTCTACTTGTCAAATTTCGTTGACACCGCTATCATTTCCGATTACTTTTATTGTATTAGACTGTTTGTAAAAGATTATTGCGAAATTCGTAAAAAATGATGGAGGTTCCCAGAAAATCGTATTTATGAAAAAGCTGGACCATGTCGACAGACAGATTCTGCAAATCCTCCATGAAGATGGGCGCATCCCATATACAGAAATCGCCCATCAACTAGGCGTGAGCGAAGGAACGATTCGATCGCGCATCACTCGTCTTTTGCAAGACGGAGTCTTCCAATTCGTAATACAACCCGATCCAGAGAAATTAGGATTACATGTGCAGGTTATCATCGGGTTAACCACAAAGCTAGGTTTGCAGAAAGAAGTGGCAGAAAAATTGAGCAAATTTTCTGCAGTACGTTTTGTAGGCGCTTATAGCGGTAAGCACGACTTGATTATCCAAGCGTGTTTCCATAGTAATGATGAGCTGATCACCTTTGTCAATGAACGACTCTCTCAAATTGAAGGAATTGCAGCTGCGGACGTTTCACTGGAACTGAAGCAGTACAAAGACACCTTCTCTTTCGTTCAAGACGACGAGGTGACCCTGCAATGAAAGGGGTTGATGCCTTCCAGCCGAAGTCAAGCAGCTTCGCGTAGTTTTCATTTTTTTTTCGTCCTTTATTTTCAGAAAAAAGACAAAAAAGAAAAACGTACTGGGGGTTATTGCGTTGAAAAAGAATATGTTTGCACTTGTGAGCTCGATTGCTGTATTAGGAACTGCACTGGCAGGGTGCGGAGGAGGTCAACCAGCTGCCGCTCCACCGGCAGGAGGAACATCTGCGACGCCAGCAACTACACAGCCTGCAACACCAGCTGCTGAGAAGAAGCCACAAGTTTTAAAGATGAACCTGCACACCGAGCCACCTACAACTGATCCAGGGCTTGCAGAGGACACGACTTCAGGCGCGATTATCTTGGCAACCTTTGACGGCTTGACCCGCATTGGTACCGACGATAAGCCACATGAAGCTGCCGCTGAGAGCTACACCGTCTCTGATGATAAGCTCACTTACACATTTAAAATCAGAGAAGCGAAATGGAGCAATGGTGACCCTGTAACAGCACATGACTTTGAATATGCTTGGAAGCGTGCTCTCGATCCAAAAACAGCTTCCAACTACGCATATCAGCTGTACTACGTGAAAAATGGTGAAAAAGCAAATAAGGGCGAAGCAAAGCTTGATGAAGTAGGCGTGAAGGCACTTGACGATAAGACGCTGGAAGTTAAGTTGGAGAATCCAACTCCATACTTCCTGGAATTGCTCGCATTCCGTACCTACTTCCCAGTTAACAAAAAAGTAATTGATGCAAATCCGAAGTGGGCAGGCGAAGCAAGTTCGCACGTCGGTAACGGACCTTTCAAAATCGAATCTTGGGAGCACAAGAGCAAGATGGTGCTCGTGAAGAACGACAATTATTGGGATAAAGACAATGTAAAGCTCGACAAAATCGAATTCTCCATGGTAGAAGACGAAAATACAGAGCTCTCCATGTTCGAAAATGGCGAAATCGATTGGGCGGGCGCACCTATGAGTGCTTTGCCGACAGATGCGATTCCAGCATTGAAAGATCAAGGCAAGATTCAAACCAATCCAATCGCTGGTACGTACTGGTACAAGTTCAATACCGAGAAACCGCCATTTAATAACATTAAAGTCAGAAAAGCATTTGCCTACTCGATCGATCGTAAAGCCTTGATCGACAACATTCTTCAAACGGGTCAAATCCCGGCGACAGGCGCTGTACCTCCATCCATGGTGCTGAATCCAAACGGCTATTTCAAAGACAAAGATTTAGAAAACGCGAAAAAGCTTTTGGAAGAGGGACTGAAAGAGGTTGGTATGAGCAAGTTACCAGCGATTACGTTGTCCTACAACACATCTGAGGCTCACAAGAAGATTGCTGAGGCCATCCAAGACCAATGGAAGAAAAATCTCGGTGTAGATGTGAAACTCGAGAACAAAGAGTGGAAAGTTTACCTGGAGGATATGCATGAGGGTAACTTCCAGATTGGACGGATGGGCTGGCTGGGTGACTTCAATGACCCAATCAACTTCCTGGAGCTCTACAAGGATAAAATGGGTGGAAACAACGATACGCGTTGGGAAAATGCAAAATATAAAGAGTTGTTGAACCAATCCGCTCAGGAATCAGACCTCGAGAAACGTAAGAAAATTTTGGCAGATGCAGAACAAATCCTGATGGATGAAATGCCAATCATGCCAATTTACTTCTACACGCAATCTTGGGTACAGAAGCCAGAAGTGAAAGGCGTTCACCAAACTGGCCTGGGTGACGTGGATTGGAAAGGCGCATACATCGAGTAATTTCATAACGAAGGAAACGGGATTTGCGGCAGAGGGTATATGATTGCGCATATACTCTCTGCTATGCAAGCCCTTCCCATAAATACCAGCTGGCATCATTGCCAGCAAAGAGAAAAATAGAGAGAGAAGCTTTACTGCAAGAGATCTAAGGGTTATTTACACAGCCGATTTTTACACTGTGTCGGCAGCGTTCCGCAGTGTAAACATGGGACGTGAAAGCAATCAAAAATCTACAAGGGGGTAAGTTAGTTGATCCGTTATCTCGGTAAGCGCATCATTTTTATGCTCATCTCGCTCTTCTTAATTGTAACGGCCACCTTCTTCATCATGAAAGCAGTACCAGGTGGTCCATTTACATCCGAGAAGCAGGTCCCGCCGGAAATTAAGGCAGCACTAGAGGCAAAGTACAAGCTGAACCTGCCGTTGCACGAACAATACTTTGAATATTTGAAGGGTGTAGTAACGTGGGATCTTGGTCCGTCGTTTACGGAGAAATCTTCAACTGTTAACGACATGATTAATCGTGGCTTCCCAGTTTCTGCTCACTTGGGAGCACAAGCTTTATTGCTCGCTATCTTTGGTGGGATTACGTTAGGGGTTATCGCAGCGCTAAACCATAATAAATGGCAAGACTATTCCGCGATGGTCATCGCCGTTTTGGGATTATCGGTACCAAGCTTTATTTTGGCGTCCTTTTACCAATACATTTTCGCTATTAATTTGGGCTGGTTTCCAATCGCGAAATGGGAAGGATTCGAATACACCATCCTTCCATCATTGGCACTCGCCGCATCACCGATGGCATTTATTGCGCGTTTGACGCGTTCCAATATGATTGAAGTTATGGGTCAAGATTACATCAAAACAGCAAAAGCAAAAGGCTTGCACACTGTTGCTATTACAGTAAAACACGCAATCCGTAATGCGCTCTTGCCAGTTGTTACTTACTTGGGTCCACTGATTGCCGGTATTTTGACAGGTGCATTCGTTATTGAACGTATTTTCGGTGTTCCTGGTCTTGGTCGCGAATTCGTATTGTCCATTACAAACCGCGACTATACGGTAATCATGGGTACGACCGTGTTCTACTCCATGATCCTAGTTGTGATGATTCTGATTGTTGACATCGCATACACCTTGGTAGACCCACGGATCAAACTTTCGGACGCAGGAAAGGAGTAATGACACGTGCAAAACTTGACTAAAGAACATTTTGAGCCAATTTCCGTAGACCTTCGTCAAGCGGAAGCAATCAAGCGCCCAAGTCTCTCTTTTTGGTCTGACGTTTGGCGTCGTTTGAAAATGAATAAAGTCGCAATGATTTCTATGATCTTCATTGCTGCATTGATCGTATGTGCCATTGTGGTTCCATGGCTAACTCCCCAAGATTATTTTACGACGGATTTGGCTGGCAAGAACAAAAAGCCGTCTGCTGAACACTGGTTTGGAACGGATGACCTAGGTCGTGACGTATTTGAGCGTATTTGGTACGGTGCACGTATCTCTCTGCAAGTAGGTCTTGCCGCAGCGTTCATTGACCTGATCATTGGTGTGATCTGGGGTGGTCTCGCAGGTTTCTATGGTGGAAGAGTAGATGAAGCCATGATGCGTTTCGCAGATATCTTGTTTGCGATTCCTTACCTGCTGGTTGTTATTTTGTTGATGGTTGTTTTAGAGCCTGGTGTTGGAACGATTATTCTTGCCTTGACGATAACGGGATGGATCGGTATGGCCCGGATTGTGCGTGGTCAGATCCTTCAATTGAAGAACCAAGAGTTTGTACTGGCTGCACGCTCCCTTGGTGCTGACGCCAACCGTCTGATCTTCAAACACTTGATTCCTAATGCTTTGGGTCCAATCATCGTTACATTGAGCTTGACAGTACCTTCCGCGATTTTCGCAGAATCCTTCTTGTCCTTTATCGGGTTAGGGGTTTCGGCACCAATTGCATCGTGGGGAACGATGTCCAATGAGGGCTTGCCGGCCATGAAGTACTATCCATGGCGTTTGACATTCCCGGCAATTTTTATCTCCATGACCATCTTGGCATTTAACTTGTTCGGTGACGGTCTGCGCGATGCAGTAGACCCACGCCTGCGTAAATAGGAGGGATCGTCGTAATGGAACGCATTCTTGATGTAAAAGACCTGCATGTATCCTTCCATACGTATGCAGGTGAAGTAAAAGCAGTCCGCGGTGTGAATTTTCACGTCAACCGCGGAGAGGCTGTAGCGATTGTAGGGGAGTCCGGTTGCGGTAAATCCGTAACCGCTCAAACCCTCATGAAGCTGATTCCTATGCCTCCAGGTGAAATTAAACAAGGGCAAATTCTCTTCAATGGCGAGGATATCGTCAAGAAGTCGAAAAAAGAAATGGAATCGATCCGTGGTAAAGATATCGGGATGATTTTCCAAGATCCGATGACTTCCTTGAACCCAACCATGACTATCGGTAGCCAAATTACTGAGGGCTTGATCAAACACCAAAACATGTCGAAAGCTGCAGCACGTGATCGTGCCATTGAGCTGTTGACCATGGTTGGTATTCCGCAACCTGAGAAGCGTGTGGAGCAATATCCACACGAGTTCTCTGGCGGTATGCGTCAACGTGCGATGATCGCAATCGCTCTCGCCTGTTCGCCGAAGCTGTTGATCGCGGATGAGCCGACGACAGCTTTGGATGTAACGATTCAGGCGCAAATTTTGGACCTGATGAAAGATTTGCAAAAGAAAACGGGCACTTCCATTATCTTGATCACACATGACCTTGGTGTTGTTGCCGAGATGTGTGAACGCGTAATTGTTATGTACGCAGGAAAAGTGATCGAGACTGGAACCGTTGACGATATTTTCTACAATCCGCAACATCCTTACACCAAAGGCTTGCTTCGCTCGGTACCACGTCTTGACTTGAACCGTGACGAGCCACTGACACCGATTTTTGGTACGCCGCCAGACCTTCTGCGTCCACCAGTTGGCTGTGGATTCACTGCGCGTTGCGAATCAGCGATGCGTGTGTGCCAAGAGATCGATCCTGAGCTGAACGACGTCAGCACGACTCAGCGAGCAGCTTGTTGGCTTCAGCATCCGCTTGCTCAGAACCGTGCATGAACGTAGAAGGAGGGATATCAGTGGATAAACGTGAAAATTTAATTGAAGTACGTAATCTAAAAAAGTTCTTTTCTATTGGCGATAATACTCTGAAAGCTGTGAATGATATCTCGTTTGAGATTAAACGTGGAGAAACATTGGGCGTAGTAGGAGAGTCAGGCTGTGGAAAGTCCACGGCTGGTCGTACCATCTTGAGACTGTATGATGCGACTGAAGGGGACGTCCTGTTTGAAGGTAAGAGCATCATGAATTTGAACCAGCAGGAAATGAAGGCGATGCGCCGCAACATGCAAATGATTTTCCAAGACCCTTACGCATCTTTGAATCCGCGTATGACAGTTGGGGATATCATTGGCGAGGCGCTGGATATTCACGGCCTGGCGACTGGTCAGAAGCGCAAAGAGCGCATCCAGGAGCTCCTTTCCCTGGTGAGCTTGAATCCTGAGCATATGAACCGTTTCCCACATGAGTTTTCAGGCGGACAGCGCCAACGTATCGGAATTGCCCGTGCATTGGCAGTAGAGCCAAAATTCATCGTGTGTGACGAGCCGATCTCTGCTTTGGACGTATCCGTACAAGCACAGGTTGTAAACTTGCTCGAACAGCTGCAAGAAAAAATGGGCTTGACCTACATGTTCATTGCCCATGACTTATCCATGGTAAAATACATTTCCGACCGTGTAGCGGTTATGTACCTGGGTAAAATGGTTGAGCTGGCAGAAAGTGATGCTTTGTATGAAAAGCCGCTCCACCCGTATACGCAAGCGCTGTTGTCTGCGATTCCGATTCCAGACCCAGAAATTGAGCGTAACCGTGAGCGCATTGTATTGCAAGGCGATGTACCTAGCCCAATGAACCCACCAAGCGGTTGCCATTTCCGTACTCGTTGCCCGAAAGCAATGCCGGAATGCGCTGCATCCACACCTGTATGGAAAGAAGTAGAGCCAGGACATTTCGCAGCTTGTCATTTGTATAACTAAATCAACTACAAATAACGAGTTCCGAGGCTACTCGTGCAGCCCGGAACTCGTTTCCCTTCATAAGGGAGGTTTTACCTCTGAAAAAAGTGGGTATTGTACCCAGAGGCAGTTTTTTCAGGGGTATTTTTTCGGAGTCTTGCACTGGAAAATTGTAGTAGCAATAAAGGGGGCAAGTAGCATGAGTAAATTTTTGTCGCCACGATGGAAAAAGAAGGAGGGAATTTCCAATCTCTTAAAAAAAGTAAATCTGACTAGCCAAGTAGCAACGGATAAGCTAAAAGGCTCTCTTGCTACAAAGATGATTGTGTTTGGTCTAATTCTAGTACTTATTATTATCGGTTCTTTGCAATACATAGCCCTTTCCTTCTCGAAATCAACGCTGTTTAGCATTACCTCTAACCAGGCGAAAATGCTGGCTGACCAGCATGCGAATAGCATAGAAGATGACATAAAAGCAATTGTGAACTCCACGAAATCGGCGGCAACCAAACGTGTGATGATGACAGAGCTGCAACCGCTTATTATGGAGCAGTTTACTCTATTGCGCCAGGCACATAAAGAAGTATCCAGAATCTATTTGATCGACACGGCTACCGGGAAATCCCTGTATTCCTTGACCGGGACCAATGAGATTGACTTCAAGCAAAAGCAATACTTTCAAAGAGCACTGACTACGAAATCCTTGGTCATTTCTGATGAAGAAATCGTTGAAGGCAGCAACAAGAGTTTTCTTTATATTGCGACACCCATAGGGGAAAAGACAGATGATACGAGCCGATTGTTCGTTGTTGGGTTCACGATTGACCAAATGATTCAAAAGATTCCTGAGATCTCTTTCATGGAGAATGGCTATGCATTTGTCGTTCGACAAGATGGCTTGGTTGTAGCCCATCAAAATCCGAATAACAACAACAAGCTCGTGCTAGCTGGTGACAAAGATTATGAAGAGATGCTTGCCTTGATGCAGTATGAGACAAGTAACAGCTTACTGTACTCGGATCATGGTATTGATTCATTTGCAGCTTTTGCACCAATACCGATGTTGAAATGGAATGTAGTTTTGTCCACAGGAACCGACGAGGTGTATGGTGAGGTAGACGGAATGTGGCTGTACTTCGTGCTCTTCAGCTTGCCGATCATCGGACTCTCGGTTTGGGCGATCTGGTGGTTTGCGAAACGGATTCGACTCTCCTTGTTCGCGATAGCCCGAGATATGGATCAAATCGGCGCCGGACATTTTAATATCAACGTAAAAGTAAACGGCAATGACGAACTGGCAATGGTTGGTCGCAAAATGAATGAGATGGCGGCTGAGCTTCGCAAGCTGATTGCCCTTGTACAGGGACAAGCTACACAATTGAATGTAGCGACAGATGAACTGACTCTATTTGCGCAAGAGAACAAAGGAGCCATTAACGTCATTACAGATAATATTTCAACGATTGCCCAACGCGTTTCTACGCAGACGAACGAAGTGCAAGCGACGGCCGATACCGTCTCGGAAATATCGGAAGGCGTTGAACAGGTGGCTGTGGCTGCCGAATCTACATCGGTTGCCACGACCCGTACGTTTGAGAGAGCGCAAGGCGGAATGGAGTTAGTGGAGAACGTAATCAATACGGTAAGACGTGCCACTAATGAGGTAGAACGTACTGCTGGGCAAATGCACAGTCTTCGTGAGCGGGCTCGTGAAATTACGAGCATCGTGGAAATGATTACGAGTATTGCTTCGCAGACGAATTTGTTGGCGCTGAATGCAGCCATTGAGGCTGCCCGTGCAGGAGATGCTGGACGAGGCTTCTCGGTTGTAGCCAGCGAGGTTCGCAAGCTCGCAGAGGAAAGCAGTTCCTTCTCTGAGCGTATTGCTGCCATTGCCCATTCGATCAATGATGAGGCAATGGATATGAGCAAGCATATGGACGAGATCGTTACCATGGTGAGTGGAGGCTTGCAGTCTGTAGAGTCTGTGGGTACTGCTTTCCAAAATATCGTGGCAGAGATTCAATCGGCTGCAGAGCAAAGCGAATCGATGACGGCGACCTCGGAAGAGATGGCCGCAGGTAATCAGGTTGTGACGAACTCCATGCAGCGTCTCGCCACCATGTCGGATGAAATTAGTGATTCCATCTCAGGTGTGGTAGAGACTGTGGATGAACAATTGAATTCGATTGCGCGCATTAATGAAAACGTAGAACAATTGAAAAAAATGGCGGACGAGTTAACTCAAAATGTGAGCCGATTCGTCATTTAAGAAAGTGTCCCTTCTGCTAGCAGCGGAAGGGATTTTTTTGTGTAACCGAATTGTCTTTCGCGAAGATAATCTTGCCGTTTTTGTGTGAATATTTTCCTTTCATGATGGTGAGAATAAAACCATGAATGGAGGGAAGAGACTGCTATGAAACGGAATGGATACCTCGCTCTATGCTTCGTTATGTGCTTTACCATCTTTTCTCCGATGGCTGTTGCCCAAGAAAAGGCTGGACAGCAAAAGGGTGACAATCATTTTGCCCCACTAGCTTCATCCGCAGTGATGATTGAAGCGGATACGGGAACAGTCTTGTATGAGAAGAACGCCAATGAAAAAATGCCACCCGCCAGTATCACCAAAGTTATGACCATGCTTTTGATCATGGAAGCGGTGGAGCGGGGAGAGCTTAAGTTTACCGATAAGGTTCGAACAAGTGAAAGAGCAGCATCGATGGGCGGGTCGCAAATTTTTCTACAGCCCGGTGAAGAAATGACGGTAGAAGACATGTTGAAAGGGATTGCGATTGCTTCTGGGAATGATGCCTCGGTAGCGATGGCTGAGCACTTGGCTGGGACAGAAGAGAGTTTTGTCGCGCGAATGAATGAACGCGCACAGCAGCTCGGCATGAAAAATACGCATTTTGTCAACTCCAATGGGCTTCCTGCCACGAATCACTACTCTTCGGCAGTAGATATTGCGATCATGTCACGTGAGCTCTTAAAGCACGATGGCATCACGAAGTTCACCGGTACCTACCAAGACTATTTGCGGAAAGATACAGAGAGCCCCTTCTGGCTTGTGAACACGAATAAGCTGGTGCGTTTTTATGAAGGGGTGGACGGTTTGAAAACAGGGTACACAGGCGAAGCGAAATACTGTTTAACAGCGACTGCGAAACGCAACAATATGCGTGTCATTGCAGTCGTCATGGGTGAGCCTGATGTGAAAACGCGCAACAATGAGGTTTCGACCATGTTCAATTACGCATTCACACACTTCCAGGTGACGCCGATGTACAAAAAGGGAGAAGCTGTGCGTACACTCGTTGTAGATAAAGGTCAGAAACCGCAAATTAATGCGGTGACACCACATGCTGTTAGTTTGTTGATGAAAAAAGGAGAATCGGCCGATACCTTCCAGAAGGAAATTGTCATCAATGAGGCGGTTCACGCACCTATAGCAAAAAACCAAGTAATAGGCCACATTTTCATCCGTACGAAAGATGGCAAGGAAGTGAACCGAATCGATCTGTTCCCAGAAGATCAGGTAGATAAAGCCAACATGTGGGAGATTCTCAAGCGAACCACCAAGAGTGTTTTGATTAGCTACTGACAGACAGCATGAGCGCGAAAAGAATCGAGTTGCCCCGAATGGAATGGCGCGGCTGCTCGATTTTTTTGTTCTTTTGTCGGCTGGCAGGAATTGGTTTCGTCGAGGAAGAAAGAGAGTTTCTATCAAGGGAGAAGGAGTGTGTCAGCTATGAGTTTACGAGTTGCGATGGAGACACGGCAGGATGTGCTGGTGATCCGTTTGCAGGGTGAGCTGGATCATCATACGGCAGAGGAGTTGCGGAAGAAGGCGGATGATCTTTTGCGTACCTCTACTATACGGCATATTGTGCTGAGTCTGGCTGATTTGACGTTTATGGACAGCTCTGGTATCGGGGTTATATTGGGAAGATACAAGCAGATTTCTGCCCGATCTGGAGAAATGTACGTCTGCTCGATCAATCCTACGATCTATCGAATATTTGAGATGTCCGGGTTATTCAAGGTGATCAAGTTTCGCGAAAACGAAGCGGATGCTTTGCATGTTTTGGGGGTGGCGTAATGATGGTACAACGTAACTTTATGTCAGTGTCGTTTGCAGCATTGAGCCAAAATGAAGCATTCGCACGTGTAGCAGTCGCAGCCTTCATTTCTCAACTCGATATTACGATGGACGAGCTGGAAGAAATCAAAACCGTTATATCCGAGGCTGTTACCAATGCCATTATTCATGGTTATGACGAAAATCCAGAGGGTGTGGTACAGATCTCTGTGCGAATTCAAGAGGACAGCGTTGATCTGATTGTAGAAGACAATGGACGTGGAATTGAGGATGTGGAGCAGGCTATGCAGCCACTCTATACGACGAAACCGGAGCTTGAGCGCTCTGGGATGGGCTTTACGATTATGGAGAATTTCATGGATTCTTTGGAAGTGGCAACGGTTGTGGGTAAAGGAACAACTGTGCGCCTCACCAAACGCCTAGCGTTTGCCAAAGCCTTGCAAAATTAGGGGTAGTGCCTATGGGTGCCGATATCAAAAACGCGAGTCAACCATTTCTGACCAATGACCAAGTAAAAGAGCTAATCGCCAAAAGCCAAGCTGGCGACACTGAGGCCCGAGAGCTTTTAGTCAACAGCAATATTCGACTGGTCTGGTCCGTCGTCCAGCGCTTTATCAACCGTGGATACGAAGCGGATGATTTGTTTCAGATCGGTTGTATTGGCCTTTTGAAAGCCGTAGACAAGTTTGATCTCTCTTATGATGTTCGATTCTCAACCTATGCTGTGCCGATGATTATCGGAGAAATTCAACGCTTCTTACGTGATGACGGTACAGTCAAGGTAAGTCGATCACTCAAAGAAACAGCCAATAAGGTACGACGAACAAAGGATGAGCTGTACAAGCAATTCGGTCGCGCACCCACGATTGCTGAGGTTGCGGACGCGGTGGGGATTACGCCAGAAGAAGTCGTGTTTGCGCAAGAAGCGAATCGGGCACCTTCTTCCATCCATGAAACGGTTTTTGAAAATGACGGGGACCCCATTACTTTGATCGATCAGATTGCGGATGAAGGGGTCAACAAATGGTTTGAAAAAATTGCGCTCAAGGATGCGATCAGCCGATTGAGCGAGCGGGAACAACTCATTGTCTACCTGCGCTACTACAAGGATCAGACGCAGTCAGAGGTAGCGGAGAGGCTTGGAATCTCGCAAGTGCAGGTATCGCGCCTTGAGAAGCGCATTTTACAAACGATCAAAGAGCAAATAGAGCATTAACAGATGCAAACACTCCGGTCACTACGTGGCTGGGGTGTTTTGTTTTGTGAAAAACATCTCGTTTTGTTTCATTAAACAGAATGTGACCGCGTGCGAGCGGAAAATAAACGATCATTTCCGTTTATTTGCATGGGTTTTGTGGCTCGGCACATACTAGCGAATAATCAGGTATGTGATGGAAGGGGAAGGTACCATGAAAGACGCGTTGTTTCTGCGCCTGAGAAAGCGATTGGCCGTACAGCCACAAGCCATGATTACGCTTGGGGACATTTGCCAGCTTTACTGGGATGGAGAGCGCGAGGAAGCCTTAAAGCGGATGCCCATTTATCAGACAAAGCCAACGGATGGCAATTTGATCATTATCGATATTATGCAGGTGATTAAAAGGCTGCGTTCTGTCTATCCTGACGTGGAACTGGACGTCCAGGGTGCACCCCAAATTATTGTGGAAGTACTCAATCCGCGTAAGAAAGCGAATCCAATTTTGGTGGCATTGGTATGGCTTTTGTTGTTCATTGGCTCAGGATTGGCGATCATGAATTTTCATACTGATGTCAGCATGATGCAGGTTCACGAACGAATCTACTATTTGATTACAGGGGAAAAAAGCCATCAGCCTTTGTGGATGCAAATCCCTTACTCTATCGGAATCGGCTTGGGGATGATTCTGTTTTTCAATCATATCTTTCAGAAAAAAATCAATGAGGAACCTAGTCCGCTAGAAGTGGAATTGTTTATGTATCAGCAAAGCCTGGATCAATACTACATACAAAATGAAAACAAGGAAAACCAACGGACGAAGAAATGAGCGTCATCAAGTGCTTGTTGCTTATATTGATCGGGCTGGGTGGAGGGCTTGCAGTAGGGAGCGGGCTGGTCGCGTTTATTACCGTTCTGGACATCATTCCGAGGTTGACACAATTAACGAATGCTCATCGGTATATCCGCTCGCTGGAATGGGCTCTGGTGGCCGGAGCGCTTTTTTTTACGTTTATTGATTTTTTTCATTGGGGTGTTCAATTGCCCGTTATCGTTTCTTCGCTTTACGGGATCTTTGCAGGGATATTTGTGGGAACACTCGCCGCAGGCTTAACTGAGGTACTGAACGTCTTTCCGATATTAGCAAAGCGAATCCACATGGACGGTAGTCTTCTTTTTCTGTTGATGGCAGTGGTGCTGGGGAAAGTGACAGGTTCCTTATTACAATGGTTGCTCCATCTGTGAAATGGTAAATACCACTATTCATAGGCATCTTTTGAAAAAGGAAGGATATAGGAAGAAAGCTTACAAAGGGAGTGAAAGGGCATGGCAACCAAAACAAAATCCAAAAACCCCGGATCGATGCAGATGACCAAACAGCTGTATCAACAGCAGGCTTCCAAGTTCCAGCCCAAACGAAATGTTCTACTTAACTCGTTTCGTGCTTTCTGGGTGGGAGGGACCATATGTTTGTTGGGTCAGGCCATTCAAAATATGTATATTACCTTCTTCGGATTTACGGAGAAAACAGCAAGTAATCCGACCGTTGCGACGCTCATCTTTCTATCTGTTTTGCTCACAGGTTTAGGTGTGTATGACAATATCGGGCAGTATGCCGGAGCAGGATCAGCTGTGCCTGTTACAGGCTTTGCCAACTCGATCGCTTCTGCTGCCATTGAACATCGGAGCGAAGGATTGGTGCTCGGGGTTGGGGGAAATATGTTCAAGCTGGCTGGTTCGGTCATTGTATTTGGGGTTGTTGCTGCTTTCATTGCGGGAATTTTAAAGAGCCTGATCAACATGCTTTTCTAAGGGAGGGCTGTCAATGTCAAACAAACCAGCAGTGAAACGAGTCAATCGGCAAACCTGGCACTTCGATCAAGATGTTCGCCTGCAAAGCTCGGCAGTGGCTGTGGGACCAAAAGAAGGAGAAGGGCCGCTAGCGCACTTGTTTGATAAGATCCACGATGATATGTATGCAGGCCAACAAACGTGGGAAGACGCCGAACGCCAGTTGATGGAGGATGCAGTCAACACCTTGCTGCAAAAGGCGGGGATCACGGGCAAGGATGTGGATATCATTCTTGCGGGTGATCTGTTGAATCAAAACATCACCACCAACTTTACAGCAGAAAAGTTGACGATTCCGCTTTTGGGCATGTACGGAGCTTGTTCTACTTCAATGCTTACACTGGCAAATGCGGCAGCTTTGGTAAACGCAGGTTATGCAAACAAGGCGATTGCTGCTTGCAGTAGCCACAATGCCACAGCAGAAAGGCAGTATCGTTACCCCACGGAATACGGAGGCCAGAAGCCACCCAGCGCCCAGTGGACAGTGACAGGAGCCGGCGCTGGATTGGTCGGGATAGGGGGAAATGGTCCGCGCATAACGTATGCGACGATGGGGAAAGTAGTGGACATGGGGATTAAAGACCCGTTTGATATGGGGACGGCCATGGCGCCAGCAGCTGCTTCAACGATTCAGACGCATTTTCAAGATACGGGGCGCTCCCCACAGTCCTATGATTTGATCGTGACTGGTGACCTGGCAGCTGTCGGGTACCCGATTTTAAAGGAGCTCATGCTGACAGAAGGATACGACATGGATCAAGTCTACAATGATTGCGGATTGATGATATATACCCCCGATCAGGATGTATTTGCAGGCGGGAGCGGTTGTGCTAGCAGTGCAGTGGTCACTTATAGCTACATAATAGATCAGCTCAACCGTGGGTTACTGAAAAACGTGTTGGTCTGCGCAACGGGAGCACTATTAAGCCCGGTAAGTACGCAGCAGGGCAATTCGATTCCATGCATCGCCCATGCGGTTGCACTTGAGGGAGGAAAATGATGGAGTACCTGATTGCTTTTGTCGTAGGAGGATTGGTTTGTGTAGTGGGTCAACTCCTTCTGGATGTTGGCAAGCTAACGCCTGCTCATGTCATGAGTACGCTGGTCGTGGCAGGAGTTTTTCTCGATTTCATCGGCGTGTATGACAAGTTTATTGATTTCGCAGGGGCAGGTGCAACTGTACCGATTACGAGCTTCGGTCATTCTTTGTATCACGGAGCCATCAGTGAGGCCGAACA
The DNA here is from genome assembly GCF_050477165.1 of Brevibacillus sp. FIR094. Lineage (NCBI taxonomy): Bacteria > Bacillati > Bacillota > Bacilli > Caryophanales > Paenibacillaceae > Brevibacillus > Brevibacillus sp. FIR094. The sequence continues at coordinate 172,998 of NZ_JBEAES010000002.1, read as the reverse complement.
ACATGGGTTGATCGGTGTGGCAACGGGGATTTTTGAGGTCACAAGTGCGGGCATATCGGCCGCGATTGCATTCGGATTTTTTGCCTCACTCATCTTCAAACCCAAAGGGTAAGTCCAGGCAGTAAAAGGCGGTGACCCAGCATGGACACAGTACGCCGGAAAGTCATATTGGTGACAGACGGAGATCATATTGCCCAAAAAGTTATCGAGAATGTCGCCAAGCAATTTGGAGGTCGATGTATATCACTGTCTGCCGGGAATCCGACTCCATTACGAGGCAATCAGATGGTCGAACTCATTAAAATGACACCATATGACCCTGTCATCGTCATGTTCGATGACAATGGAGATTACGGCAAGGGTAGAGGGGAACGAGCACTCGAATACGTGGTGAAGCATCCTGATATCGAAGTAATCGGTGCGATTGCAGTAGCCTCGAATACACACTGGGTCAAGGGAGCGACGGTCTCTTATTCCGTAAACAACCAAGGACAAATTGTAGATGAAGCGGTGGACAAGGACGGGTACGCAGACGAGCAACTTCAACATCATATTTATGGAGATACCGTAGACATCTTGAATTCCCTGCATATACCAAATGTCATCGGCATTGGAGATATAGGCAAAATGGAAGGCAGGGATAGTTTGCAAAACGGTTGTCCCATCACAACGAGAGCGGTGCAATGGATAATGGAAAGGAGCGGCGCTCATGACACAGGTCACGGAAAAACGGCATCCCATCTCGACTTATCTTGAAGAGAATCAGAGGTATTTGAACGACAGACTCGGTGTTGGTAAGAGCTTTGATATTGGGGTTCATGATTTTTATGTGGGTCATACACGAATGTTGTTGTATTACATAAATGGCTTCGCAGAAAGCTTACTGATTTCGCAGATCATGCGTGAGCTGAACGATGTGCGTGAGCGGGATCTGGCTGATAACGCTTTCGACCATTTGTTTCACAAATTCATCCCTTTCTACCAACTGAGCAAGGTAGAAACGACTGACGAATTTATTGATAAATTGCTCGTAGGTCAAGTAGGTCTGATTATTGACCGATCTCCCCACGCCATTATTCTCGATGCAAAAATCCTGCCGAATCGCACACCGCAGGAGCCAGATACGGAGAGAATCGTCCGCGGGGCGCATGACGGCTTTACAGAAGTACTCGTAACCAATACGACTCTTACGCGTCGAAGGATTCGTGACGAACGGCTCCGATTCGAAATCATGCAGATTGGAGAGCGGACAAAGACAGATGTTGCCGTTGCCTACTTGCATGATGTGGCGAATGAAGAGCTGATCCATACGTTGAAAGAGCGTCTACAAAATATCCAGATTGACGGGATACCGATGGCAGAAAAAACCGTCGAAGAATTTATCATAGGAAAAACGTTGAACCCCTTCCCTCTGGTTCGATACACAGAGCGTCCCGATGTAGCCGCTGTACATCTATTAGAAGGTCACGTACTGATTTATGTGGATACTTCGCCGAGTGTCATGATCACACCCGCCACTTATTTTCATCATGTACAGCATGCGGAGGAGTATCGACAAACACCAGTAATCGGTGCTTATCTGCGCTGGGTTCGCTTTTTGGGAATCTTTGCTTCAGTTTTTGTTTTGCCGATCTGGTTGCTCTTAGTCATGCACCCTACCATGATACCGGAGCCACTTCACTTCATGGGGATCAAAAAGATGGGGAGCATTCCTATTTTGGCACAATTCGTGATCGCTGAGGTTGGACTGGACTTGATGCGGATGGCCGCCATTCATACGCCAGCGCCGCTCTCGATTGCCGTAGGTTTATTGGCCGCGATTCTAGTCGGGGATGTGGCGATCAAGGTAGGACTCCTTGCACCTGAGGTTATCTTGTATCTGGCAGTGGCGGCAATCGGGATGTATGCGACTCCCAGTTATGAGCTGGGCTTGGCCAATCGACTGATTCGTTTGTTTCTAATTCTCATGGTGGGCTTTTTCTCTACGCCGGGTCTGATGATCGGACTTACGATCATCCTTATTTTCTTGGCTTCCACCCGTTCGCTCAATACGCCTTACTTATGGCCGTTCATTCCATTCAACTACAAAGGGATGAAGGATATTGTGGTACGACTGGCTGTGCCAAGCAAAAACAACAGGCCAAGTATCGTTCGCGCGCAAAATTCCTCTCGGCAATAATATTCTGAAAACGGTTGGCTTCACCCATTGTCAAACGCACAACCTTGTAGTAAATTGTAGGGAAGCCTTACGAACAAAAGTTTCTGTATGGCAACTGACGCTCCTCGTTGGTTGCCTTTCTCTATAACAGGTTGTCTATATACATCATCGGTGCGAATGCATTGGGGAGGAAACGAAACATGTACTTACACGGGACAAGTCGAGTGAATGAACAAGGAAACTTGGAAATCGGAGGCTGTGATACGACACAGTTAGCTGCTGCTTACGGAACACCTTTATATGTGTATGACGAACAACAAATTCGCACCAAATGCCGGGAATTTGTCAATGCGTTTCACAATACGGGTTTTTCCTTCCAGGTTGCTTACGCGAGCAAAGCTTTTTGCACGATGGCGATGTGCAAGTTGGTTGAAGAGGAAGGCTTGTCACTTGATGTAGTATCTGGTGGCGAATTGTATACGGCTCTGCAAGCTGGATTCCCCGTAGAACGCATCCATTTCCATGGCAACAACAAATCTCGTGATGAGTTAATCATGGCACTAGACGCCAAAATTGGCTGTTTCGTTGTGGACAACTTTTATGAGTTGCACATCTTGGCGCAATTGGCCGAAGAGCGGAACGAAAAAGTCTCCGTTCTCTTGCGTGTCACACCGGGTGTAGAAGCTCATACGCATGAATACATTTCTACAGGACAGATCGACTCCAAGTTTGGCTTTGACGTGCAAAACGGCCAGGCTCTTGAGGCGATTCAATTCTCTCACGAAAGCAATCATCTCCATTTATTAGGAGTTCATAGCCATATTGGTTCACAAATATTTGAAACAGAAGGTTTCCTCGTCGCTGTCAAACGATTGACAGAACTGTTGGGCGAAGCAAAAGGAAAGCTTGGATTCCTGCCGGAAGTACTAAATGTAGGAGGAGGCTTCGGTATTCGGTATGTAGAAGGCGATACACCGCAGCCAGCGGACACGTATATCAAAGCTATTACAGATATCGTTCGCCAAGAGCTCACAGCGCTGGAGATTCCTCTACCTGATATCTGGATCGAGCCAGGTCGGAGTATTGTAGGGGATTCAGGGACAACCTTGTACCGAATTGGATCGCAAAAGAACATTCCAAATGTCCGGAAATATATTGCGGTCGATGGTGGCATGACAGACAATCTGCGACCAGCTTTGTACGATGCAGAATATGAAGCAGCGATTGCGAACAAAATGAATGCACCTACTACAGAGGTGGTTTCCATTGCAGGGAAGTGCTGTGAGTCAGGTGATATGCTCATCTGGGATGTAAAGCTGCCAGAAGCGCAGGCGGGTGATATTCTCGCAGTCCCAAGCACAGGTGCATATGGATATTCGATGGCGAACAACTATAACCGGATCGCTCGTCCTGCTGTTGTATTTGTCAAGGATGGAGAAGCAGAAGTGGTCGTACGACGCGAAACGTACGCAGAAGTAGTCGGTCACGATGTTTTGCCAAAACGCGCGCAGCTTATGCGCTAAACTTCATAAAAAATGCACAAACCTTCCCGATCGTTTGGGAAGGTTTTGTATTTCCTTCATCTCCCATTCATGATTGCTTAATGTTTGCTCGGCATAATGGAAGGGTGAGGGGGAGCGATTCATCATGTTGTCGACTCTTATGAAGCGGTTTCGACGAATACCCTATATTTCATTGGATAAACGTCAATGGATGAAGGCGATGATTCGGCAAGAAGTGGAGAGAGAGAAGAAAGTCGTCATGTTTTATATAGATATCGTCAAGCTGACAGAGGTAGAGAATCGCTATGGCGATACGAGTGCCAAGAGAGTACTTCATATATTTGAAAGCATTTTGCCAGCAGTAGCTCGTCAAGCATTTGAAATCAAAGGGAGAATCATCGCGATTCAAAAGCTGTGGGGCGATGATTTTGCGATCTACACTTCCTTTTCAAAAATGATGAGTGAGGAAGACTGTCAAATGCTCTCGATTCATTTTCAGGAGTTGGCTGAACGACAGTTAAATCGACAAGTGAGCTTCGTCAATCGCGAGGAGCTTCGTGTCCATATCGGGTATGCGGAAATCATCGGAGAAGATATCGTGAAAGAGATGTATACCTCTGTCAAACATGCTGTTCATATGGCCAAATATGGGATTACCTCAGAAAAATATACGAACATCAGACAATTTCACAAGCTGCTTGCAGAAGAAAACGTTCAGATGCACTTCATGCCGATCATTCATTTGCCAAATGGCGAAGCTTTAGGATGGGAGGCGTTGGCGCGAGGGCCAGTCAACAGCCTCTTTGCAACTCCTGCTGCTTTGTTCAATTATGCGCAAGAGACGGATACGGTGTTTCGTTTGGAGCATATATGTCGCAAACGGGCATTGGAGCATATAAGCTACCTGAAACCGCATGAAAAATTGTTCATCAATTTGGACCCTAGGGCGATTGACGATCCGTTTCTATTGCGTGGGAAGGTGCAGATGCTTTTGGCAGAGTATGAGCTGACGCCACAAAACATTGTCTTTGAAATTACAGAGCGCCACGCGATTACGAATTACACTGCTTTTCGAAAAATCATCGAGGAATACCGCAAGCAGGGCTATATGATTGCCGTAGATGATGCGGGTGCAGGGTATTCCAGCTTGGAATCGATTACAGAAATCTACCCAGACTTTATTAAGCTCGATATGTCATTGATCCGCAATATCGATGTCGATCCGATTAAGCAGGCGTTGTTGGAAACATTCGTATCCTTTGCTGACAAAGTAAACTGCAAAATCATAGCAGAAGGGATCGAGACGGAGCGTGAGCTGGAAACGCTCATGGAGGTCGGTGTCATCTATGGCCAGGGTTACTATTTAGGCAAGCCGGACAAAGGGATGGCGCAGCTATGTGGAACGGCTATGAACTTCCTGCGGATTACGATGGAAAAGCGGATTGAGCAAGAAGCAAAACCAATGCTGCCTACTCCGGCTATGACGGAAATCTTGGCGAAAACAATCAGTGTTGAAAAACATGTGAAAGTAAGACGCATCCATGAGATTTTCGAACAAAATCAACGGATTGAAAGCGTGGTAGTGCTGGAGAACAGCATACCGGTTGGACTTGTCATGCGTTTTTCCCTGTATCAAATTCTCGGTGGTCAATACGGAATCGCACTGTATTATGAAAGGCCCGTTTCTCAAATCATGAATACGAACCCGCTCAAAGCTACCAAAGACGACAAGTTGGATGAGGTAGCGAAGCGGGCGATGGCCAGAGATGCTTATCATTGTATGATGTGGTCATTATCATTGATGAGAATGGCGAGTACATCGGTATCGTTACCGTGCAGAAGCTGTTGGACAAAATGGCTTCCATCAAACTCGAGCTGGCGAGCTCTGCCAATCCGCTGACAGGATTGCCGGGGAATGTGCAGATTGAAAGGGAATTGAATCAACGGCTGAAACGGAATGATCATCAGGTGGTCATCTACTGTGATCTCGACCGTTTCAAATGGTTTAACGACCGCTACGGGTTTGAAGTGGGGGATCAGATTATCGTTCGAACTGCGAACTTGTTGCGGGAAGCCTCGAAATGGTACGGAAGCGGGTCTGACTTCATTGGGCATATTGGTGGAGATGATTTTATCCTGATTACGACAGCACAATGTGCGAATGATGTCGTCCTGTTTATCATGGATGCGTTTACGCCGTACTTTTCGGACATTTATGAAAAGCGTAGAATGGGGGACGGTCAGGAGCTCTCGATGTCGATGGCAGGTGTCGTCCTATATGCAGGGAAGTACACCAGTGCGGAACAAGTTGCAGAGAAGGCAGCGTATGTGAAAATGGTGGCAAAGGCGAAGGTAGGAACTGTTTTTATTACCGACTGTGAGCTGCCTGGCGAAGAGCAGATCCGCATCGAGGGATAAATTGGACGTCAATCGATCTCCATGGTAGAATGGGTACGTTAACTTTACAAGGTATGGAGGTCAACATATGAAAAAGGCGCTCATCACCATGGAAAATGGTAACCAAATCGAGCTGGAATTGTTCGATCAAGAAGCTCCGGGTACAGTAGCAAACTTTGAGAAATTGGCGAACGAAGGCTTCTACAATGGTCTGTCTTTCCACCGCGTTATCCCTGGCTTCGTAGCACAAGGCGGTTGCCCTTACGGAACAGGTACAGGCGGTCCTGGTTACACAATCAAATGTGAAACAAAAGGAAACCCACACAAGCATCTGCGCGGTTACCTGTCCATGGCACACGCAGGAAAAGACACAGGCGGAAGCCAATTCTTCATCTTGTATGATGCTTTCCCTCACCTCGATGGCGTACATACAGTATTTGGTCGCGTCACTTCCGGTCTGGAACACATTGATGCAATCAAACAAGGCGATAAGATGGGTACAGTAAACGTAGGATAATAGAAGTTTCATGAACACCGATGAGGGATACCTTGTCGGTGTTTTTTCGTCAGGATGCATACTGGGTCAAGCTGGAATGGGGTTGTAAGCCTATCTATCTGCTGGTATGCTAGAAGATAGGAGATTTTTATATGGGGTTGTTCAAAAAGATGACTTTTTGAACTCGCATGATTGGAGGAAGCAATGGATCTTTTTCATTTTGAATGGAAAACGGTACCGTTTCGCTTAATTGCGTTCGTTATCGCTTTCACTTTGCATGAATGGGCGCATGCCTTTGTTGCCTGGAAGCTGGGTGACAATACGGCGAAATCGGAGGGTCGCTTAACATTAAATCCAATCCCGCATATTGATCCGTTTGGTTTGATTCTCATTCTGTTTGGTCCATTTGGTTGGGCAAGACCAGTGCCGATCAACCCACTGCATTTCCGTGGGAACAAGCGATTAGGGATTGTTTACGTTTCATTTGCAGGTCCATTAATTAACCTGATTCTCGCGGTATTGTTTTACATGGTGTATTTCGTAGTAATTAATTCCGGAGTACTGGTTGGAATGCAAGAAAAAGTGGCTTATGCAATTGATTTGACACTACGTTTTTCTGTTTTGATCAATACAGCTCTTTTTATCTTCAACCTTTTGCCGATTCCGCCATTGGACGGTTACAAAATACTACGATTTTTGTCTCCACGGAGTTGGGATGGAAAGTTTTACAATTATGAAGTCTACGGGCCGTGGATTCTCCTATTACTGATCTTTATTCCGGGGGTTAGCACAATCATTTTTGGTATTCCCCATGGGATTGCACTAGCATGGGTTCAACAAATTGGAAATAGTATCTTAAGCGTGTTCATCTAACGGAAACGAGGGACGTCTTTTGGCTTACAGCATCAAACTTGATTCTTTTGAGGGACCACTCGATCTGTTGCTCCATCTGATCGACAAGGCTGAGGTGGACATCTACGACATACCGATAGCGGAAATTACGGAGCAATACCTCGCGACGATTGACAAGATGCAAGAGCTCCAACTGGATGTGGCCAGTGAGTTCGTAGTCATGGCGGCTACGCTCCTCTCTATTAAAAGCAAGATGCTGTTACCCAAAAAGGAGGAGCATGTCTTTCAGCAGTTCCTCGATATGGATGTAGACGAGATAGACCCGCGTGAAGAGCTGGTTGCGCGTCTGTTGGAGTACAAGCGCTACAAGATGCTTGCCGAGAACTTGCGGGAAATGGAGATCGGTCGTAATCAAGTTTTCACGCGTCCCGCAGAGAATTTGTCACCTTATGCGCGTGAAGATGATCATACCGTAACGAATGTGTCCCTTTACGATTTGATCAACGCGCTGGAAAAGCTGGTGAAGAAAACGAAAGAAAAAGAACCGATGACCAAGGTGTCGCGCGACGAAATCTCCATCAAGGATCGAATGACGGAGATACGACAAGCGGTACGCAGCGGTGGGATGGTTCGCTTTTCTGAGTTGTTTTCCCAAGGTGCGACGCGCACAGAGATTGTAACTACCTTTCTCGCCTTGCTTGAGCTCATGAAGGCTAAGCACATTACGTGTGTACAAAATCAATTGTTCCAAGACATCATCATATGTGAAAACGGAACGGAAGGAGCCCATACCGATGGACTATGACAAGCTGAAAGGCGTAATCGAGGGCTTGCTGTTCATCTCGGGTGATGAAGGAATCGATGCCAAAGAAATCAGTGAAATCACTGAGGTGTCGGAAGAAGAGGTCATCGACTTGATCGAAGACATGAAAGCTGACTTCCGCCGGGCAGGACGCGGTATTCAAATCGTGGAAGTGGCAAAAGCGTATCAGCTGACCACTCTGCCCGAGCATGTGCCCTATTTTGAACGGCTAGCAACATCACCAGGTCAGTCAACGCTATCCCAAGCAGCACTGGAGACTCTCGCCATTATTGCGTACAAGCAGCCCCTGACCCGTTCGGAGATTGAAGAAATCCGTGGCGTTAAATGCGAAAAAGCACTGAACACCCTCTTATCCAAACATCTCATTCGCGAAGCGGGGAGAGCAGAGGGGATCGGACGCCCCATTTTGTACGCGACCACCAAAGAATTTTTGGAGCATTTTGGTTTACGGGAACTGGGCGATTTGCCAGAACCACCAGTCAATCTTGATATTGAAGAAGCGCGACTGGAAGCATCAGCGCTATTCGGAAAAGCAGAAGAACCGACAAACGACTAGTTACAGCCCGGACAGTTTTTCGTACTATCATACGACTCGTCCCCATATACTATGGTACAAACCTGTGTATTGTGGTATAACGACGGCTTTTCTCTTGCCTAATAGGCAGGGTTGAGCCCAAGTTTTCAAATGGGGAGGACGTTTATGAGCATACGAAAATATCTGTCCGGCGTACTCGTCGTTTTTCTTTTTATACAGATGGCACTTACGCCGGCAGCGATGGTAAAAGCGGCTGCAGCTCCACCTAGCTTGTCAGCAGAAGGTGCAGCGCTTATCGATGTAGAGAGTGGGCGGATTCTTTATTCCAAAAACGGTACGAAAAAAATGAGGATCGCGAGCCTGACAAAAACGATGACAGCAATCGTAGCGATCGAGATGGGCAAGTTGGATGCACAGGTAACGGTACCGCCACAAGCAGTAGGCGTAGAAGGCTCATCGATCTACTTGAAAAATGGGGAGAAGCTCACGCTTGAAGAACTGCTGTATGGTTTGATGCTGCGATCTGGCAATGACGCGGCCGTCACCATCGCAACGCACATCGGAGGGTCAGTGCCTGGATTCACTTACTTGATGAATGAAAAAGCTGCGATGATTGGAATGGAGCATACGAATTTCACCAATCCGCATGGGTTAGATGACAGTAACCAGCATTACTCCACCGCGGAAGATATGGCAAAGCTGTCCGCCTATGCCTTACATAATCCGGTGTTTCGTCAAATCGTCTCAACGAAAGTCAAGGATATATCATGGGAAGGCGAGCAGTGGGACCGGCGTCTACTCAACAAAAACAAGATGCTTCACCTATACAACGGTGCTGACGGTGTGAAAACGGGATATACAAAACTCGCGAAGCGCTGCCTGGCTTCCTCTGCTACAAGGGATGGAAGGCAGTTGGCGACGATTACTCTGAATGCTTCTGATGACTGGAACGACTCCTCCAAGCTGATGGACTGGGGCTTTGCGAATTATCCGCTACAAGAGCTGGTCAAGAAAGGGCAGGAGGTAAAGCCTGACACGCCAGTCACATTTGAAACAGGAACTCATCTTGTCACAACAAACGCTTTTCAATATCCGTTGCAAACGGCAGAGGCAGATGGGATTCACAAGCGTGTCGTTATGGGTGAATCAACGGTTACCACGAAGATGAATGGCCAACTGGCAGGGTTTCTTCAACTCTATTTAAAGGAGAAGATGATTGGGCAGGTTCCGTTGCTAGTTAGTGTGGATGCGCCGACTTTAGCAGCTCCGCAAGCTTCACGCTCAATGTGGCAGCCATTTTGGGACATCGTGTCAGGGGGGCTGTGGAGTGCTTAATGTCATCTGGCTCGGTCTCATAGTCATTAGCATTGTCGTTGCCGCCATGACGGGGCGGATGGAAGCAATTAACGCAGCAGCGTTTGAGGGAGCTAAGACGGGAGTAACCGTTAGTCTAGGTCTTCTCAGTGTTCTCGCCTTTTGGATGGGAATGATGCGGATTGCAGAAAAGTCAGGACTCCTTGAGCTATTGGCACGGGTATTGTCACCGATCATCCAAGTCCTTTTTCCCGATGTACCAAAAGGGCATCCTGCTATGGGATACATCCTCTCAAATATGAGTGCAAACTTACTCGGGCTGGGTAATGCAGCAACTCCCATGGGGCTGAAAGCCATGGAGGAGCTCCAAAAGCTAAATTCAGATAAGCAAAACGCTTCGCCTGCCATGTGTACGCTACTGGCGATCAATACGGCGAGCATTACGATTATTCCTACGACGATGATCGCGATCCGCATGCAGTATGGCTCCGTGAACCCCGTAGAAATCGTAGGTACAACGCTATTATCTTCCTTTGCTGCCACCATTGTCGCCCTGTTGATTGATCGCATGTATCGCTATCGGCATATACGAAGACACAGATAGGGGGAGTCCTTATGTACCAATGGGTATCCCTGCTCTCTCTTTGGGCCATTCCCGTTACGATTGCCTTTGTCTTGTTGTATGGGTGGCGAAAACAAGTCCCCGTCTACGAGACGTTTGTAGATGGAGCAAAAGGTGGCTTAACCACTACGATTCGCATACTCCCGCACCTGATCGCCATGATGGTCGCGGTGAGTATGTTTCGGGAGTCAGGAGCATTGGATTTACTGCTTCGCGCGCTCAAACCGCTTCTTGACCTGTTGCATTTTCCGGAAGAACTGGTCCCATTGGCGTTGCTTCGTCCGTTGACGGGAACAGGCTCACTTGCGATTGCAACTGATCTGATCGCGCAGTACGGTCCCGATTCTTTTTTAGGCAGATTGGCAGCTACTATGCAAGGGAGCACAGATACGACACTGTATGTCCTAACCGTTTATTTTGGCGCAGTTGGCATTCGCAATTCTGCTTATGCGCTAAAGGTAGGCTTGTGGTCGGACCTGGCTGGTGTCATATTCTCGCTGCTCATTGTCTCCTACTTTTTCGCTTAAAAAGAGTTCAAATAGCGTAGGCAGTGAAAACTTCCTTATGGATATGGGGAAGTTTTTCCCTTTTTCTTGTCCACACTAGTAAGAATGGGTATGATGTTGTAGAGGTGAACCAACGATGGAACGTTTACAGAAAGTATTGGCGCATGCTGGAGTCGCCTCTCGTCGCCATTGTGAAGAATTGATTGCGCAAGGCAAGGTGCAGGTAAATGGCCAAGTCGTACGAGAGCAGGGAATAAAAGTCGATCCGCTCAAGGACAAAATTGTGGTGAATGGACAGCAGGTTAAGCTGGAGCAACATGTCTATCTTTTGCTGTACAAGCCTACTGGTGTCATTACGAGCGTCACAGACCCACGCGGCAGACGAGTAGTGATCGATCTGTTGAAGGGAATTAAAGAACGGGTATATCCAGTAGGTCGCTTGGATTACGATACTTCCGGTTTGCTGCTCTTGACGAACGACGGGGAGCTCGCCAACAGGCTGGCACATCCAAGCTATGAAATCGATAAAGTGTATCGGGCATGGGTAAAGGGAATCCCTAGTCAGGACGAAGTGCGAAAGCTAGCAACCGGCATTCGTTTGGAAGACGGCATGACTTCTCCCGGTCAGTCCAAATTGTTGAAGACAGAGTCAAGCAGCCAAAGGGCATTGGTAGAACTGACCATCCATGAAGGACGAAACCGCCAAGTGCGCAGAATGTGTGAGGCAATCGGTCATCCGGTGTTAACATTGGAGCGAATCCGTTTAGGGTTTCTCACATTAGATGGGCTAAAGCCGGGCGAATTTCGCAAGCTCACTCAAGAGGAAGTGGAGTGCTTGAAGCGGGGATTGGTTCAGAAGAAACGCAGTTCGCGGTCGAAACATTGATTCGTTCAAAATCTGTTCATAAGTTGTGCGCTGTCGGAAAAACTAGGAACGCTATAATAGAATGGGAAAAGGATGCAATTTATTAGCAGTAGATGGGAGTATGGCGTCATGAACAAAAGCAATCGTACATATGTCAGGATCGCGGTATTGGGTGTTTTGCTTGTAGCGCTGGTCTTTGCACTCTATTCCAGCTTTGTGAAGGACCCCGGTGCTGTGAAAGTAGGAAGCGATGCTCCGAATTTTAGTTTGGAGCAACTGAATGGACCAGAGCTGACTCTGGAAAGTTTGAAAGGAAAGGGCGTTATCCTCAATTTCTGGGGCACCTGGTGTGAACCCTGTAAGGAAGAAATGCCGGCATTACAACAGCAATACACGAAGTTTAAAGACAAGGGATTGGTTGTAGTCGGCGTCAATATCGGAGAATCGCCAGTTGCCGTAGAACCATTTGTGAAGCAGTTCGGGATTGACTTCCCTATTTTGCTCGATCGCCAATCGCAAATTACAAAGCTGTATCGAATCGGTCCGATTCCGACGACCTTTTTCATCGACCCAGATGGAGAAGTGCAAGAAATTTTCATCGGGCAGTTAGATGAAGCGATGATTGAGTCAAAAATAACAAAAATCTTGCCGTAAGTGAGGAGCAACGATGGATCAGAGAAAATGCGAATGCGGTCATACCAACCCGGTTGGGACGCTGCTCTGTGAGTCTTGCGGGAAGCCTTTGAATGTGGAAGTCCACGAGCAGACATCGTTTCCTGACATGCGTTATGAAGGAATGGCAAGACGTTCTCAAACGAATAAGACGAAGGTAATCGATCGAGTCTGGAACTTTTTTTCTTCGGTCAAAATTGCAATCGGTATCATTATTGTCATTTTGGTGGCATCTGCTGTCGGAACTATCTTTCCGCAACAAATGTACATACCGGTTCCCGTACCAACTGATGCAGATGTTGCCCGTTTTTATACGGAAACATATGGAACGATGGGAACGATTTTCTACGGCCTTGGATTTCACAATATGTACTCGTCCTGGTGGTTTGTGACGCTTCTGGTTATGCTCGGTACGTCTCTGGTTATCTGTAGTCTGGACCGCGTAGTACCGCTTTATAAAGCGTTAAAGAAGCCAAGATTGAACCAGCACAAGTCCTTTCTGAAAGGGCAAAAGCTGTTTGCAGAAGGTGAGCTTGCTCCAGAAGCCAATCAGGAAGCGATACTGGACGCCTCCGCTCTGGCCTTGAAAGAAAAAGGATACCGCATTTTCCGCACGGAACGAGCCATTATGGCTGAAAAAGGCCGTTTTAGCCGTTGGGGTCCTTACATTAATCACATTGGATTGATCTTGTTTTTGGTCGGTACCCTGATGCGAAGCCTGCCGGGCTTTTACTTGGACGAGTATGTCTGGGTGCGTGAAGGACAAACAATGGCGATTCCGAATACCCCTTACTACATAAAAAACGAGAACTACACGACAGAGTATTGGTCGAATGAAGAAATGCCGGAGCAACTGGAGCTTAAGGGCGGCGCCATTGTGAAGAGCTACCAGACAGAGGCCATTTTGTATGAAAATAAAAGTGCTGACGTTCCAGGGAAAAAGCCGGATTTGGTAGAAATACAGAAGGGGCCGATCGTCGTGAATCATCCGATGGAGCAGGACAGCCTCTACATTTATCAGAGCGGCGTGCAAGAGATGCAGCTTGGAGCGCTCAATTTTACATTGGTCGATTTGAAAAACAATAAAAAAGAGATCGGCCTTATTAAAATTGATCTGTACAATCCACAGCCCGAGCAAACCATTGCGGATGGGTACACGGTGCGGATTTTGGATTACTTCCCCGATTTTATAATGGGAAAAGACGGGAAGCCAGCGACGAAGACCAATTTGCCTAAAAATCCGATGGTAGCGTTAGAAATCATTGGTGAGAATGGCAAGCATAACGAAAAAGTGGTTTATCTAGAAGGAACCATTCTTACACAGAAAAATGATCCGCGTTACGGACTCGACATCAAAATGCCTGATTTAATCGATATTGCAGGGCTGAATGTACGGGTGGACAAAGCATTGCCACTGATTTATTTCGGTTCATTCATTTTCCTTGCGGGCGTTGTAATCGGGATGTTCTGGCAACATCGTCGGGTTTGGGTACAGACGCAAGAGGGAAGTATCTTGGTAGCAGCTCACACGAATAAAAACTGGTTCGGTCTTCGCAGAGAAGTAAATGGGCTGGTTAAACAAGCGGAGCTCCCTGTCACGATAGAAGATAAAACGCAGGCCAAGGCCTAAAGCTTCAAAGGGGGACAAACAACGTGCAGCTCATTCAACTGAGTGACTGGTTACTGGATATCGCGTTCCTGCTCTACGTCATCTCGTCTATCGTCTTCGCTGTAGCCGTGACGGGTAAAAATTGGGCAGGGCGTGATCCCAAGAAACATGAAGAGCGCTTTGGACGGATTGCGTATTGGTTAGCCGTTATCGGTTTTGTGGCGCAAACGGGGTATGTGATGGCTCGCTGGATTGCCGGCGGCCATAGCCCGACGAGTAACATGTTTGAGTTTATGGCATTCTTGGATTACTGTATTATCCTGGCCTACTTAATTATTTACCGGATCTACAAGCTGACCTCGATTGGAGCGTTCGTCCTTCCGCTTGGGGTTATCATGCTCGCGTACTCGTACGTGTTTCCGAAGGAAATCACTCCATTGATTCCGTCTTTGCAGAGCTACTGGCTGCATATTCACGTGACGACTGCTGCACTGGGTGAAGGAATTTTGGCGGTTGGTTTTGCAGCGGGTCTGATGTATTTGATCCGTACCGTTCCGCAGCATATTTCGACGAAAAGTACGAAATGGCTGGAGATCGTGCTGGCTGTGGTCCTGATGCTCGTTGGATTCATTTTGATGGATTCTACGTTTGCTCGGATGGATCAAAAGACGGTATTTGAGATGAAAAAGGAAGAAATGAATGCAGCAGGACAGATGGTAAAACCGAAAGTGGAGTACATCCTTCCTGCAATTGTTGCTCCTGCTGATTCAACCATCATCAAGGAAGGTCCAATGTCACCACTCTTTGAGGCACCTACCTGGATGGAAGGAAAAGACGCCGCACGCAAATTGAACACGATGCTGTGGTCAGTCCTTACAGGGGTAATTCTGTATGGCGGATTGCGTTTGATTTTCCGAAAACGATTAGGGGCTGCTATCAAGCCGTCCGTTGAGAGTGTCGATCCTGAACTTCTAGACGAGATCAGTTATCGAGCAATCAGTATCGGATATCCTGTGTTTACCCTCGGGGCCCTTATCTTTGCGATGATTTGGGCAGAAGAGGCATGGGGACGATTCTGGGGCTGGGACCCGAAGGAAGTATGGGCATTAATCGTCTGGCTCTTCTACAGTGCCTACTTGCACTTGCGTCTATCCAGAGGATGGATCGGTGCAAAATCAGCATGGATGTCCGTTATCGGGTTTGTCATTATTTTGATTACACTGGTCGTGGTCAACTTGGTCATTGCTGGTTTGCACTCCTACGCTGGGGTGTAAAATTTCCTCGAAAAGCTGGTTTTACCACCAGCTTTTTGGACTATCTTCTAACGGTTTTACGATATTATGAGAGCAAGAGGTGTTTCAGATGGAAAAAATGGCACGTATTCTCGTAGTGGATGATGAAGAGCGCATTCGCAGACTTCTGAAAATGTACTTGGAAAGAGAAAACTTCCTGATTGATGAAGCAGATAATGGAGAGCAAGCAGTCGAAATGGCTGTGGGAAGCGACTATGATATCATTTTGCTCGACCTGATGCTGCCAGGAATGGATGGGATCGAGGTATGCCAGCGTGTTCGTGAATTCAAGGCAACCCCAATTATTATGCTGACAGCAAAAGGGGAAGAAACGAACCGCGTTCACGGGTTTGAGGCAGGGGTAGACGATTATGTTGTGAAACCGTTCAGCCCGCGTGAGGTCATGTACCGGGTAAAAGCGATTCTTCGTCGCTCTTCCGCGACAGCTTATTTGAAGACAGAGACATTCAACAGTCATTCTGTCCTTGTTTTCCCGGAATTGACCATTGACCACGATGCACACAAAGTCATCGCAAGTGGCCAAGAGGTGAGCCTGACTCCAAAAGAGTATGAGCTATTGCACTACCTGGCATTGTCGCCGGATAAAGTGTTTACGCGTGAAGAATTGTTAAAAGATGTGTGGCACTACGAGTTCTTTGGCGATTTGCGCACGGTGGACACGCATATCAAGCGTCTCCGCGAAAAATTGAACCGTGTTTCTCCGCAAGCTGCCAATATGATCGCCACGGTTTGGGGCGTCGGATACAAGCTAGAGGTGCCTAAGTAAAGTGGACGTTATTTTTCGCAGTGTAGTCGGAAAGCTATGGATGACCATTATTGCCTTATTTGCTCTCGTCTTGACGATCTTCAGCTTGTTGCTTGTTCAATCCTTTGACAGCTTTTATAGCAATCGGCAGTCCAAGAATTTGCACGATCTGGCAGATGGCATCGCAATCGGTTTAGCGCAGAGTCCGGATATGACAGCAGCTATGGAGATGGCTTCCAGGTTTGGCTTGGTCCATCATACGGGCATGGTCATTCTCGATGAAACAGGCAAGCAAGTCGGTATGAGCGAGGGGGCTGGGCTCCCGCGTATTCCAGTAGAGCAATTGCTCCAAAATCCTGCCTTGCGTTTGCCTGATGCGCTGGCAGGTAAGCATCCTGCTCCCAAAACGATTTATATTAATGTGGAGAATTCCGCTGATCACACGAACAACAAGCATGAAATGCTTGCGGTCGCTGTGCCTTTAGAAATAGCAGCAGGGAAAACGGGTGCAGTGGTCATGTATCAGGCGATTGAAGATTTTGACGATACGGTTAGTGAAGTCAGATTTTTAATCTTTGTGGTTGGAGTCATCGGATTCGTCTCTACCACTGTATTCGCCTTTTTCCTCTCATCGCGTCTTACGATTCCATTACGTCAGATGAAAGAAACGGCGCATCGCATAGCGGAAGGGGACTTTCATGCTGAAATCCCGATTAGGACCCAGGACGAAACAGGTGAACTGGCGGCTTCGTTTAACACGATGGCAAGCAAGCTCAATCAGTTAGTCGATGCACTGTCCAAAGAGAAGGAGCAGCTGGCGAGCGTTCTTAGAAGCATGGTAGATGGTGTTGTGATGATAGATGCGAGCGGCAAGCTGGCTGTAACGAATCCTCCAGCAGAACGATTCCTGCGAGATTGGGATTTTGAGCATTCGGATGAGCCTGTGCCGCTGTTCTTGTTCTATCAGCGGGTTTTGCAAACCGGACAGGAAGTGACAGAGGATATCCCTGTTCAAGGGCGGATATGGTCCGTTGTCATGGTGCCTTTGAATGATCGGGATCAAATCCGTGGAGCTGTTGCAGTTCTTCGGGACATCACACAGGAGCGTAAGCTGGATAAGATGCGTAACGATTTTGTGGCTAACGTATCACATGAGCTGCGAACACCTTTATCCATGTTGCAAGGATACAGTGAAGCGATTGTGGACGATATCGTGGCTACACCGGAAGAGCATAAAGAATTAGCGCAGATCATCTATGACGAGTCAGCGCGTATGACCAAGCTGGTGAATGAATTGCTTAGCTTGGCACGGATGGAAGCGGGGCATGTTGAATTGTTCCAGGAGACGATGGAACTGCGTCCGTATTTGGAGCGTATTCAACGTAAATTTACCAATTTGGCGAGAGAACGCGAAATCCATCTCTTCCTGAAGTATCGACGATGCACACCCATGTGTTTATGGATCCTGATCGCATGGAGCAAGTGTTAACGAACTTGATCGATAACGCACTGCGCCATACGCCAAGTGGGGGAAGCGTCACCATACGTGCTCGCGGAGATAAAACGTTGCTGGTTGAGATAAGCGATACAGGCAGTGGTATTCCGCAAGAAGATTTACCGTTTGTTTTTGAGCGATTCTATAAAGCAGACAAGGCTCGCACGCGTGGACGACTAGGTGGAACTGGCCTTGGACTAGCCATCGCGAAAAACCTTGTCGAGGCACACGGGGGTACCATCAGTGTGCAAAGTAAACTGGGTGAGGGAACGACTTTTACAATCGCCATGATGCTGCATAAAAACAAATAGGAGTGTAGAGAGAAATGATCAAAACGATCTTATTTGATGTTGATGGGGTTATGTTGAGTGAAGAGCGTTACTTTGATGCTTCTGCATTGACAGTGTGGGAATTTTTGTATAGCCAGCAGTATGTGGGGCTTGCAGGGGAGGAATTCTCACCTGCTCCAGAAGAAGCGCAAATCAGACGAGTGCGCGAGCAAGTTTTCGCTCATGATGAAGTGCTGAATTTCATCAAGTCACGTGGAATCAACTCCAACTGGGACATGGTTTTCCTCGCGTTTTCCTACCAGTTGATTCGTTTAATTGAAGCGGTTAAAACGCAAGTGCCAGAAGCAACGAGCCTTCTCAGCGAACAAATTGATCGACCGCAACTGGCAAAAGTGAAAGAGTGGGCAGCCACTTATGCTCCTGATTTCCAAGTAGACTACGCAGCGTTCACCGCTGATTTTGCCAAAGGTTCCGCACAAAAAGCAGACATGCTGCTCTACTTGAATCAAATTGCAAAAGAGCGTTGCAGTGTTTCAACAGAAATGTTCTCTCGCAATAGTGATCTTTGGCAGCTGATTCAAAAGACGTTTCAAGAATGGTATCTCGGTGATGAGCGCGTGGCGGCATCAATTGGCCGTGAAACCATGCAGCCAGGCAAGAAGGGCTTCTTGTCAGACGAGATTCCGATTGTACCACCTGCAGAAATGGTCGAGTTGTTCCGCACGTTAAAAGAAAAAGGATACACACTGGGGATTGGAACAGGGCGCCCTACCATCGAGACGCATGTTCCCCTCAGTGAGATGAACATATTGGAATGGTTCGACCCGAACCGCGTCGTAACTGCCTCTCACGTGCTCGATGCGGAAGAAGAGTTTCCTAGCTTTGCGCCGATGTCCAAGCCACATCCTTACTCCTATGTAAAAGGATTGCTCGGACTCGATGCACCGATTAGCGATGCTGTCCATTTTTCATTGCCAATCGAAAATGGAGAAGAGGTGCTGATCGTAGGCGATTCACTCGCAGATTTTCTAGCGGCTCGCTCCATCGGTTGCAAGTTTGCAGCGACATTGACTGGACTGTCTGGTCAAGACGCGCGCAGCAAGTTTGAAGAGGAAAAAGCAGATTATATTCTGGATGATGTTCGCGATATCCTTTCCATTCTGTAGATAAAAAAACTCCGCCGTATGTAGAAACGGCGGAGTTTTTTTATTCCCAACAAATCGATTGTAAACATTTGAAACGAAAGGCATCAATCAAAAAGGATTCAATCATGTCCGTCCTAACGATTACTTCAAAAGAACCGTCTTCACGAGAAAAAAACATGACATCCGTATAGTCTTTGTTCCCTTCAAAATAACGGCGAACTTCTTTCACACGCTCTCGCATTGATTCGGTTTTGACGATGAATTGGAAAGAAGCGCCCTGCTCTGAAACAATTTCCTTTATCTCGATTTCTTTTTCATCATAGGTGTAATGAAACAAAAGGATTCCTCCTCACCAAATAAAATAGCGCAGGTAAACGTAGAGATGAGCAATCATGATAGAGATAATCATCAACGGAAAGGCGACCTTCATAAAGCTGAAAAAGCCGATATGATATCCTTCCTTTGAGGCCAAGCCAGCTACAATCACGTTGGCACTCGCGCCAATCAAGGTACCGTTTCCTCCTAAGCACGCCCCGAGTGCAAGGCTCCACCAAAGAGGCTCCAGGTTGGTGATCCCGAGGGCTCCCATTTCCTTGATCATCGGAATCATGGTGGCAACGAACGGGATATTGTCAACAAAGGCAGAAGCGATTGCACTCAACCAGAGGATCAATAGGGAGGTCTTCAATGGATCTCCACCCGTCAGATTCATTGCTTCTGTTGCGAGCTTTTTGATCACGCCTGTTTCCACTAAACCAGAGACGAGAACAAACAAACCGATGAAGAAGAAAATCGTATTCCACTCGACTTTGCTGATCGCGTCTTCTAAATAATGCTCTCCAGTAAGGAGGAGCAAAAGAAAAGCTCCAGTTAAAGCGATAGTTGCCGACTCCAAATGAAGGGCCCCATGGAGCATGAAACCAATAATGGTTAACCCCATCACCGTCAAAGACTTTTTCAATAAACGGCTGTCGGTAATTTCATCGCGCTCATTTAACTGCATGATTTTTGCACTTAACTCAGGTGACGTTACTAACTGCTTGCGATAAATCAAGACCAAGCAAACAACGGTTACAGCCATAATCACGATGATTATTGGGCTCAAGTTCACAAGAAACTTCATAAAATCAAGCTCCGGTACAGAACTGCCAATCATGATATTCGGTGGATCACCGATCAATGTAGCCGTTCCTCCGGCATTAGAAGCGATAATCTCACTGATTAAAAAAGGAATCGGATTGAGCTCGAGCTGGCGGGCGATGCTAAACGTCACAGGTACGATGAGAAGGACAGTGGTAACGTTGTCCAAAAAGGCGGAGGCAACGGCCGTGATCAAGCTCAGGTAGACGAGGATGCGAATCGGTTGGCCCTTTGCGACCTTTGCCGCACGGATGGCCACATACTTGAAAACGCCGGTCTGCGCCGTTATGGCAACCAAGATCATCATCCCAATGAGTAGACCGAGCGTGTTAAAGTCGATATGGTGAATTGCTTGTTCTTGTGTAACGATCCCGAACAAGACCATAAGAATTCCGCCGGACATGGCGACGATGGTTCGATGTAACTTTTCGCTAATAATAAATGCATAGGTAACTAAAAAGATAGCAATAGCGAATAATGCCTGGTTCGTCATAAGAAGCTCCTTCCAAGATGTATAGAATTATCTTGTCCCATTATAGCGCTAACCAAAATAAGGGTAAAGAAAAAGACCCGGCATATGGCCAGGCCTTTTTCGTATGGAAAGGAGAACCTACAGCTCAATTTGTGTAACGCTTTTCACTTCCGCCAGCTCGCCCATCGTATCGAGAAGCTCTGGCGTCAATGGTTTGTCGACAGAGAGCATCATGATCGCGTCTCCACCAATATCACGGCGTCCTACCTGCATCGTTGCAATGTTCACGCTGTTTTCACCCAAGATGGAGCCGACACGACCAATTACACCCGGACGGTCATTATGGTGAATGTAGAGGAGGTAGCCCTCAGGCGCTACGTCAATAGCAAAGTCATCAATTTTCACAATGCGCGCACCGTAACCATTGAGTCGTGTTCCAGCCACTGTGCGTGTCTCTTGCGTCGTTTTTAAGCTAACGGTCAATAAGTTCGTAAAGCCTTTGTTTTGTGCTGCCTTTTGCTCCGTTACGGTGATGTCACGCACTTTTGCCAGAATCGGTGCGTTCACATAGTTGACTTCCTCGCCTAAGCGGAAGGACAGTACACCTTTAAGGACAGTACGAGTCAGAGGAGAGGTGTCTACTTCCGTCAACTCACCGCTATATTTAATCGATATCTCCGAAATGGAACCTACCGTCACTTGGGCAAGGAAATGGCCCAGCTTTTCACCCAATGTAAAGTAAGGTTGAACTTTTTCCATTACGTGCGCAGGGATCGAAGGCAAATTCACTGCGTTTTTGAATGGCTCGTCACGAAGAACCTTCAGGATTTCTTCCGATACGTCTACGGCTACGTTTTCCTGTGCTTCAATGGTCGAAGCTCCTAGATGTGGAGTCGTTACCACTTGTGGCAGACCGACGAGAGGGTTGTCTACAGGTGGTTCTTCTTCGAAAACGTCCAGAGCTGCCCCCGCGACTTTTCCAGTGGTAATCGCTTCGTAGAGAGCCTTCTCGTCAATGATTCCCCCACGAGCGCAGTTGATCAAGCGAACGCCATCTTTCATTTTCGCGAATTCACGCGTGCTGATGATATGGCGCGTTTCTTTTGTCAGCGGAGTATGGACGGTAATGAAATCTGCTTTGCGGCAAATTTCATCGACAGTTGCGTTGGTTACACCGATCTTTTGTGCACGTTCCTCGGTCATGAAAGGATCGAAGCCCATGACGGTCATGCCAAATGCTTTCGCACGCTTCGCAACCTCTGAACCGATACGGCCCATCCCGAGGACTCCCAGTACTTTGTTATTCAACTCAACCCCTTGGAAGCTTTTGCGATCCCATGTACCGTCTACCAGCTTCTTATGCGCTTGAGGGATGTTACGAGCGACAGCCATCAGCATGGCAAACGAATGCTCTGCAGTAGAGATGGTGTTGCCGTCTGGAGCGTTGATGACTGGAATACCTGCTTGGGTGGCAGCGTTGATATCAATGTTATCGACCCCAACACCCGCACGACCGACTGCCTTCAGCTTTTTGCCGGCAGCGAGTACTTCTGCTGTTACTTGGGTTTGGCTGCGCACGAGGAGTGCATCGTAATCGCCAATCACATCGATCAGTTCGGCAGGGGAGAGGTTTGTTTGACGAACCACTTCTACATCAGAAGCGTCCAAGAGCTGTTGAATTCCAAATTCGCTAAGTGGGTCAGTAATGAGTACTTTATACATGTGCAATGAGCACCTCCTGAGCAGCTTTTACACCAGCACCCAGCTCTACTGGGGCACCGATTTGGTGAAGCGACAATTCGATGGCAGAAATGACTTGCAGTACATCCAATGGCTCGCAATAACCCATGTGCCCGATACGGAAGATCTTGCCTTTCAGGTGCTGCTGGCCGCCAGCAATCGTGATGTTGAATTGCTGAGTTAACATTTTGCGGAGAGCTTCTGCATGAAAGACACCAGCAGGATCACAAGAAGTTACGGTCGTCGATGCGTACTGATCTTCCGCCATGAGTTTGATGTTTAATGCTTTCATCGCTGCGCGAGTCATGTCTCTCATCAGTTCATGGCGCTTTACGATAGCTGGCAAGCCTTCTTCCTCCAACATATCCAATACTTCAGCGAGACCGAAAATAAGGGATACAGCAGGCGTATATGGTGTTGTTTGCTCTGCCAAGCTCTTGCGGTATGCTTTCAGGTCCAAATAGAAAGCGAGCGATTTGTTTTGCTCAATCACTTGCCATGCGCGTTCACTCGCAGCGAGGAAGGCAAGGCCTGTTGGCAGCATGAAAGCCTTTTGCGAGCCTGTTACCACTATATCGACACCCCAAGCGTCCATCTCGCATGGAACCGCACCAAGGTTGCTTACCGCATCCACAATGAAGAGGGCGTCCGAATGTGTGCGGATTGCTTTCGCCAAATCAGCAATCGGATTTTCTACCCCAGTGGATGTTTCACAGTAGGTTGCAAATACGGCTTTTACCTGCGGCTTTTTTTGCAAGAATGTTTCAACTAGCTCAGGTGTTACGGCGTTTCCCCAAGGCACTTCTAACCGATGGGCGATTACACCGTAACGTTCGCAAATTTTTGCAAAGCGCTCACCAAATGCACCGCTGACGAGGACGGCAGCTTCATCGCCTGGTTGGAGCGTGTTTACGACGCCCATCTCCAGCGCGCTCGTTCCGCTACCTGCCAAGATGTATACGTCCTGCTTGGTGCCAAAGTAAGGCTTCAGTCTTTCAGCAGTACGGGCGAAGAGAGCGGAAAATTTGCCGCTGCGATGTCCAATCATCGGTTGATTCATTGCTGTTTGAACACGTGCTGGAATGGGGGTAGGACCAGGGATTCTCAAGATCATTTTGTCTGTAAACATGGTTTTCTCCTCCTATATATGTGCATATCAAAAAAACCTCCCGTTCTCACACTGCTCCTATTACAGAACAGTGAGGGACGAGAGGCTTTGCTTCGCGGTGCCACCCTCATTCGCTCTTTTTTTCTCAAAAAAGAGCCTTGGTAGGTACATGACCTAAAAGAGATAACGGATCTACCGTTTGCGTCTACTGGGGTGGTGAACCCTCTTTTCAACGCAGCAGCTCAGAAGTGCTTAACCGTGGGAGAAATCGCCGATTCGCAGCAACCATCGGCTCTCTGGGGATTTCTCGATCACAGCGTTTCTTCGTCAACGCCGTTGTTTTATAAAGTGTTTCGTAAGATTTGTACTTACGATATCACGTCAAAATAACACCGTCAAGAAGAAAAACGAGAAAAAATGAACATTATTTATTTTAAGACGGTTATCGTTCGTGAATAATACTCATTTTTGTGCTGGGAACACGTTGAAAATGACCAAAACACGAACATTAAGATATTGACATCACAAAAAATGGAAAAAACACGTTTTAATGTTCGGTTTTTGCTGTTGCTTTTATCATACCGAAAAATATCACAGAAGAAAGAACAGGAAGTTGTCGATCATTCGTTCAGTGGAGGAGAGGAGGATATAATGAAAAACCTCTTACATACCGGAGTACGTAAGAGGTCTCTTCCATTAGTAGATGGAATACTATTCCACTTTAATAGAGTCGGTCGGGCATCCTTCAGCAGCATCACGAACATCGTCATGCAGGATATCCGGGATTTCAACGCTGTTAGCATTGTCATCCAACTTGTTGAACGCAAGGCCCTCATCGTCGTAATCAAAGACGTCAGGAGCCGTGGCGCCACAAGCACCGCAAGCAATACAAGTATCTTTATCTACCCATGTAGTCATCGTGGTTTCACCTCCCATACCGAAGTGGTACGTCCACTATCATAGACCATTGTATGCTCTTGGTGACAAGATTTCAAGATTGAATCAGTCTAAAAATGTACGACTACTTATAAAGAGGGATTTCAGGTGCCCTCAGCACGGAGTAGAGCTGTGTATTTAAGCGTTTAAAATCTCCCGCAGATACTGCATCTGTCGCGTTCAAAATCTTCACGGCAGCGGCTAAATCCTTGATTCCTAGTGCTTGAACTTCATTAGAAGCGATGAGCAAATCAAGTCTTGCAGTCAGGTCCTCAGGATTATAGCTGCTCCATTGATTGCTTGCCGACATGGCCACAGCTGCGAGATAGGTGCGGTAGTGAAACGGATACTGCTTCCACTGCGCGGTGTTAACGGCTCCAGGTACTTGCTTCGGTATGGCTTGCTTCACCACGTAAGCCGATTCCCAAGACGCGATGGAGTGATAGACCATTTCCTGTGCGGTTAGCCAATTATTTTGGAAAAGCGTCAGGCTAGCTCCAATAGAAGCTGGCGTAGCATTATTTTGATCGGAACGAATCTGCTCCATACTATCCAAATACGCCCGTACACTGTTCGTAAAAGTGGCATGAGCTTGTCTTAGCATGGGTGACGTCGGCAAGGGAACATTTTTCTCTAGCTCTTTCCTTGTCTGGTCAGCTAATTTGCTGAGCTGCTTCAAGCCATCCGTCCGTTCACTTTCGTTCATTTGATTCCATTTATCCATCGTATCAAAATGTGCTTGCTTCAGATCAAGCAGAGGTGCATAAACGGCATAGTAAAATCGGATAAAGTCCTGTTCGTTGTACAGCTTTTGCTCACGCAGCAGTTTTTCTTTTTCGGCTTCCTTTTTCTCTGCTTCGAGTACGGCGGCTTGTTCCGACTCCAATTGTGTCTTCATATAATGGGCCCCGAAAAAAAATCCACCAACTGTGCAGGCAAGTGTTATGATGATCATGTACGCCATCATAAATTCAGTTCTTTTTAATCGTTTTGTCATACTATCCTCCAAATCCAATGATGCAGTTTACTTCGCTTACTATAGAGCTTTGAAAAATATAGAATGATGTAAGGAGTACCAATGAACAGTCGGAACAGTGCGGCAGAGGAGCAAGACCTTTTATGTGCGGTCGCCTTGAATGCCATGTTACCTCTGGCCAATGAACGAACGCTGCAGTCAGCCTACTACATACTGCGTGGCAGAAAAGCCAATCAGACACTGCAAGATGTGCATTTGTATACCCTTTATCCGTATTATCGGATGTTTTCTCGTTTTCCAAGAGAGGATTGGGAGAAAATAGTTTCAACTTTATTTCAGGCGGGCTGGATTTTACCTGTGGATGCAGGTGGAACGAATTCGAAGCCGACATTTACCTTTTCTGATACAGGATGGCAGCATGCCAAGCATACGTACCAAAAATATCGGTTTGATGTATGGTTCGCACCTTTTACTCAGTCCGATTTGGCGGAGCGAATCGAACCATTTTGGAGCAGGCTTCATCTTATGGTGCAGACGATATCGCAAATGCATCATGGTGATCTTGGTTTCATTCCGGTCGTTTCGGACAAGACGGCACAGCGTTGGGTAAAAAACCAATTGGCTGATGGGGCAATAAGAAATGTGTGGAAACAGCAATTGTCTGCCGAGCTATATCGATTGTGGGAGCCTTTGGATGAAGATGTGCAGGAGCTTTTGTTTTGTCAACTGTCAGGGGCGGGACAAGTTGGCAAAACCATGGGACAAGTAGCAGATATTCGCCAAACGAGTCGTAGCTATCTCATGCTGCAATTTCGATACGGGCTTGCCGCGTCGATTCAGACGCTGCTTGCAGAGAGCAATCACTATCCTCTTTTATCAAAACTTGTGACAGAATCGCACAAGCTTGATCCACGTCTAACCGAAAGTGCTGCTCGAACGTACGCCCTTCTTCAGACTGGCTGTGACAAAAAAGAAATAGCGAAGAAACGACAAATGAAAGAAAGTACAATAGAAGATCATTTGGTAGAGATTGCCTTGCGCTGTCCAGAATGGGATATGACAACGTATTTGCCGAATGAGCTGGCAAAAGAGATCGTGGAGACAAGTGAGCGACTCGATACAAGCAGACTCCGGCTCATCAAGGATCAATTGGAAGCAACAGTGACGTATTTGCAAATCCGATTGGCACTGGCACGAGCGACAAGGGGGACAAAATGAATAAACAGCTCATGTACGACAGATTAAAGCTGCATTTTGGATACGACTCATTCCGTCCCGGTCAAGAGTCTATTATTGAACGTCTATTGCATGGACGAAGTGTTCTCGGGTTATTAGCAACAGGTGGCGGGAAATCAGTGACGTATCAGCTGCCAGCAATGCTTTTTCCAG
Source organism: Brevibacillus sp. FIR094 (assembly GCF_050477165.1). Classification (NCBI taxonomy): domain Bacteria; kingdom Bacillati; phylum Bacillota; class Bacilli; order Caryophanales; family Paenibacillaceae; genus Brevibacillus; species Brevibacillus sp. FIR094. Next base: position 145,898 of record NZ_JBEAES010000002.1, on the reverse strand, counting down.
GACTGACCGTCGTGGTTTCCCCGTTGATTTCCTTGATGGTCGATCAGGTGCAGCAGCTACGAGCGCGAAAGAAAATTCCGGCTACCTATTTGAACAGCATGCAGGATCCGACAGAGTCTCGCGAAATCTTAAAAGGGCTCTCAGAAGGCGCGTACAAGCTGTTGTATATTTCTCCAGAAAAGCTTCAACAGCCCTATGTCCAACAAGTGTTAAAGCGGGCGAGGGTGTCTTTGATCGCCATTGATGAAGCGCATTGCATCTCGCAATGGGGACATGACTTTCGCACAGATTACTTGCGATTGCCACAAGTCGTGAAACAATTGGGAGCACCTCCTGTTCTAGCTGTGACGGCAACCGCGACGGCGACTGTTCGTGAAGAAATTTGCAGCTTGTTTTCCATTGAAAAAGAAGACATCGTGTTGCAATCCCTTAATCGGGCGAATATCGCCTATGATCTGGTTGAAGTTGCGGAGGAAAGTGACAGGCGTTCGTATGTATTTGATCAGATCGATCGTTTGCAGGGCCCTGGGATCGTTTACTGCAGCACGCGACAAGCGGTAGATGTATTGGCAGCCTCTTATCAACTTGATGGAAAAAAACGCGTTCACGGTTACCACGGGGGGATGAACAGCATGGAGAGAATGCTGATCCAATCCCAATTTCTCGAGGGTGAGCTGGATGTTATTATTGCAACCAATGCGTTTGGTATGGGAATCGACAAGTCAGATATTCGCTACGTCATCCATTACCAAATGCCAGCCAGTTTGGAGGCATACGCACAAGAAATCGGGCGGATCGGCCGTGACGGCCAGCCTGGGTATGCGCTGCTTTTATTTTCGTGGGACGATTGGCAGATTCATCAACACATGCTGGAGAAGGAGTACCCAACACAAGCGCAAGTTCAAAAATACGAGCAGCTGTGCAATACTGGAGTACCCTTGACGAACGAGGCATTGGCGATGATGGACATATCCGAAGAAATGGGCGCACTTCTTGCCTTTTATGCGGAAAGAGTGCTGGCCTCCCACGAAGCTGCAGCTGCCGGAGAATCGTATCCGAAGGCTCAAATTATTTGGCAGGAAACGGAAAAAAGAAGAAGCTTTAAGCAAAAAAAGCTGGCAGAAATGGTGTCTTACGTAAGAGGAGAAAACTGTTTGCGTGCGAGCATCAATACGTATTTCAAAGAGAATGATCATCAATTTGATCTGTATTGCTGTAAGAAATGCGGCCTAAATAAGGATGCGTATTTCCAAACGAATGACAATGCAATTGCAAAGGATGAACAAATCAAATGGAATTTGCGGCAGGCGTTAGACACTCTTTTGCCGAACAAATAAAGGAGAGAAACATCGAGTGAGGGAAGATCGGCTAGAGGTGGATGAAGCCACGCTTTGGCTGAATCTATGGTTGACACAAGGAATCGTGATGGGAGTGGCTGCTGCCGGTAGCTTATTGGTGCTGGGTTGGGATGCTACTCTGTCCTTGTTTACTTTGCCAGACTGGAATGCCGTACTGTGGGCTGTGTTTGTAGCCGCAGGTATTATCAGCGCGAGTATTGCGATGGATCGTTACTTGCCTAAGCGATGGCAAGATGATGGCAGTATCAATGAGAAAGTTTTTGGGGCCATGTTACCATCCACTACGATTCTCGTCTGTATGGTAGTAGGAGTGGGAGAGGAATGGCTATTCCGGGGAGTCATTCAATCTCTTACGGGGAATTTTTGGAGCAGTCTTATTTTTACACTGATCCACGTGCGTTATTTGAAAAAACCGCTCATGATCATAAGTGTATTTGGTACAAGCTGGATCTTGGGACTCTTGTTTTCCCACTATCAGTCCCTTTGGCCCTCGATTGTGGCTCATATCCTTATTGACGTCATGTTAGCATTTTATTTACAAAATACGATCAAGAAAAGGGGGAGGAAGAGTGAATCTCGAGCATAATCCATTACCACCCCGACGCTCCCGTCATACTCGCCCTAAAGCGTCGTTCTCGTTTAAAAAGTGGATTCAACCGGGATTATACTTGTTTGGATTCGTCTTTTTCGGGTTAATTGGTTTTGAGTTGTACAGGGCCAATGTCACACACGAGTCAGCAGCTTCTGGTAGTGTTGAAGTGAAAGATGTTAGCAAAGCGAGTACCACTTCACAAGGAAGCAAGGCAGGAGAAAAGGAGCCTGTATCCGTCGTTCTTGCTGCTACGCCTGATCCCGGTGCAAGTGTGACCACCCCACCTGCCAAGGTGAAAACGATCGAATCAAAACCAGCTGAGCCTGGAGTGAAGGCAACCACAAGCATACAGACACCTGCTGTAAGCCCAGTCCCAGCCCAAACTTCGAATGGTACACCTGTAAACAAGGCAAACCAGATCGCGAGTACTTCTACTAGCAAAGTAGCTACACCGGGAAAACAAGCTTCAACGCCGCCTACAACAAAATCGAAGGTCGTCAAGCATGTGGTGAAGAAGGGTGAAACGCTGTTTATGCTGTCACGAAAGTACTATGGAAATAATTCGAACGTAGGACGAATCGCAAGATATAACGGACTTCATTCAGAAGCAGGGCTCGTTGAAGGAAAAATTGTTATGGTTCCCCTCCTTCAGTAATGAGATCGTGCTCCACTGGCAATGCTATCTGGAAAAGGATAAGCAGGTGGATGCAAGTGGAGTATGATACGGTCATTGTCGGCGGCGGGATTGCAGGGCTTCAAACCGCAATCCAACTAGCAAGATGCCTTCGACGCGTTGCAGTCATTGACATGCCGGGTGGTCGATCAACAGTCGCCAAAGCCTACCGAAACATTCTCGGATTTTCGGAGGGGGTTAGTGGCGATTTTTTGCGTCAAGCGGGCAGGGAGCAAGCACAAAAATATGGCGCACTCTTGATAACAGATGAGGTAACAAGGCTTGCTACTGACTCAAGCGGCTTATTTACAATAGGTACGAAAAGTGGCATACATACGCTTACTTCGCGAACGCTGGTATTGGCAACCGGCATTTGTGATCCGTTTCCAACGATTCCTGGCTTCTCCGATTGTGTAGGGATATCGATTTTCTTGTGTCCCGACTGTGACGGCTATGAAACAGTTGAGAAAGACACGGCAATCATTGGGGCGGGCCCACACGCTGTTTCGATGGCCGACGAACTTATTTATTATACAAACAGGTTAACAGTCATTAACCATACACAAGTGCAGGTGGATACGCAGGCTGTCTTTGGACTGAGCCAGCGAGGGATTATGTATCGGGAGGAAAAAGTATGCGCCCTTCATCATACAGCGGGGAAATTGCAAGAAATCGAACTCTCTTCAGGGGAACGCTTGTCTGCAGAAAGAGCATTTCTTGCCTTTCCTGGTGCTCATGCTCTGACAGAGCTTTTGCGTGGTTTTTCCGTGCAAATTCATGAAAAGGGCCACATCCATACGAATCCGCGAACAAAAGAAACCGATCATCCCAACCTATGGGCTGTCGGCGATATTAATGAGCATTCTCAACAAGTGTCGATTGCCATGGGTGATGGAACACAGGCGGCCATTTGGATTCAAAAGCGGCTGCGTGAATATGAGACGTAGAAAAACGCCTGATTCTGGGCGTTTTTTCATGTACAAACCTTTAAGAATGAGAAGGAACCCGAACTAGCAGGGCCAAATATAAATACAGAAGAAGAACCAAGAGGGGGAACTTTTCCTGGGAAAGCGCAGGAAATGACAGGCAACAACAAAGTTTCTTTTTTCGTGAGTGGATTCGACATCGAAAGGTGAACGCAGCGTAGGTGTCATGGTAGCTTTGTTCCAGTAAATAAATGTGATATGATAGGACTACCCCGTATTTTCCAGTCCATCAAAAAATGGATGAATGCCAACAGGTATTCGCCGGAGAATGTGGAGAACTCTTACAGGCTTACCATCATATTTTGTAGTACGACTGGATGGCGAGGAGGGACAGTCATGCGTGTTGAACGCCTTGGTCAAGATAAAATACGAATCTTTTTAACTTTTGACGACCTCTCAGAGCGCGGGATAGAAAAAGAAGACATGTGGCGTGACATTCCTAAAGTTCATGAACTGTTCAACGACATGATGGAACAGGCTTATCACGAATTAGGATTTGAGGTATCAGGGCCTGTTGCAGTTGAAGTGTTCGCCTTGCCAGCTCAGGGAATGGTCGTAATCGTAACACGTGGCAAGACGGGCTCAAAGGACGGAAAAGAGGAAGAATTCGAAGACGAGGATGTATATGAGCTAGAGGTTACATTGGAAGAAAGCGATCTAATCATGTATGCCTTCCGAGACTTTGAGCATATGGTTGAAGCCGCCCATCGCATTAACGCCCTTTTGACCAATGGCGGAGCTGCCTACTTCTACCAGGGGAAATATCATCTGGTGCTGGAGGAGGTCGACTTGGATCAGGAGCGTTATCACAAGTTAATTGCGATCCTCTCTGAGTACGGAGAAGCGACGCCGATAACGATTTATGTGTTGGAAGAATACGGGAAAGTGATCGTTGCCGACGATGCTGTGAAAGAAATATGCAGGCATTTCGCGTAATCGAAAAAGAAATGTCTGGGAATATAAAACAGCACCTAGTCAACCAACTAGGTGCTGTTGCTGTCTGTACAGATTATGCTAGGCCGTCAAAAAAATCAGCCTCTTTACCTTGAATGGTATAGTTCGGAAGGCTGTGCCAAGCCAAGATGTAATGATTGTTCGGCGGAACAGAATGGTGCTCGCCTTTTGTTACACCTGGGAAAACGCGTTCTACTGATAGGTGCTGTGTTCTGTGCGCCCGCAAGGCATCTGCTACTTTTTGCATGCATTCGGGGGCGTGAATGATCGTCGTAATGCTCTCGATTGGATCCGTAAAGGGAGGTTTCATTGTACCAAATCCTTCGTCGGATGAGCGAGTCGCATAATAAAGCTTTCGCACACTCGTATCTGGGCCTAAAGAAAGGATTGCCTGGGTGGTAGCATGACTAATCGCCAAATGGTCAGGATGTCCGGAGATGCCATGCGGTGCAAACGTGACGACGATTTCCGGTTGGATCTGGTGAATAGCCTGATGGATACGAGTAACGAGCTCATCTACAGATACTGTGTTTAGGAGCTTATCCTGATATTCCCAGACGTCTACCTGATCGAACCCGAGTATGGCACAAGCGTCGCGAAGCTCTTGCTCGCGAAAGCGAGGGAGTTCTTCCGGTGTGCATAACGGTGGCTCACCAGCTTTTCCTGCTTGCCCTTTTGTTGCACACAATAGATGAGTGCTGGCCATATTGGTTTCACTATATTTGGAAATGGAAATCCCACAAGCAAACGTTTCGTCATCGGGATGGGCAAAAACAAACAAAATAGACTTTTTTTTCATAAAAACACCTCCATGAATAAACTTCCACCATTACTTTTTCCATTATGGCATAAATTCACTATTCCTGTAATGAAAGAAACAAGTTTGGGGACAATACAAGCATGACTGGACGTGCATTTGAAGCTTTTTGGACAAAATGCAGTCTGTAAAAGCGATTTCAAAATGGATGGTAAATAATTGAATGATTATGCAAAACAAGGTACGAAAACGTTTTCGAAATGGAAAAAAAACATTTTTAAGCTTCTCATAAATGATACAAGCGTGTATACTAAAGGCGGCATTGACCGAAAACATTTTTGAGGTGGTAAGTAATGGGTAATCAAGACGTGGTAACCGAAAGCACCGAAGGGAAAGAAAAGCAAGAATCATTGAACTTGCTCCATTCAACTCAAACGGTGATCAAGGAAGCACTGGAGAAACTAGGTTACCAAGAATCGATGTTTGAACTCTTGAAGGAACCGCTACGCGTTTTGACTGTACGTATTCCGGTTCGCATGGATAATGGCGAAGTAAAGGTATTTACGGGCTATCGTGCACAGCACAACGATGCAGTAGGTCCGACCAAGGGGGGCATTCGTTTCCACCCGGAAGTTACTGAGGATGAAGTTAAAGCACTTTCTATCTGGATGAGCCTCAAAGCAGGTATCGTCGATCTGCCATATGGCGGTGGTAAAGGCGGTATCATTTGCGACCCGCGTGAAATGTCCTTCCGCGAACTGGAAAGACTGAGCCGCGGTTACGTTCGCGCAATCAGCCAGCTTGTGGGTCCTACTAAAGATATTCCAGCTCCGGACGTCTTTACGAACTCACAGATCATGGCATGGATGATGGACGAATATAGCCGTATCCGTGAATTTGACTCGCCTGGTTTCATTACGGGTAAACCAATTGCGCTGGGTGGATCCCATGGCCGCGAAACAGCTACGGCAAAAGGTGTAACGATTTGCATCCGTGAAGCAGCGAAGCGTCGCAACATCGACGTAAAAGGTGCTCGCGTAGTTGTACAAGGCTTTGGTAACGCTGGTAGCTACTTGGCAAAATTCATGCATGACGCAGGTGCTAAAGTTGTAGGTATCTCTGATGCTTACGGTGCCCTGCATGATCCGAACGGTTTGGATATTGACTACTTGCTGGATCGTCGTGATTCCTTTGGTACAGTTACAAAACTGTTCAACAACACGATTTCCAACAAAGAGCTTTTGGAACTGGAATGCGACATTTTGGTTCCGGCAGCGATCGAAAACCAAATCACAGCTGCAAATGCTCACAACATCAAGGCGTCAATCGTAGTAGAAGCGGCAAATGGCCCAACTACTTTGGAAGCGACCAAGATTTTGACTGAGCGTGGAATTCTTCTGGTTCCAGACGTACTGGCAAGTGCCGGTGGTGTGACTGTTTCCTACTTCGAGTGGGTACAAAACAACCAAGGCTACTACTGGTCTGAAGAAGAAGTAGAAGAGAAGTTGGAAAAAGTAATGGTTCGTTCGTTTGAAAATGTATACAACATGTCGCAAACTCGTCGTATTGATATGCGTCTGTCTGCTTACATGGTTGGTGCCCGCAAAATGGCTGAGGCTTCTCGCTTCCGCGGTTGGGTATAATTTTTCAAACAACCCTCCATATATTGAGAAAACATGGCTTCGCCTTTATGGCGAGGCCTTTTTTATTGGGGCGTGTGATGTGGCTGTAGGGGAGAGAAGAATACTTCCAGGCTAGGCTCCAGGCTCCGTCCTGCTGAGGGCTGGGACGGTCCGCTCCGAAGGGATTCGCGGGGAAACGCAAAAGTGGTAGCCGCTTCGAAGTAGGAGCACGGTTGCGTTTCTTTTGCCCGCAAATCCCTTCTCCGCTAGGTAGGACTCCACAACTCGCTACGCCTGGCAATATTCTTCTCTGTCGTAACAGGTAACACTCTTCAATCTTTTAAGGCATTTAAAACCTGTCTAAAACGGTAAGCTTGTAGAGGAAACAGGAGAAAAAAGCGAAGATCTTAGGGATACCGACCGAGACGGAATGCAAAAAGCGAAACACGTTCTTAAGCGTCCACCTCTGAAACACATCCTGAAAGGACTACTTTGGACGCGGTTTCGCTTTTTGCATGGAGGCGGGTAGTCAATCCCACAGGGGGTGGCCCTAGAAGTTGAGCGTTTTCTCCTGTTTCCTCCCCTCCACAACAGCTTCGTATAACATATTTTCAAAGAAGAAAAAACCTCCTGATGGGCAGGAGGTTGTAGTCATATTATTTACTGGTCGAACAACTGCTGTAGCTCTTTGAAAGTCCGTGTTTTTTGCAGCGTTACAATTAACTTGAGACGAGCCTTTTGCCCGTTCAAGCCATTGGAGAAGATGATGCCCATCTCTTTTAGTTTGCGGCCTCCACCTTCATAGTCATAGATATCCTGCACCTGGCCATTGTAGCAGCGGGAGACGAGCACGATGGGTACGCCTTTGTCAAGTAGTTGCTGCAGGGTAGGGATGATAGCGGGTGGAAGATTTCCTAATCCAAACGCCTCTACGACTAGTCCATCAATAGGCTGCTCCAATAAAAACTGCAGCCAAGCAGGCTCCATGCCAGCAACTGCTTTGATCAGCGGCACATTCGCATTAGCGTGGGTAATGGCGTAATGCTCTCGATCCAATGGAGCATGGTGGTATTGCACACTTTTTTTCGCAATGGTTCCAATCGGTCCGTATTGTGGCGACTGGAAGGTAGCGACATTGCTCGTGTGTGTTTTGGTTACGTGACGAGCCGCGTGAATTTCATCATTAAAAACAACGATAACGCCTTTGTTCAAACTGTAGGAGTCAGCGGCTGCACGAACGGAAGAAATGAGATTAACGGGGCCGTCCGCTCCGAGTTCATTGCTGCTGCGCATGGCTCCGGTAACGACAATTGGGACGTTAACGGATAAAGTCAGGTCGAGAAAGTATGCCGTCTCTTCCAACGTATCAGTCCCATGGGTAATAACAATGCCATCGTAGTGATCATTGTGAAAGGCTTCCTCAATATCGAGTCGTAGCTGATTCATGATCGCAGGAGTCATATGAGGGCTAGGTAGGTTGAGTACATTTTTCATGGTGACATCCGCGTGTTTTTCTAAAAAAGGAAGGATTTTGTTGACTGCTTGATCATCCAATGGCTTTACGCCTTCTGAGTCATCGACAGACATGGCAATTGTACCGCCTGTGTTCACTACCAAAATTTTTTTTGACATGATCTCTCTCCTGTAGCGGGTTTTCATCAACCAGTATTCATGGTACGATGAACAATAGTCTTGTGTAAAGGAGTAATAAAAGATGATTGCTTTGATCGGCGCGGCAGTTGCCCCCGGTATCGCCATCTTAAGTTACTTTTACCTGCGTGACAGTCTCGAACCGGAGCCGATTTCGATGGTGATCCGGTCGTTTATCTTTGGGATGCTGCTGGTCGTACCGATTATGGTGCTCCAGTACATCATGCAGAATGAATGGAACTGGCGGGATGGCATTGTCGCGGAAGTTTTCCAATCCGCTGTCGTGGAAGAATTTTTTAAATGGATGGTCATCTATTTTACGGTTTATAAACATTTGGAATTTGATGAGCCATACGATGGAATTGTTTATGCGGTTGCGGTGTCACTTGGTTTTGCTACGTTGGAGAATTTGTTCTACCTCATTATCAACGGAACGAATATCGCCATCTGGCGAGCCTTTCTGCCGGTATCCAGCCATGCGTTGTTTGCAGTGTGGATGGGCTATTATCTCGGACGGGCCAAGTTTTCCAAGGACGCCAAACATGAGCGGCTTTTTTTATGGATGTCGATTACCTTGCCAATCGGATTGCACGCACTGTACAACGTGATTTTTTTGGCAGTGCAAAACTGGTTGGTAGTGATTGTGCCGTTCATGCTCGTTTTGTGGTGGCAGGGTTTAAAAAAGGTACAAAGAGCACACGATTTCGGTTCTAAAAATCTCTCTTCACGTCCACAATAGACGGTAAGGAGGAGACGTACGTGCTAAAAACCGAACGAGCAAAAGTGACAATTCAATGCAATGTATGTGGAGAAAAGTTTACACTGCGTGGTCATCGAGAACCTGGAGGGCAAGTAGAAACAGGGTTCAAGCAATGCCTGTGTGACAATGATAAGCATTTTCGGATTAACGAGTCCTGATCTTTTCCTTTCCCAACTAAAAATGCGTGACAAATCTATGTGGGCCGATGCAAGTAGCATCGGTCTTTTTCTATATCCAGATTTACATGCATAATCCATTCTTCCTCCACCAACACTATGCAAAGATTTCAATACATGCCAAGGAGGATTCAGCCGTGCGTACAATCTGGATCGCAGGTGTGTTGGTGATGTTGGTAGCAGCGGGGTTAAGTGGATACAAGGTTGTCTGGAAAGAAAAGAATGTAGCTGCCGTACAAGAACAGCAGATAGCTGCACCTGCTGCAAAGAAAAATACGGCCAAAACCAAAGCCAGCTTTCACCCTTCACGGGTCTCTGACAATGATTTAAAAATCATGGCGAATGCTGTTTACGGGGAGGCAAGAGGAGAGCCGTTTGAAGGGCAAGTAGCTGTCGCAGCCGTTATTTTGAACCGAGTCAAGAGCCCTTCGTTTCCTGATACGCCATCGGCTGTGATATTCGAACCACGTGCTTTTACGGCAGTTGCTGATGGTCAAATATGGCTTACACCGAATGAAAGCTCAACGAAAGCGGTGAAGAATGCACTAAACGGCTGGGATCCGACAGGAGGGTGCACGTACTATTTTAATCCGGATACAGCAACATCCGGTTGGATTTGGACCAGGCCGCAGGTCAAAAAGATCGGGAAACACATCTTCTGCAGATGATGGATGCATAATCAAAGGAGGAGTGGCAAGGGATGGTATATGGAGCAACAGCACGCGTGTTATTTCCCATTGCCCTGGTCGCCTTAATAGGCGCTGGCGTGTGGGGATATCAGGAGCACAATGAGAAGAACTCGGTCCTGATCAAAGCGGAAAACTCATACCAACGAGCTTTTCACGATCTCACTTATCATGTGGATAAGTTGCACGATGAGCTTGGCAAATCGCTGGTGGTCAACTCGCGCAGACAAATGACACCAATTTTGACGAATGTTTGGCGGCTTTCCTATGCGGCACAAGCGGATGTCGGACAACTTCCACTGACCTTGATGGCGTTTAGCAAAACCGAAGAAATGCTATCGAGGGTCGCAGATTTTTCTTATCGCGTCGCTGTGCGTGATCTGGACAAGCAGCCATTGAGCCAGAGTGAATACAAGACATTGAAGAGCCTGCACACCCAAGCAAAGGATATCCAGGATGAGCTACGTAAGGTACAAACCCTCGCGATGGACAAACAACTGAGGTGGATGGATGTCGAGACGGCATTGGCCTCGAATAAAAGCAAAGAGGACAATTCCATCATCGATGGTTTCCAAACCATTGAGAAAAAAGTGCAGGAATACCCTGATTTAGACTGGGGCGTCGGGATACAGAGTCTCGATAAGAAAAAGCAGCAGCGAATCAAAGGGATCGATGGCAAAGCAGCCACCAAAGAGGAAGCAGAGAAGAATGCACTGGCGTTTCTCGGGTTGAAGCCAGGGGATGCGAAAGTAGAAGTGAATGAGAACGGCAAGGGGCAAGAATACTCGGCGTATAGTGTACGTGTCACGCCAAAAGGACACAAGACAGGCATTAACCTCGATGTCACTAAACGCGGCGGCAAAGTGGTTTGGATGATGAACGAGCGTGGGGTTGGCGAGGAAAAGCTGGACATGACACAGGCGGAAGAAAAAGGTCGAGTGTTCTTGCGCAACCACGGATTTGACAATATGCAAGTCTCCGAGATCGACAGCTACGACCGCAACGCACTCTTTACGTTTGTGCCTGTTCAGGATGGCGTCAGAATTTATCCTGACGGGGTGGTCGTCGAGATTGCGTTGGACAATGGAGAGGTTACTGCCTTAAACTCGACGGAGTATCTGTTTAATCACAAAAAGAGAATTCTCTCTGAGCCTCGTCTCACGAAAGAAGAAGCAAGGAAAAAAGTCAATCCAAGCGTAAAAGTGACGGATCAACGGCTTGCTCTCATCGAAGGGAAAAACGATGGAAAAGAAGTGCTGACATGGGAAATGACAGGCAGCTTTGAAGGAAATTCGTACATGGTCTACATCAACGCCATGAATGGAGACGAAGAAGAAGTTGTGAAAATGGAAACGGGATCAGCACAGAACGAGGGACAATAGCGTTAAAAAAATCATGGGGAAAGCTAGTTTTTTAGCGGCTTTCCCTGTTTGCTGATTCGAAACAAAAGGGTATATAATGGAAAGGGTGATAGGGAAGGGGAGGAACATTTACTTTATGATGCTTCCACGAATAGGACAAACAATCAGACTAAACTTCACGAGTTCCTCAGAAGAAATGGAGCTGCAAACGTTCAAAAGCCGTGTGGCTGATTTGAAGAATGATGTAGCTTCTATCGAGTTGCCAACCAGCGAAAACACTGGACGGACTGGGATATTTCAACCAGGGACAGAATGCTTGGTTTGGTATGTTGGCGAGGATGGCTCACGCTATGAATTCCGCTCTGCGATTGTCGGCAGGGAAAACAATCACATTCCTGTACTGCTTTTGCAACTGCCGGCCAAAGAGGAGATTGTGCGCACACAGCGACGAAACTACTTGAGAATTGACACCACGGTAGACATCGCAGTCAAACTGGATGATCCGATTCGACGCTATCATTTTCTGGCACGAACACTGGATATTAGCGGTGGTGGTCTGTCTTTTAGCTGTGAGGAAAGCTATCATTTGAAGGAAAAAGACAACTTGCACGTCTGGATTTCCCTTCCAAACAAAACTGGACAGGTTCAACATGCTTTTGTTGAGATGGAAATCGTCAGACAAAAACCGGCGGAAGAACAAGGTTTGCATCAATGGATTTCGGGTAAGTTCACCCAAATCAGCGAGCAAGATCGGGCAAAAGTGGTTAGAGCGTGTTACGAGAGACAGCTAGAGCTTCGCAAAAAAGGCGTTGTGGATTGACGCTTCATCAGAGGAAGTGACCCTATTGACCAGTCAGTACAACGATCGTTTTCGCAGCTTTTCCAAACGGGTAGAAAAAGGCATCATGATTGGAATTGTCGTATGTGCGATTGTACTGACCATAGGCGAAATCCTCATTCAGTACGTACCCGCAAGACTAGTATTAATCGAAACAGAGCGCTTGGAAGGCGTGTCCAGAGAGCCCTAAAGGTTTGCGCATGCTTCCATACTATGGTACTATTATAGATAACATAGAAAACGGTCTTAGATCGTTTTTTTGTAGACCGCTAGTGGTCACAGCCAAATCCGAAAAACGCAATATCGTTTTTCATCACACAAAGAATGGGAAAGGGCTTCGACAGAAGCTTTTCTTGTTTTATTCCCATCCGAACTAACGTACATAGCAGGTGAGAAGTAATGAACATTGCCATTGATGGACCAGCGGGAGCAGGCAAAAGCACTGTCGCCCAAAAAGTAGCGGGACAACTGGAATACGTGTACATTGACACGGGTGCCATGTATCGTGCCCTCGCTTGGGCAGTCCACCACCTTCAGCTCCCTATCAACGATGAGTCTGCAGTTTCCGAACTTTTGCAAAAAAACAAGATTCAACTGGTTCGGGAAAACGGACAGCAACATGTACACTGGAATGAAATCGATGTCACAAGCTGGATACGTTCCACAGAAGTGAGCCAGTACGCCTCCATTGTTGCGAGCTACGGTTCCGTACGTGAACAAATGCTTGTGCTCCAGCGACGATTGGCGACTCAAGGCAATGTCGTCATGGACGGCAGAGATATCGGTACTCATGTTTTGCCTGATGCAGATGTGAAGATATTTCTGACAGCCTCCATCCAAGAGCGTGCAGAACGCCGCTGGAAGGAACTGCTCGCGAAAGGTACCCAGACAGACTTGGCTGAGCTGGAAAAAGAAATCGAAGAGCGAGATCGACGGGACATGCAGAGAGAAGTCGCGCCGTTGCGCCAGGCGGAAGATGCCGTTTTGGTAGACACAACAGGAATGACCATTGATCAGGTGGTCGATCGCATCTTGCAAATCTGCGAGCGAACGGGAGAGTCAACCCATTGAGTTACTATCGTTTATTCAGAGGTTTTTTTCGCATAATTTTTTCGCTTGTCTATCGTTGGCAAGTGATCGGGCGTGAACATATACCTAAGGAAGGCCCAGTGATCCTTTGTGCCAACCATATTTCTTTGTGGGATCCACCTCTTCTCGGTAGTGGTATCGAGCGTCAGGTTCATTTCATGGCCAAAGAAGAGCTTTTCAAAATTCCGATCATATCCTTTTTGATTACCAAATTCGGTGCATTTCCGGTCAAACGGGGTGCAGGAGATCGTGCGGCCATTCGTACGACTCTCAAATTGCTGGAAGATGGAAAAATCTTTGGAATCTTTCCTGAGGGAACCCGCAGCAAAACAGGGGAACCTGGGGAAGCGATGTCGGGTGTGGCGATGTTCGCTCTCAAGTCAGAAGCCGCGGTCATTCCGGTAGCCATTATCGGGCCATATCGACCGTTTCGTTCCATTAAGATTGTTTACGGTAAACCGATCGATCTGACTCAACTGCGCGAGGTCAAATCAAGCGCTGATACGTTGAAGGAAGCGAGCGATCTGATTATGGAGCACATCAAGCAATTACGTAACCAGCATCTCTCTTAGCAAACGGTATAGAATTGCTAAAGGGACGAATACTAAATCTGCTGGAACTTACTGGCTTCATCAGTACTAACTGCCAGCCATCAGGCTACAGTTAAAAATATACATGCTCCCGCTTCATGTAGTGAGGTTGTACACAACCTGTACATAGACGTTTGGGACTGGATGGTATTAAGGAGGTCTTTTGAATGATGGAAGAAACGAACGTAAGCTTGACGGATGCAACAACCATTTCCGTAGGAGATGTCGTAAAAGCAACCGTAACAAAAGTTGAGGACAAACAAGCGCTTGTAGATCTAGGCTACAAGTACGATGGTCTGATTCCTATCAGCGAACTGTCTCCACTCCATGTTGAAAAGGTATCTGATGTAGTAGTGGTTGGTGATACTTTCGAAGTGAAAGTCATCAAGCTAAACGATGAGAAAGAAGAGCTCGTTGTTTCCAAGAAAGCCGTAGCGATGGAATCCTCTTGGTCTGATCTTGAGCAAAAAATGCAAGCGGGTGAAATCATCGAAGCGTCCGTGAAAGAAGTAGTGAAGGGCGGACTGGTTGTTGATGTAGGTGTTCGCGGCTTCATTCCGGCTTCCATGGTAGAGCGTCATTTCGTTGAAGATTTCTCTGATTACAAAGGCAAAACATTGGCTTTGAAAGTAGTAGAAATGGATAAAGAAAAGAATAAAGTCATCCTGTCCCACAAAGCGGTTTTGGAAGACGAAGTAAAAGTGCAAAAGCAATCCATTATGGATAAAATCCAAGTGGGTCAAGTATTGGAAGGAACGGTTCAGCGCATGACCGATTTCGGCGTATTCGTGGATATCGGTGGTGTTGATGGATTGGTTCACGTATCTGAACTTGCTTGGAACCGTGTAGATAAGCCGTCCGATGTTGTGAAGGAAGGCGACAAGGTACAAGTGAAGGTCCTCAAAATTGACCGTGAAAACGAGCGCATTGGCCTTAGCATTAAGGAAACGCAAGCAGGACCATGGGCGAACGTTGCTGAAGATTTCAAAGCGGGCTCTATTTTGAATGGAACGGTAAAACGTTTGGTGTCCTTCGGTGCATTTATTGAGCTGGCTCCTGGAATCGAAGGCCTCGTACACATCTCGCAAATTGCAAATCGCCGGGTGAATACACCGAGTGAGGTGTTGAAAGAGGGCCAAGAAGTACAGGTAAAAGTTTTGGATGTTGTTCCACAAGAACAGCGCATTAGCCTCAGCATCCGTGCAGTAGAAGAAGACCGTGTGGAGCAGGCAGAACGTGCGAGCAAGCGTGAGCAGCAACAATTCACGCAAGAAAACAACCAACCAATGGGCGTGACATTGGGCGAGTTGTTCGGTGATCTGAAAGACAAGTTCAAGTAAGATAAAAAGTAGGATTCATGGGGATACGCTCTGGCGTATCCCTTTTTTCTGGGAGTGAAAGTCTAGGAGGGGTAGAATGGATCATCGTTCGATTAGAAAACTGGACCATATTCGAAATGCTCTTGTCACCGGGGAAGATGGTGCGAATAGTTTTGACGATGTTAGCTTTGTTCCGAATAGCTTGCCGAATGCAGCGTTTGCCGAAACCTCACTGGACACTGAGATCGCATCCTTACGACTTTCCTCACCGATTATGATTAATGCGATGACGGGTGGAGCTGGTGGGACTACGCAGATCAATCAAAAACTGGCGATCATTGCGAGGGAACGCAATCTGGCTATGGCTGTTGGCTCACAAATGGCCGCTCTGCGTGATCCAGATGTTACGGATAGCTATCGAATTGTCAGAAGGGAACATCCACAGGGGATCTTGTTTGCAAATGTTGGGGCGGAAGCGACAGTGGAGCAGGCAACAGCAGCGGTGGAGATGATCGAAGCGAACGGACTGCAAATCCATCTGAATGTCATGCAAGAACTGTTGATGCCTGAGGGAGATCGGGATTTTCGCGGCTATCTCGAACGCATTCAAGCGATCAAGGAGAGTCTGGATGTGCCGGTTATAGTCAAAGAAGTCGGTTTTGGCATGGCGAAGGAATCAATGGAGAAGCTCATAGAAATCGGGATCAGAACCATCGATGTGGGTGGAAAAGGCGGAACAAATTTTGCTCAAGTTGAAAATATGCGTAGTGATCATCCTCACGCCATGTTCGAGGATTGGGGATTCACGACGGTAGAGAGCTTGCTGGAAGCGAATGCTGTCGGTCATTCAGGAATGTCGTACATAGCAACAGGCGGTGTTCGACATGGACTAGATGTAGTCAAAGCTGCTTCTTTAGGCGCGTCCGCTGTCGGGATGGCAGGGGCAATGCTGCGTCTGGTTCAAAGCGAATCTCTGGAAGAATGCTTGTTTACCGTCGACAGATGGCATCATCAAATTCGTGTGGCGATGACGGCACTAGGAATGAAAGGTCTGGCAGACGCTGTTTGTATTCCTGTTATGATCACGGGAAAAACAGCGGAGAGAGCTAGGCTTCGTCACATCCAATTGGAAAGACAGGCGCAACGTTAGTTAGTGGACGAGCATTCGATTCATGAAATTTCCTTGGTTGAGGCATACTTTTGGGGGAGACAACCATCATTCTGAGGAGATGAACATGAACGAGGGAACCGTTGCGATCCTCATCCAGTGGTCTTTACTGTGTCTTGTCTGGATGGGAAGCTTTGACTTACAGCTGCGAAACATGAAGATGGAACGCAGACGAGTGCTCGCAGTGATCAGTGCGTTTTTAATTTGTACGTTTGTGAACTGGGAAATCTATTTTGCCCCCATTCAAGTTAGTCTAAGTGGAACGATACTGCCACTGATCGCAAGCATTGTCCTTTACACCAAGCTCATGTCCAAAATACGCAGATTGTACTTGCTGAGTGCGCTGGCAACCGCCCTTTTGCTATTTTGGCTGCGCTGGCTGTTTTTTACCGATCCGATCTTGCTTTTTTGGGATGAGAGGATCATCGTACCCGCTGTTGGAGTCAGTACGATTTTTTTGATGAGCAGAACGAATCTGGGACAGCTGTTTCAGCTCACGCTCGCCATGCCACTCGCAGATGTGATACATTCGCTATATTTTTGGAAATTGTCGGGTTCCTGTCATTGGGGATCGGAGTATGCGCAAGATCTCTTGTGGAGTGGCATATCACTATGGGCTCTCGTCAGCATCGTCTGGTCTGCGATTCGTCGTATTCTTGGTAGAACAGAAACAGAGTCTTCCCATTCCGATACGGGCAGGTGACGCTAGGGTGTTTAAGGAATTGCTAGCTTATCAATATGTATTTCCGTTAGTTCTGGGTTTCCTTTTCGGCATTATGTGCCGAATTCATCTTTTGCGAACAGATTATCGACAATATCCAACCTATCCCCACGGAAAAATTATTCACGTTTCACTTGGGGTGATTGCATCTGCGCTCGGAGCATTAGCGATTCCCGCCCTGCTCAAGGAGAATTACACGGCGGTCACATTTTTGACGGTGGCTGCTCAGCAATTCCGCGATGTCAGGAACATGGAACGCACTACGCTCACGGAGATCGATAAGCAGGAGCTAGTGCCCCGTGGTGGCCCCTACATCGAAGGAATCGCCATGGTGTTTGAAGGGCGCAATTACATGGTCATGTTTACCTCTTTGGTGACAACGACGGCTACCATCCTTTTTCATTGGTGGGGAGGTGTCATCGCGGGTGTCATTGCCTTAATGATCTCTCGCAAGCTGCGCTCTGGAAAAACACTGTCGCTGATTGCAGAGATCGAACCGGGCGAAGTGAGAATGGATGGAAAAGACTTGTATGTCAACGACATTTACATCATGAACGTCGGGTTGGCAGATGCCCAAGAGATCATACGTGAGCAAGGAGTGGGTTTTATTCTCACGCCGAGGGATGCCAATGCCAAGGTCACGATTGCCCATCCAGGACAGCGGCAAGCGATATTGCACGATGTCGCGACACAGCTCGGCGTATATACAGATACAGGAGAGCCATCGTTAACACCATTGGTAAAACGTGATATACAGTCAGGAAGACTGGGTGTCTTTTTATTACCACAAGAAAAAGATGTCAAACGCGCAACGTCCGTCATTCGTGCAGTCCCGATTCTCGAAAGCGTCTTCCGAATGCCAACGAAGACTAGAATCCTGAAAAAGGAGCTGTAGGCCATGACAGGATTAATCTTGGCGGTGATTACGACGAACAAAGACAGGATTGCGGGTGGTGTCCCGATTTTTATCGAGTCTACTACGGAGAAGATGCAGCAAACAGCTTTCACGCTGGAAAAGATACTGGACGCGATGGTGCATGAAGTCAGTGACGATACCCTTATCATTGTTCGGCATAAGTAGTGTATGGTATGATTAGCTAGTCAAAACGTAAAATGAGAGAGAGTGTTGTTGATTATGGGATTACCAGTGGTAGCCATTGTGGGGAGACCCAACGTGGGAAAGTCCACGATTTTTAACAGATTGATTGGCGAACGAGTCGCGATCGTGGAGGATATGCCGGGAGTAACCCGTGACCGCCTGTACGGGAAAGGTGAATGGTTAACGCATACTTTCCATGTGATTGATACCGGTGGAATTGAGTTTGGCGAGACCGACGCGATTCTTACACAGATGCGTTACCAGGCAGAGCTTGCGATTGACGAAGCAGATGTCATCATTATGATTGCAGATAGCCGCACAGGTGTGACCGATGCAGACGTTGAATTGTCACGAATGCTGAATCGGACAGGAAAACCTGTCGTACTCGCGGTGAACAAAGCGGATAATCCGGAAATGCGTGCGGATATTTACGACTTTTACTCCTTGGGCTTGGGCGAGCCATTCCCTGTCTCGGGTAGCCATGGTCTTGGCTTGGGCGATATGCTGGAAGACGTGGTTCAGCATTTCCCAGCAGAGGATGACGAAGAGAAAAGAGACGATATCATTCGTGTATCCATCATCGGTCGTCCAAACGTCGGGAAGTCTTCCTTGACGAATGCGATTCTCGGTGAAGAGCGAGTTATTGTCAGTGAGGTTGCCGGAACGACCCGTGATGCGATCGACACGCCATTTGAGCGTGATGGCCAAAGCTACATTCTCGTAGATACAGCAGGTATGCGCAAGCGCGGGAAGGTGTATGAAACAACGGAAAAATACAGTGTGATGCGTGCGATGCGTTCCATTGAAGATTCCGATGTCGTTCTTGTTGTCATTAACGGGGAAGAAGGCATTATCGAGCAGGACAAGAAGATCGCGGGTTATGCACATGAGGCTGGCCGTGGTGTCATTATTATCGTGAACAAATGGGATGCTATTGAAAAAGACGACAAAACGATGCAACGCTTCACAGAATTGATCCGCGAAGAATTTAAATACCTGGATTACGCTCCGATCATGTATGTGTCTGCAAAATCGAAGCAACGTGTCCATACGATTCTGCCGAAGGTCGATGAAGTAGCACAAGCACATACGATGCGCGTTCCTACCGGCGTTCTCAATGATTTGATAACAGATGCGACGATCCGTACACCTCCACCATCTGATCGCGGCAAACGCTTGAAGATCAACTATGCGACACAAGCGACGGTGAAACCACCGACGTTCATTCTGTTTGTGAACGATCCAGAACTTATGCACTTCTCCTATGAACGTTACATAGAGAACAAGATCCGTGAAGCATTTGTGTTTGAAGGCACACCAGTTAGAATCTGGACACGGAAAAAAACGTAGGGAGAGAAAAGCGCCATGGTGTTATTATCCTGGGTGATTAGCTATTTAATCGGTTCTATTAGCTTTAGCTATCTTATCGCCAAAAAAGTCGCAGGAATTGACATACGTTCTCATGGCAGCGGAAATGCCGGAGCAACTAATACCTTAAGGGTGTTAGGAAAAGGCCCCGGCATTGCCGTTCTCCTTCTTGATGCACTAAAAGGAATAGCTGCGATGGGACTGACTCACCTGATGACAGGGGACCCGGCAGCGTATGCAGTGGCAGGCTTGTTTGTTATCGCAGGTCACAATTGGCCGATCTTTTTTGGATTCCGCGGAGGGAAAGGCATTGCGACCACGCTAGGTGTCGTGTTAGGTTTTTCTCCCTTGGCTTTTTTGATCGCTGCCGTGTTGGCTGTCATCGTCATTGCGATCACTCGCTTTGTTTCATTAGGATCATTGGTTATCGTAACGGTTATTCCATTTACCCTTTACTTGTTGGACAAACCTGTTTCCTTTATTTGGGCGAGCTTGGCGATCGCAGTCTTTGCTTACATTCGTCATTTTAATAATATCCGCAATCTTCTTTCAGGAAACGAACGGAAACTAGGAGATAAGTCCAACCGGAAGCTGGGATAATGTACGAACGGACATGAGAAAAGTGGAGGGGGACGTATTGATTCAAAATGTTACGGTGATTGGGGCCGGAAGCTGGGGAACGGCACTTGCGACTGTTTTGGCGGACAACGGGCATCAGGTTACGCTTTGGGTACGGGATACCAAGCTGGCAGAAGAAATAAACAGCAAGCATGTGAATGAAAAATATCTGCCTGGAGAAAAGCTTTCAGCAAACATAGTGGCGACGACCAACATCCAAGAGGCTGTAGTAGGCAAGCGAATTGTTCTTCTCGTTGTTCCTTCTCATGCCATGCGCCAAATCTGTCAGCAAGTGGCTCTGTACTTAGAACCGGATGTACTTTTGATTCATGCGACAAAAGGCTTTGAACTGGAAAGTCTGAAGCGAATGTCAGAAGTCATTGTGGAAGAGGTGCCGAAAGAGATTGCGTCTAGATTGGCTGTGTTGTCAGGACCGAGCCATGCCGAGGAAGTAGTCAAACGGCAACCAACGACAGTTGTGATGGCGTCTGAATCGGAAGAAAGCATGCTGCGCTCTCAGGATTTGTTGATGAATACGAATTTTCGTGTGTATACCAACCCGGATTTAATTGGCGCTGAGATCGCTGGAGCGTTGAAGAACATCATTGCACTTGGTGCAGGGATGTCTGATGGCTTAGGGTATGGAGACAACGCTAAGGCAGCGCTGTTGACCCGTGGCTTGGCGGAAATTAGCCGTCTGGGCATTAAGCTCGGTGCTAAGCCGCTTACGTTTTCAGGTCTGGCTGGTGTTGGCGATTTGATTGCCACATGTACGAGTAAACACAGCCGGAACTGGCGTGCAGGCTATATGCTCGGACAAGGAAAAAGACTCGATGACGTACTGGCGCAGATGGGTATGGTCGTCGAAGGCGTTCGCACAACAAATGCAGCCTTTTCCTTATCGCGACGCGAGCAAGTGGAAATGCCAATTACTTCTGTTCTGTACGGCATGCTGTTTGAAGGAAAAGAAGCTCGTCAAGGCGTGGAAGAACTGATGGGGCGCGGAAAAACCTATGAAATGGCATACCTCAATCCCGATGCGGAATAAGTCATGAATGGAGTATCACCGATTTAGGCTTCTGCACATACGATAGGGTGAAAGCCCATGTGCAGGAGGAGATTTCACATGAATAATATGTCGAAACGACTTTTTGAGCGTTTGCAAGGGAAAGCAACGGAAAATGTCGATGAAGAAAAGCTTCGCTCACTAGCAGGTCAGGTCAAGCGCAGCGATTTTGAAGATGAGACTAAGCTACGTCAAATCATTCGGACACTCGCTACCCTTAGCGGCAAGCAATTAACTCCTGAAAAGGAGGATAAGGTCATTGAAATGTTTCGTAATCAGGAAATCAATCTCAGTGACATGTCCACCTTGACCAAGCTGCTCAAATAAGAGAAATGGGCGATTATGCCCGTTACCTGCAACAAAAACCGTCATACAGTAAGACTAGGAACAATCATGGCTCTACAGGGACATGGCTGACCTACAGATTGCAAGAAAAAAAGAGGGATCTTATCCCTCTTTTTTTCGTTCCTTGGAGTTGCCGCTTACCTGTGTAATCAGGTTCTGGACCAAAGGGGATTGCAGGAGACCAAGTAATTGCCCGATATCTATATTGCCCAAAAGGTTGCCTAAACCTAAGCCTGATTCCTGTGGTGCTGGTTCTGCTGCCTTTTGTGGCTCTGGAGGAGCGGCTTTGCGTTTGCCAGCAGGCTTTTCGGCAACGACCTCAGGCTCCGGCGCGCGTTTTCCGAGGTTCTCCATCATCTCCATTGCCCCGTACAACGAATCCATCGTGTCTTCTACCTGCCGAATCGTGCTGCCGATCCCTTTGATGTTATGGCGCATTTTCGTAACAGAGGTGCGCAAATCAACCGTGGGCAGGATTCTTTTTTGTGAAATGGAAAGCGAGACATTTTCGACTTGGTCGCTTAATTTTTTGCTGGGTATAGGTGCGTATGGATTCCGCCATTTTCGATTATTTATTTTATTACTCAACGTTTCATCCCTCCAATGGGCGAATTCATCACGATAGTCTATGCGAATGTCTAGTATTAGGTTCGCAAGCATCAGACGAAGAGGGGGAATTATGGTATAATAAAGCAAAAAATGCAAAGGATGCTGCAGTCCCGATGTATATTGATCCTATGACAAAGATGAACATTTCCTTAATTGCCATTGGGCTCATGTTCGTCTGCAATTTAGTTATGATCTTTGCCAGAAAAATAACCAATGCGTTTTTGCGGTTCCTTGTGAAGACCTTCGCATTTTTACTATTACTCGTCGTGCTTGTCATGATTTTGATTGTGATTTTTGTCTAGGGAGGATTATCGATGTCAACGGTCACACTACTTACTCGTGCAGGCAGTCATGAAGTCTCGATCGAGTTGAATCAATCCATTGTTGCTCTTGCGAAAAAGAACAACGTCGTGTGGGGCCATGCCTGCCAAAGAGGGGTATGTGCACAATGCCGTACGCATGTTCTGGAAGGGGCAGAGTACTTAAACGAAGTGACACCAGAAGAAAAACTGCGTTTGCGCAAGGCTGAACGCACAGAAGGCTACAGATTAGGCTGCCAGACAAAGATTGTTTCAGCAGGAACAGTCAAGGTAGCTCATCGGCCGTACTAGTAAAGGAAGTGACAAAATGGGGAAAGTAACCTTTCTCCCGAGCAAGAAGAGTGTGAAGGCGCGGACAGGGCAAACCTTGGTCGGTGTAGCTTCGTCAGCTCGCGTCGTAATCCCACAGAGATGCGGTGGACACGCATCTTGTCTGATGTGCCGTGTGGTCGTTGAGAATGGCCTGCTGTGCCCGCCAACGGCGCTGGAAAAGCGCAAGCTGCCTGAAAAGGATCTCGCAAATGGGATTCGTTTAGCCTGTCAGGCAAAAACGACGGAAAAGGATTGCACGGTCAGGATTCCAGAAAACAAGCTGAAATCAGTGGTAGCGGCTGCACTCGAGCGACAACGCAAAGAAAATGAAGATGGAATGTAAGAGGTGTGTACATAAGATGTGGCAATCGTGGCGAAAATCGTTCAAGCTCATGATCAGCTTAACGATTCTGTCTTCCCTTTTATCCGGATGCTTGTATCCGGATGAACGCAGAGCAGAGAATCAAATTCCTAGTACCTTTTTTGTAGAAGCAACACAAAAAGCGATTGAGCAATTCCAAAAAGACACAGCAGTATTGCCAATCGTAACGAAACCCCTCGATACTCCTATTTTTGAAAAATATGAGATTGATTTCCGCAAGATGATCCCTAAATACATGCCGGATGTACCTGGGAACGCATTTGAAAAAGGCGGCGTATACAAGTACGTATTGATTGATGTGGATACAAAGCCGACAGTGAAGCTCATTCATTTGACCGCGGTCAGTACGGTAGCGGATGTTCAGAGCGAAGTAGACCGTTACAAGGGCCATTTTGAAAAGCTGCCTGTACTCGCTGACTTGGGGAATGGCTACTATTCCATCGATCATGAACGACTCGGGTTAAAAGCGTGGCAGGTGCCGTCCACGATGGGGACTTACTTATTGCCACTGATCATGAACGCTGAAGGTCAAGTCGGGATTGATTATGCTGCGGATATCGCGCAATTACTTCGGGATACAAAAGTAACCGTACCGGAAAAAACAGATCCGAGGTACGTTCTTGCACGAAATTCGATGTTTGTTCCAGCGAAATCGTTTCCTTATGAAATGGTCGATGGTGACCCAAGTCTTCTCAAACTAAATTAACTTTACGAAAAACGACTCTGATCAGGGTCGTTTTTTTTGTTCTAGTTAACGCAAAAATACATATATTTGTACTGTCCACAAAACTAGTACGAGATTCCCTACGAAAATACTGGCGGTCAGGGATAATTCGGAAAATCGGTCATAGTGTAAAAATAGACAAATAGAAGGAGGTCATCGATCGTGGAACGAGTCGACATCTTTAAAGACATTGCCGAACGGACGGGCGGAGACATCTACCTCGGAGTGGTAGGCCCTGTTCGTACGGGAAAGTCGACCTTTATCAAGCGGTTTATGGAGCAAGTTGTCATCCCGAATATCAACTCTGAAGCGGAGCGGATACGAGCGACAGACGAGTTGCCGCAGAGCGCTTCAGGACGAACAATCATGACAACTGAACCCAAATTTGTTCCGAATCAGGCCGTTAACGTACATGTGACAGAAGGACTCAGCATCAATGTCCGCCTTGTTGACTGCGTTGGCTATACGGTGCAAGGGGCAAAGGGTTTTGAAGACGACAATGGCCCAAGAATGGTAAATACACCTTGGTATGAAGAGCCTGTACCATTTGAGGAAGCGGCCGAAGTCGGGACACGCAAGGTTATCCAGGAACACTCAACCATCGGGATCGTTGTGACAACGGATGGCAGCATCGCGGAAATACCGCGTGTAGGATACATCGATGCAGAGGAGCGGGTTGTAAACGAGCTGAAGGAAGTCGGAAAACCGTTCGTAATCGTTGTAAACTCGACGCGTCCGCGGGCCGACGAAGCACAAAACCTTCGCTTACAGCTGCAGGAAAAATACGATGTCCCAGTCGTTGCCTTGTCGGTTGATCATATGACAGAGCAGGAAATCTTGCTCCTCATGAGAGAAGTCCTGTTTGAATTCCCTGTTCATGAAGTAAATGTAAATCTGCCGAGCTGGGTAATGGTGCTGGAAAACGGGCACTGGCTACGTCAGAACTACGAGGAAGCTGTACGTGAGACCGTGCAGGACATCCGCCGGTTACGCGATGTGGACCGTGTCGTCGGCTTCTTCAATGACTATGACTTCGTAGAGAGAGCCTCCCTTGCAGGTATGCATATGGGGCAAGGGATCGCAGAGATTGACCTCTACGCGCCAGATGAACTGTATGACCGTATCTTGATGGAAATTGTCGGTGTGGAGATAAATGGCAAGGATCACTTGCTGAAAATCATGCAGGAATTCGCACACGCCAAGCGCGAGTTTGATCAGGTAGCGGAAGCGTTGCACATGGTCCGAAGTACGGGCTACGGTATAGCAGCCCCGTCGTTGCATGAAATGACCTTGGACGAACCTGAACTAATCCGCCAGGGACCGCGCTTTGGAGTCAGACTCAAAGCAACAGCGCCGTCTATTCACATGATTCGGGTGGATGTCGAGTCTGAATTCGCTCCAATTATCGGAACAGAGAAGCAGAGTGAGGAGCTTGTCCGCTATCTGATGCAAGATTTTGACAAAGACCCGCTTTCCATCTGGAACTCCGATATTTTTGGACGCTCGCTCCATTCCATCGTAAGAGAGGGCATTCAAGCAAAAATTACCATGATGCCAGACAACGCCAGATACAAATTACAGGAGACTTTAGGCCGAATCATCAACGAGGGATCGGGTGGCCTGATTGCGATCATACTTTAATAAATAGTTCTATAGTCCTATAAACAACAAATATAGGGAAGGCATCTGATATGACGAGATGCCTTTTTTTCTTGTATTTCGTTCAATTTCGACAGGAGGGGCTTGAATTTAAGAAATCGGTGTATTACTATAAGCTTGTCAGATCGGTAAAAACAACCAATCGTGTATAAAACGCTTCGTTTCGGTTAAGAAAAATAATAGCTAGGACTTGGTGTTCTTTGAGGGGAGGTGAATAAAATGAACAAAACAGAACTGATTGCAAAAGTGGCTGAAACCACAGAACTCACCAAGAAAGATGCAACAAAAGCAGTTGATGCAGTTCTTGACGCAATTGCAGATGCATTGAAAACTGGTGATAAAGTCCAACTGATCGGCTTTGGTAACTTCGAAGTTCGTGAACGTGCGGCTCGTAAAGGTCGTAACCCACAAACTGGTGAAGAGATCGAAATCGCTTCCAGCAAAGTACCTGCGTTTAAACCAGGTAAACAACTCAAAGACTCCATCAAGTAGTTGTTTCTTTTGAGAACGAAGCACTTACATAAAAAAAATCCACATTGATAAAATGTGGGTTTTTTTCTTTGTTCATACAGTTTGCCTATGAAAATACTGGCATATTTTTTTGTCTTTTTTAAAACGATATGGTAAGATTGGCTTTGATCGCGAGCGGGCAGACCTTTTAAATGAGAATCAAGGCGTATGCCGTTACGTAGGAGGTACAATGATGAACGTCGACTTGGATAAAATACAGCAAGCTGTTCGCATGATCCTAGAAGCAGTAGGGGATGATCCTAATCGGGAAGGAGTCCTCGATACTCCTAAGCGAGTTGCGAAGATGTACGCTGAAGTATTTGAGGGCATGCATATAGACGAAGATCAGTATTTTGAGACTGTCTTTAGCGAAGATCATGAGGAAATGGTGTTAGTGAAGGACATTCCGTTTTACTCCATGTGTGAGCATCACTTAGTTCCCTTTTTCGGTAAAGCGCATGTCGCTTACGTACCACGTGGGGGCCGCGTGGTTGGACTGAGCAAGTTGGCGCGTGCGGTTGATACCGTTGCCAAACGCCCACAGTTGCAAGAACGCATTACATCGACAGTAGCAGACGCGATTATGCGCAAGCTCGATCCGCATGGCGTTGTTGTGGTTGTTGAAGCAGAACATATGTGCATGACAATGCGTGGCGTGAAAAAGCCAGGCTCGAAAACGATCACCTCTGCTGTTCGCGGGATGTTTGAGAAAGATGCGGCTGCCCGTGCAGAAGTATTTAGCTTGATTCGCTAAGAATTCAAAAATAAGGAAATTATATTGACTCTATAAGTAAAATATTGTATAGTACGGATGTACAGTCGGGATGTGGCGCAGCCCGGTAGCGCGCACCCTTGGGGTGGGTGAGGTCCAGGGTTCGAATCCCTGCATTCCGACCATCTGCATATAACGATCAGAAGCCTTGAGCAAAGGCTTCTTTTTTATGTAAAATTACTACTCTCCCAAGTAGTGCCATTTTGCTATTGGCTTCCTGATCTTTCTTTTTTATAATGATAGGTAGACAAGCTAGGGAAGGGTTGTTCAATGCTATGAAAGTGCCTGTATCACTTCAACCATATTTGCAAACATTGCCGCAAAACTATGACGCCTCTTCGCTTTCGTATGGAGACGAGGGGCTCTTCTCGGACATCCTGCAGTCCCAGTTAGCAACAACCGGCCAGCGGGTTATCAGTTCGCAGGAGATTTTAGCCAAGTTAGACGGTTCTAGGACCTGGAAGATTCCTACCCAGATTCAAAATGAGCAGTCCTTGTCTTTTGCAAAAGGGCCATCTGTACCTACCCCGGAAATCTTGGGCAAGATTGATCAGACAGCGAAAGCGATGGGAGTGGACGTTGATCTGGTGAGAGAGGTCGTCAGGGCCGAATCCAATTTCAATCCGAATGTAGAATCTCACGCAGGGGCGAAGGGCTTGATGCAGTTGATGGACAATACGGCAAAAGCCATGCAAGTCCGCAATGTATACGACCCTGATGAAAACCTTGAAGGTGGAACAAAATATTTGAAGTCGCTTTTGGATCGTTATGATGGAGATGTGAAAGTAGCACTTGCTGCTTATAATGCTGGCCCAGGTAGGATGAGTCGTCTGGGAATCAGCAGTGATGACGAACTAGAAGCGAAGTTTGACCAATTGCCGCAAGAGACACAGCGCTATGTAGACAAGATCATGAGCCGACTGGAGTCAGAAGGGGCATCATACTAGACGTACGCGCATATCGTATTGGTCAGGAGGAAACATATTGGCACAACCATCTGGATTTAATCAGGATTATTTCGTAGTCAAAGCGAAGGAAAATGGCGTTCATGTGATCGGATTAACAAGAGGTACTGATACGCGTTTTCATCATACAGAGAAGCTTGATAAAGGCGAAGTCATGATTTTTCAATTTACGGAGCACACCTCTGCGATTAAGGTGCGAGGTAAAGCAGTGATTTACTCGCAGCATGGCGTCGTGGATACGACCGAATAAAGAGCAAGTCGTTTTGCTAAGAAGCAGGCATAGCCTGCTTTTTTTGTTTGTACAATGGAGGAGAGGAGGGATGTCTATGCCGCGCCAATTGTTGATGGCAATTGCTGTTTCCACTTTTTTGGCTCTGATGCTTTCGCTCGTTCCCACAAATCAGTGGATGCAAGCGGATATACCGACATTTCAGTCGGCACGAGCCATTCATTTAAGCGAGCAAAATGCCCTTGATTTGTTTACAAGGATGTCGACACATTATAATATTAAGCGTATAAAATGGGAAAACCCATCGATCTATGTCGATTTTGTGGTGAAACCTGCCGAAAAAGTAGAGCTAAACACCGTCTATCAAGATTTTTACCGTTTGACATACGACTTGCGTACCTATGCAGACAATGTCGGGCCCGTGTACTATCGCTTGTTGGAGGAGACGGATCCACCAAAAGAATCGAGATTATTGATTGCCATACAATCGACAAAGGGAAATCTCGCAGGACATGACAAACCTTTGACCGACCCTTCGGATATCCAGTCCTTTGTAAGCAGTACATTTCCCATTCGAATCGAGTCGTATTTTTATGAGCGAATTAGTCCCTGATGGAAGAAGTATGGTATGATAGTAGAGACGGCCTTTTGACCGGACGGCAGAGGAAGACCGAAGAGTAAGGAACAGTACGGAACAGGCAGACATCTATAGGTTGTGCAGCTTGTGGAGGAGGACGCATGAGCAAAGAACTTTCCCCGAATGTAGAAGAGGTTCGGTCCATTATCGAACAAATCTACAAGAGAATCACCCATTCCTATGTAGAACATTATGTTGACGTTCCTTCCATGGCGGAAAATCGTCTAGAGCTGTTGTACCTTTTTTTGCTGGAACAAGGTATGCCGAAGGAAAAGGCATCAGTTTTATGTACAGCAACAGGACTTGTCCAATTGGGACTGGACACGCATGAGCTCGTGAAAAATGAGTACGAATCCTCACAGAGCGCGGAGCGAAACCGACAGCTGACCGTACTTGCGGGTGATTATTACAGCAGTCGCTATTATCACCTTCTGGCATCAGCGGGAGAAATCCAAGCTATTCAAGTGTTGTCGGCAGCCATTCAGCGAGTGAACGAAGCGAAAATGAGGCTCTACATCGCTGGGCGAGATAGCAAGATTTTATCAGATGAAGAGTACTGGGAACTGCGAAATACGATTGATACGGGCTTATACGTGGCTGTTGTAGAGGAGTATGCCGATTCAACTGATCGCCGTCGATTCTGGAGCGATCTGATGAAGGAAACAGCCAAGGTTGAGAGTGTGATCGGAGAGTGGGAGCAGCTCAAATGGCAAGAACAAGTCCCTTTTGGTTTTGCCGTTTTTGCTGCAAAAACCTGGTGCTACACTCGCGCAAGTTTTGTCTGGCGTTGAGGGGAAAGCCATCGAATTAATCGGTTTATGTGAGCAAATGGTGCGTACGCTGCATCCTGCAGAGACGCAGAATATGCTTGCATCCATTACGGAACGGTACTCCCATCGGATCAGTCGCTTGAAGAAGGTAATTGAGGAGATGTAGCCAAGTGAACCAGACACAAATGAATGAGAAAGCAGAGTACGTTCACTCCGTTTTCGAGAGCATTGCAAACGATTACGACAAAATGAATAATGTAATCAGCTTTGGCAGTCATGTTGCTTGGCGTAATTACACGATGAAGCAGATGAATATCCAGCCTGGGCATACGGCGTTGGATGTTGCTTGTGGTACAGCAGACTGGACCATTGCATTGGCCAAGGCAGTTGGTAAAGAAGGCAGTGTTGTTGGTCTTGATTTCAGTCAAAATATGCTCGATGTCGGGGCATATAAAGTGGCGAACGCTGGTGTTGGCAACAACGTAAAGCTAGTGAACGCAGATGCAATGAATCTACCCTACGAGGATAATACATTCGACTTCGTAACAATCGGGTTTGCCTTGCGCAATGTACCGGATGTTCAGCAGGTCTTGAATGAAATGGCGCGTGTTGTGAAGCCGGGCGGTAAAGTCGTTTCTTTGGAAGTGTCCAAGCCCCCGTTCATTCCGTACCGGAAGCTATTTTACTTATATTTCTACAAAATCTTGCCTTTTATCGCGAAGCTGACAGTCAACAAGTACGAAGAGTATGCTTGGCTGCCTCAATCCCTGACCAATTTCCCGGACAGTCGCGAACTGGCAAGCATGTTTCAGAAAGCAGGCTTGGACCCGGTTCAGGTCAAATTGTTTATGGGCGGCGTATCAGCATTGCATATGGGCACAAAGCCATAGGTTGACGAATGCGATGGCGCCAAACGCGTATATGGGGAGTAAACCGGTATTTCTTCACTAGATAGGAAGTGTCATAGATGGGTCTACGTAAATTGAAAATCATCTTGGAAATGATTAAATTCGAGCACTCCCTTTTTGCCTTGCCTTTTGCTTTTATGGGAGCTGTTTTGGGAAGTATTGTGGTAGAGAATGCATGGCCTACCTGGTCGGAAATTTTCTGGGTGACGGTAGCAATGGTGGGCGCTCGCAGTGCAGCGATGTCCTTAAACCGTGTCATTGACCGGGTGATTGATGCGAAAAATCCTCGGACGGTCACACGAGCGATTCCTGCTGGCCTCCTTTCGATTGTGGAAGTTATTTTGTTTATCGTGGTGTCCTTTGCAGTGTTGTTCATTGCTGCATACCAGTTAAATGATTTGGCTGTGAAATTGTTGCCGCTCGCTGTGTTTGTTCTTGTGCTTTATTCCTATACGAAACGCTTTACTTGGCTCTGCCACTTTGTTCTCGGGATTGCTATCGGGTTTGGTCCGTTAGGTGGCTGGGTAGCGACAACGGGTCAAGTAGATGGCATCGGCCTTCTATTGTTTGCATCCGTTATGTTCTGGACAGCAGGATTTGATATCATTTATGCGTGCCAGGACGCAGATTTTGACCGTAAAGAAGGACTTTATTCCATGCCGAGCCGCTTCGGAATTGCCAATGCACTTCTGATCGCCCGCGTATGCCACGTTCTTACTTTCGTTGGTCTGATGTCGTTGTATGTAGTCGCAGACTTGTCTATTTGGTTCTTGGTAGGTGTGCTCATTTCTGGTGCGATTTTGATCTATGAACACACGCTGGTGAAGCCAACAGACCTGTCCAAGCTAGATATGGCATTCTTCAATATGAATGGCATCTTGAGTGTCGTGATGTTTACCTTTACGATGATTGATTTGGTGATTGCATGAACAAGCAAAAGTGGGCTGTCGGGATAACGGGTGCAAGTGGTGCTATCTATGGTGTTCGAGTCGTCCAGGAGCTTTTACGTGCTGGACATATCGTTCACTTGATGATTACAGAAGCAGGCTGGCAAGTATTTCGTGATGAACTGGATTGGCACACAGATGACAGAGAAGATCTATTGCAGGAGAAGCTGCAACAAGACTTTTCAGGTGAGCTACATTATTGGGGACTGCGAGATTTCAATTGTCCCGCAGCCAGTGGTTCCTATCGTTGTGACGGTATGATCGTAGTACCGTGCTCGATGGGGACTGTTTCTGGCATCGCGCATGGTGCGTCCGGTAATTTGCTGGAGCGCGTTGCTGATGTCATGATAAAGGAAGGTCGGCGCTTGGTCATCGTTCCGAGAGAGACACCGCTCAATGCGATTCAGCTCGAGAATATGCTCAAATTAAGCCGTCTGGGAGTTAAGATTCTGCCTGCTATGCCAGGCTACTATCAGAAACCACAAACGATGGATGATCTGATCAATTTTGTAGTAGGGAAAACTTTGGATGCAATTGATGTACCACATTCGCTGTTCCGGCGTTGGGGGGAATAAACGCATGCAAAAGTCTTTTCGTGTTGGACAAATTTTGTATACCAATGTATTGCCGGTTTACTTCTATTTTGATCAGGCGAAATTTGAAGACCGAATCGAATTCATCCGCCAAGTTCCTGCCCAGTTAAACACCGCAATGGCGAATGGCGAGATTGACTTGGGACCGATTTCTTCGTTTAGCTATGCAGAGCATGCCTCCGAATACGTGGCATTGGCAGATCTGTCTGTCAGTGCCAAGGGGAGAGTAGGCTCCCTTTTCTTGTTCAGCAAAAAGCCGATTGAACAATTAAACGGTGCCAAAATAGCCTTGACCAACACATCGGCTACCACAGTAAACCTCTTAAAGATCATTCTCCATAAGTTTTACGATTATGAGATTTCTTACGTTACACAGGAACCCATTTTGCAAGAAATGCTGGAGGATGCTGATGCAGCGCTCTTGATCGGGGACGACGCTATTTCGGCTGAGCGAACTGTCAAAGACCTGCATGTCTATGACTTAGGAGAGCTGTGGCATCAATTTACGGGCTATTCCATGACCTTTGCCATTTGGGCTCTTCGTCGAGCGGTTATTGCCGATCATCATGATTTGATCGCGGATGTCCATGCCTCTTTTTTGGAGAGCAAAAGGAAGACAAGAGCGAATACAGCCCCATTGATTGATTACGTTCACACACATTTCGGTGGAGAGAAAGAGCAATGGATCCACTATTTCCAAGGATTACAGCACGATTTCGGTGACGTTCAGCGGATTGGACTGGAGTACTATTACCGATGCGCAGCGGAGCTGGGACTTCTATCGGCACCTGCAACCGTCGATCTGTGGCAAGCTGGCGGCCGACAGACCAATACTACGTTGACGAGATAGGTGGAACGGATGAATCTAGTCGATATTTACTTCAAGATGAAAAAAGATGTCCAATACATAGAAGATGAACTGGAAAAAGCAATTGATACGCCGGTTCGAGAGCTGTATCTATCTTCGACTCACTTACTCAAGGCAGGGGGAAAGCGGATTCGTCCCGTTTTTGTTTTGCTTGGCGGTAAGTGGGGCAATTACGATGTCAAAAAGCTAAAGCATGTGGCCGTTCCTCTCGAACTGATCCACATGGCTTCCCTTGTGCATGATGATGTGATTGATGATGCGGATAAGCGTCGCGGAAAAGATACGGTTCGAATGAAGTGGGATAACAAAGTAGCCATGTACGCCGGCGACTATATTTTTGCGCGGGCATTGGCCATTGCCTCCCAGCTCCCGATTCCGCAATTGCACCAAATTCTCTCGAATGCAATCGTCGAGGTTTGCAAGGGAGAAATCGAGCAAGTAAAGGATTTAAATAACTGGGACCAAAACTTCCGTACGTATTTGCGCAGAATCAAACGAAAAACGGCGCTTCTAATTGCGATTAGCTGTCAATTAGGAGCAGTGGCAAGTGGTGCGTCAGATGAAATGATTCGCAAAATGTACTGGTACGGCTACAATGTGGGGATGGCTTTTCAAATTACCGACGACATTTTGGACTTTACAGGGACTGAGAAGCAGTTAGGGAAGCCTGCTGGAAGCGATTTGGTGCATGGAAACATTACTTTGCCTGCGCTTTATTCGGCTCATCATGGAAAGGCACGTGCGCAATTCCAGGAATGGATCGCGCAAAATACGTTCTGGGATCATACGGATGAAGCGGTTCGTATGGTGCGAGAAGATGAGGGCATTGCTTTTTCGCTGCGCCTCGCTGAACGTTATATCGCCCGTGCGCATGCCATTCTCGCAGATTTACCTAACAACCAAGCTAAGACATCCTTGACAGGTATCGCCAATTATATTATCGATCGCAAATTTTAATGAAATTTTGACGGACTTCCTGTTGCTTGACCACTCTAGTTTTGATAAAATTTTCGTTGGTGTCCTATTCACCAATACATAGCTCTAATGGAGGCATACTTACAATGGAAAAAACATTCCTTATGGTAAAACCAGATGGCGTACAACGCAACCTGATCGGGGAAATCGTATCCCGTTTTGAGAAAAAAGGCTACCAACTCGTAGGTGCTAAGCTGATGACAGTAAGCCGCGAACTGGCTGAAGAACACTATGCAGAGCACAAAGAGCGCCCATTCTTCGGTGAACTGGTAGACTTCATCACTTCCGGACCAGTATTCGCTATGGTATGGCAAGGTAACAACGTAATCACAACTGCTCGCGCTATGATGGGTAAAACAAACCCAGTAGACGCTGCTTCCGGTACTATCCGTGGCGATTTCGCTACTTCCGTTGGCATGAACATCATCCACGGTTCTGACTCTCCTGAGAGCGCTGAGCGTGAAATCGGCCTGTGGTTCTCCGCTGAAGAAGTTCTCTCCTTCGAGAAAACAATCCAACGCTGGATCTAAGACTGATCGAGAAAACCCCATTTATTGGGGTTTTCTTTTTTTTGTCAAAATCTTTGTCAAAACAGATAGGATAATGACGAAATATAGCGAATCAAGTTAAGGAGTTTTCAAAGGGGGTACGATTCAGCATGGAAGATAAGGACTTTCTCCAATTTATTGCTAGTGTTAAGAAAATGACTGGAATTGATCTTGCCCTCTACAAGGAAGCACAGATGAAGCGCCGTCTAACCTCGTTGAGACAAAAGCGGGGGTACAACACATTTGCCCAGTATTTCGATGCCATCGCTAAAGACAAGGAGCTTTTCTATGAGTTCCTCGATAGGATGACCATCAACGTATCGGAATTTTTCCGCAATCCAGGCCGGTGGGAAGTTCTCGAGAATAAAATTTTGCCACGCTTGGCGAAGCAATCGCCGCGGGTGAAATGCTGGAGTGCGGCATGCTCGACAGGGGAGGAGCCGTACACACTCTCACTGATTTTGCTACGTAAGAAGCTGGATGCGACCGTGCTCGCTTCCGATATTGATGAGGGAGCACTAGCAAAAGCAAAGCAAGGGGTATACACGGACCGCTCTCTGCAAGATTGTCCGAAAGACCTCGTAACGAAGTATTTTGAAAAAGATACACTCAGCTATCGCATAACGGACGAAGTGAAGAAAAAAGTGACGTTCAAAAAACATAATTTGTTGGCGGACTCATTTGATTCTCAATTTGATTTGATTATTTGCCGGAACGTGATGATTTACTTTACCGAAGAAGCAAAGCATGAGCTGTATCATAAGTTTAGCCGGGCACTGAAACCTGGTGGGGTACTCTTTGTAGGCAGCACGGAACAAATTTTTCAGCCGCAACAATACCAACTGGAGACAGAGGATACGTTCTTCTATCGAAAAATGGGTTGATTCATGTTGGCCTTGGTATATCTCTGCTGTTTTTTTCCAAGACTAGGAATACCTACTTTGCAAGAGGAGGCAGCAGATGGATAAACACAAGGTCATCGAAGCATACCGTCGAGGGCTGATCACGCTGCAGGAATGTGGTCAGATTTTAGGGGCGGAGAGGACACAACTAGATGATTTGATACGCGTGGATCACACTCGCAAACCGCTGAGCCCCAATCCTTTTTTCAACGTGTAGGTATGTCAATCCTGATTTATTCGCGATAGCGTAAAGAGAGCGCTTCTCCTTATACGGAGGGGCGTTTTCCTGTAAGAAGAAAAGGTTTTTCACACACGTTTGCCACTTTTGTATTTCCACGGCGTACTAGGTATGATATTATAGCGCTTAAAAGTGATAAAGGACAGCACCCCGAAAAGAGTGTCTTTAGGGGATACAGCTGCCTGGAGGATGGAGGAAGGATAGAGATGCGTTACTTGACAGCAGGGGAATCCCACGGGCCGCAATTAACAGCTATCATTGAGGGCGTACCGAGCAACTTGCCGATTTCCATTGAGGAAATTAATGAGCAGTTGGCACGTCGTCAGAAAGGCCATGGTCGCGGCAGAAGAATGCAGATTGAAAAGGATCAGGTGAAAATTCTTTCTGGTGTCCGTCATGGATATACAACCGGAGCTCCTATCACACTGGTCGTTGAAAATAATGATTGGACGCATTGGCAAGGAATCATGAGTGCTGAACCTGTAGAGGAAGGCACTGAAGAGAAGCGTCGCGTTTCCCGTCCACGCCCTGGACATGCTGATTTAAACGGGGCTATTAAGTATCATCAACGTGATATGCGTAATATTCTGGAACGTTCCAGCGCTCGTGAGACCACTGTCCGCGTAGCTGTTGGTGCAGTAGCTCGCCAATTGCTGGCTCAATTTGGTATCCGTATTGGCGGACAGGTACTCCAGATCAATGAGATCGTGGCGAAGCGACAAGAAGTAAGTCTGGACGAGCTGATTGCGCGCACAGAAGAATCGCCAGTGCGCTGCTTGGACAAAGAAGCAGAGCCACTGATGATGGCGGCGATTGATAAAGCAAAAGAAGACGGGGATTCCCTCGGTGGTACCGTAGAAGTTATCGTTGAAGGCGTGCCGATTGGTTTGGGTAGCCATGTGCAATGGGACCGCAAGCTGGATGGGCGTCTTGCACAAGCGATTATGAGCATTCAGGCTTTCAAAGGTGTCGAAATCGGTATCGGGTTCGAGGCATCCGGTCTGAAAGGCTCCCAAGTTCATGACGAGATTATTTGGAACGAAGAAACCGGCTACAGCCGTAAAACAAATCGTGCAGGTGGTCTTGAAGGCGGAATGACGACAGGAATGCCTGTAGTTGTTCGCGGTGTCATGAAACCGATCCCTACCTTGTACAAACCGTTGATGAGTGTGGATATTGACTCGAGAGAGCCATTCTCAGCGAGCATTGAGCGTTCCGACAGTTGTGCTGTTCCAGCGGCAAGTGTGGTTGCGGAGGCAGTGATAGCATGGGAGATCGCAAGTGCAATGTGCGAAAAATTCCCTTCTGATTCTCTGGACGACATGGCAGAAAACGTAAGTCAATACCGTGCGTACACGGAGAAATTCTAATGAGTGTAGAGAAGCTGACTGTTGAGCTGGGGGAGCGTTCCTACGAGATAGTGATAGGCGACGGTCTTTTGCACGATGCAGCAGCGTTGCTAGTAGAGGCAGGAATTGCTTCTACTAGCAAGCTGATGATTATCACAGATGAGAATGTGGCGGTTCATTACCTAGAGCCTTTGCTTGATGTTTTACGGCAGCATGGCTATCAAGCCCACTCAGCTGTCATCGCTGCTGGAGAACAATCGAAGAGCCTGGCTGTCTACGAACGATTGATGACTGAGGCAATTGATGCAGGACTGGACAGGAAATCTGCTGTATTGGCTCTCGGTGGTGGAGTCGTCGGAGACTTGGCTGGATTTGTGGCTGCTACGTACATGCGCGGCGTTGATTTCGTTCAAATGCCGACTACCTTGCTCGCACATGATAGTTCGGTTGGTGGAAAAGTAGCGATCAATCATCCACTCGGAAAAAATCTCATTGGTGCTTTTCATCAGCCGAAAGTTGTCATTTACGACACGAAAGCATTGCATAGCTTACCGAAGCGGGAAGTCGCAGCAGGCTTTGCAGAAGTTGTTAAGCATGGTCTTATCGCCGACGCTGCCTTTGTCGATTGGCTCGAAGAAAACGCGGATAGGCTATGGCAGCTCGATTCAGAATTATTAGGGAAAGCGATTGAAAAAGGTTGCGCTGTCAAAGCGGCTATTGTTTCGCAAGACGAGACAGAGCAAGGACAGCGTGCATTGCTTAATTTGGGTCATACGTTTGGGCATGCGTTTGAAGCGTTGTCTGCTTACTCCATCCTGAATCATGGGGAGGCCATCTCAATTGGGATGTGTTTGGCAGCCAAGCTAGCGGAACGTATTGGTTTTGCCGAGACAGGTGTATACAATCGCACGAAACGGATGCTGGAATTGTTCCACCTGCCAAAGGCGTGGCCGGGTAATCTCTCGCCAGAAGTTGTGCTGGAAGCCATGAAACGAGACAAAAAGACGGTAGGCGGAAAGCTCGCATTGGTGTTACCTAGGGCAATCGGGCAGGTTGAAGTCGTCAAAAATATAGAAGAAGAACTCATACTGGGCGTCATGAGAGAAGAAGTGGAGGGATAAGGATGGGAATGAGAGGAATCAGAGGCGCAGTCACGGTGGAAGCCGATACGCGTGAAGAGATTGTCTCCTCTACAAAATGGTTGTTGGAGGAGATGGTAAGCCGCAATGAAGTAAACCCCGAAGAAATAGGCAGCATTATTATCACGACGACAGAGGACCTCTGTGCGACCTTCCCTGCTCAAGCAGCACGCCTGCTTGAAGGAGAAGCTTGGCAATATGTGCCACTCATGTGCGCAAGAGAAATCCCGGTACCGGGTGGCTTGCCGCTTTGTATTCGTGTCATGATGCATGTGAATACGGACAAGACAGCAAAAGACATTCATCACGTCTTTTTGCGTGATGCAGTCAAGCTGCGACCAGATTTGACAAATCGCGGTTGACAATTAGGGCGCTCTCTTTTACCATAAGTGAAACGAGAGCGCCTCGTTTTTCCGGTAATAAGCAAAAGCCGGCTGAGAGCAGAGAATGAGTTGAGCAGAGTTGAGATGAGTTAGGTTGAGGAGAGAAGAGAAGGCTGGGTACATATTGACACCCAATCCAGGTCTCTTTGTCTGGGTTTTTTTGCATACAAAAAATTCTCCCCCTACCTCTCGCTCTAGGAAGCGGGTGTAGAAAAGGTGGATGTCTGATTCCCTTTTCTCTCCCACTAATTGAGGAGATGAGAGTCCATGTATTTCCCTTCCCTTGCCGAGGTTAAGACCCTCTCGGCGTCGTATTCCCTTATCCCTGTAAGCATGAAACTGTTGGCGGATCAGGAGACACCGATTCGCTTGTATCAGAAGATTCGCACGAGTAATTCCTTTTTGCTGGAGAGCGTAGAAGGTGGTGCGCGATGGGCTCGTTTTTCGTTCATTGGCATGAATCCTTTTCAAATCATAGAAGCAAAAGGTGAAGAAATCACGGTTTCCAATCGCGCTGGTGAAAAGCTTGTCCAGACAGGAAATCCCGTCTCCTTTTTGCGTGAAGAAACCGATCGCTACAAAAGCCCGAAGCTACCCGGGTTACCTCGTCTTAGTGGTGGTGCGGTAGGCTTTTTCGGCTACAATACGCTGCGCTATTTTGAAAATTTGCCAGCACATCGCAAGGAAGCTGTACGAGTGCCGGATATGCGCTTTCTGTTCGTTGATGAGATGATCGCCTTTGATCATTTGAAGCAGGAAATTCAATTGATTGTGAACCTCCATGTGGAGCCAGGCGACACTGCGGATACTATTGGCAAAAAATACAAGCAAGTCTGCGAACGAATCGAGGAGCTGGCTGCAAAAGTTATGGCTCCGCTTGAAATGGATCAACGCATTCAAGTAGCGGCAGATGCACCAACGCCATTAACAGTAGAACCAAATATGACGCGTGAGCAATACGAGCAGCTAGTCGTGCAGGCGAAAGAATACATCGCAGCTGGAGACATTTTTCAAGTCGTGTTGTCCCAACGTTTTTCTGTAAAGACAGATGTCGATCCTTTTGCCGTGTATCGATTGTTGCGCACGTTGAATCCTTCCCCGTACATGTACTATCTCGAATACGAGGGCGAGACAGTCGTCGGAACATCACCAGAACTGCTCGTGCGTGTAGAAGATGAAAAAGTAGAGATGCGGCCGATTGCAGGAACGCGGAAAAGAGGGACGACCCCGCAAGAAGATGCGGCGTTGGCGGCTGATCTTTTGGCAGATAAAAAGGAGAGAGCCGAGCACTACATGCTGCTGGATCTAGGGCGCAACGATGTAGGAAAGGTCTCAGCTTACGGAAGCGTGAAAGTGGAGGAAGCATTGGTTATTGAAAACTACTCCCATGTGATGCATATGGTTTCGCATGTGACCGGCAAGCTCCGAGAGGGACTGCACGCTTTCGATGCATTGCTGAGTGCTTTTCCGGCAGGTACGGTATCTGGTTCTCCCAAGCTGCGAGCGATGGAAATTATTGCAGAGCTCGAGCCTGACGCACGCCATCTGTATGCGGGAGCAATCGGCTATATTTCATTTGATGGTTCACTCGATAGCTGTATCACGATTCGAACGTTGTTCTTTCAGGATGGTTACGCACATGTACAGGCGGGTGCAGGCATCGTAGCGGACTCGGTCCCTGCGAGTGAATATCAAGAGACGGTGAACAAAGCAGCAGCGATGCTCTCCGCGTTAGAGAAAGCCGAACAAATGTTTGTCAGAAAGGTGGAGTTGTCATGCTAACGTACGCGCTGGAACAAATTCTGCTTGGGAAGCACTTAACACGGACGGTTGCAGAAGAGGCCATGGGCGAGATTATGGACGGAAAGGCAACTCCAGCTCAGATTGGTGCATTTTTAGCGAGTCTTCGCTTGAAAGGCGAGCAAGTGGAAGAGATTATCGGTTTTGCCAAAGCTATGAGAGCGCGGGCGATGAGCTTTCCGATCGATCTGCCAGGTCTGGTAGACACCTGTGGAACGGGTGGAGACGGAAGTCATACCTTTAACATTTCGACGGCGAGTGCCATTGTTGCAGCAGCTGACGGTGTACGTATCGCCAAGCACGGGAATCGTGCAGTTTCCAGCAAAAGCGGCAGTGCTGATGTGTTGGAAGCGTTGGGAGTGCCCGTTAATTTATCTCCAAATGACGCCGCAGATTGCCTGCGTGCGACCAATCTCTGCTTCCTGTTTGCTCCACTGTACCACCAAGCAATGAAGCATGCGGCTGGTCCACGAAAAGAATTGGCGATTCGCACGGTTTTTAATTTGCTTGGACCTTTGACGAATCCAGCGGGAGCCAGCCATCAGCTGATGGGCGTGTATGATGCCAAGCTGCTTCCAAATGTAGCCGCAGTCTTACACGAGCTGGATGTGAACAGAGCACTCGTTGTCGCGGGCTCGGATGGTCTAGATGAATTGACGGTCACGGGAACGAGCCATATTGCCGAGTTGCGCGATGGGCGTATTTTGACTTATGAAATCGAGCCTGAGCAGTTCGGACTTCGCAGACATGAAAAGGATGCTTTGCGCGGCGGTGATGCCAATGAGAATGCCAAGATCATTCACGACGTGTTTTCTGGTGCACGTGGGGCAGCACGAGACATCGTTTTGCTGAATGCGGGCGCGATCCTCTACCTCTCCGATCGTGTTAGCTCGATTGAAACAGGGGTTATACGTGCAGCGGAACTGATCGACGGCGGACTGGTCATGCGAAAGCTCGAGCATGTTCGTCACATCGCAGGAGGTATGATTCATGCTTCGTAAAATCGTAGAAAAGAAACGCGAAGAGATCGCACGTCTTTATACAGATACAACGGTTTCGGCATTGCTTACAGCAACGAAGGAAGTTCAACGTCCACGCGGATTTCGTCAAGCATTGGAGACGAGTGTACGGCCTGTAAGCGTGATTGCCGAAGTAAAAAAAGCATCGCCATCCAAAGGGTTAATCCGACCTGATTTCCAAGCAGTGGCCATAGCGAAGGCTTATCAGGCCGCTCGCGCAGAATGTTTGTCTGTTTTGACAGACGAGTGCTTTTTCCAAGGGAGCTTGAGCTATCTACGGCAAATTCACGAGGCAATTGATCGTCCTTTACTCAGAAAAGACTTTCTGCTTGATGAAATTCAAGTCGTGGAAGCAAGAGCAGCAGGAGCTGATTGTGTGTTGCTCATTGCTGCCATTCTCGATCGGGAAACACTTCGCCATCTGAAACAAACTGCCGAGGAGCTGGGCATGGATGTACTGGTGGAGGTTCATGACAAACGCGAATGCGAGCTTGTTTTTCAAGCTATGGAACCTAAATTGCTCGGGATCAACAATCGAA
Organism: Brevibacillus sp. FIR094; assembly: GCF_050477165.1. Taxonomy (NCBI): domain Bacteria; kingdom Bacillati; phylum Bacillota; class Bacilli; order Caryophanales; family Paenibacillaceae; genus Brevibacillus; species Brevibacillus sp. FIR094. Next base: position 104,005 of record NZ_JBEAES010000002.1, on the reverse strand, counting down.
ACTTAAATACGTTTCAAACGGACCTAGCCGTTACGCATGAGCTGATTGCAGAACTGCCTCCGTCCTTGACGATTGTGAGCGAAAGTGGGATTTCGACGCCAGGGGATATTGAGAATGTACGAAGTGCAGGTGCCCGGGCTGTGCTGGTTGGAGAGCATTTCATGCGCCAAACAGATGTAGAGCGCGCAGTCATTGATCTCGTGGGAGAAGCAGCACCGGGGGTGAGTGTATGACTCGTTTAAAAATATGTGGAATTAAGCGAGCGGAAGCACTAGCGCTCTTAAAAGAGCTGGAAGTCGATTACGTAGGCCTAGTTTTTGCCCCAAGTAAGCGACAAGTAGATGCCCAGACTGCTGGACAATTGCTTGCAGCCGTTCCGGGCCATCCTCCTGCTGTTGGTGTGTTCGTTAATCCGACGATGGAAGAGCTGGAGGAAGTGCTAAGCGAGGCATCGTTATCGGTGATCCAATTGCATGGACAAGAGACGCCACAATTTTGCCAGCAAGTTCGGGAGCGGTTTGCTATTCCGGTGTGGAAGGCGTTGGCAGTGGGCGGAGAAGCGGATGCTGCTCAAGCCATTCAATCCTATCGAGGCATTGTCAGTGCCTTTTTATTTGATACGTATGACTCTAGTCAAGCAGGTGGCACAGGGAAAAAGTTTTCGTGGGAGCAAATCCCTACTTTGCAAGCAGCATGCGAGGAAGCAGACTGCATCATTGCTGGAGGGATTCATGCGGAGAATGTCGGGGAATTACTAGGACAGTATCAAGCAGGGATAGTCGATGTGTCCAGTGGAGTAGAGACGGATGGCGAAAAAGACGCCGAAAAAATAAAAACATTGGTGGAGAGGGTGAAGGCGCATGAACAACATTCAAGCAACTACGCGAGTCGTGCCTGACGAAAACGGACGATTTGGTGCCTTCGGAGGCAAGTATATTCCGGAAACCTTGATGAATGCGGTGACAGAGCTCGAGATCGCTTTTGAAGAAGCTCGTCGTGACCCGGCATTTATTCAAGAATTGAATGGACTGCTCAGCGAGTATGCTGGACGCCCAACCCCGCTCACTTATGCAGATCGTTTGACGAAAGCGGTCGGCGGTGCCCAAATCTATTTGAAACGAGAAGATCTCAACCATACGGGTGCACATAAATTGAACAATGCTTTGGGCCAAGCCTTGCTAGCCAAGCGCATGGGCAAAAAATCAATTATTGCCGAAACAGGCGCTGGTCAGCACGGAGTGGCAAGTGCAACCGTTGCGGCAAAGCTCGGACTCTCTTGCAAGGTGTTCATGGGGGAAGAAGATATTCGTCGCCAGTCGTTGAATGTTTTTCGGATGAATCTGCTTGGTGCCGAAGTTATCCCTGCTGTATCCGGCTCACGTACACTTAAGGATGCGACAAACGAAGCGATTCGCCATTGGGTTTCCCATGTCGAAGAAACGTTTTATGTCATCGGATCTGTCGTTGGCCCACATCCGTACCCATACATCGTACGCGAATTCCAAAAAATTATCGGAGAAGAGACTCGCAGTCAAGTCCTGCAAATGCTCAAAAGGCTTCCAGACGAGGTCGTTGCTTGCGTTGGTGGCGGCAGTAATGCGATTGGCATGTTTTATCCGTTCATTCAAGATGAGTCTGTCGCACTTAGAGGGGTCGAAGCGGCAGGAAAAGGAATCGATACCGAAAAGCATGCGGCAACACTAACACTTGGACAACCGGGAGTCATCCACGGTTCCTTAACCTACTTGTTGCAGGATGAATGCGGACAGGTGCAAGAAGCGCATTCGATTTCGGCTGGCTTGGATTATCCAGGAGTAGGACCTGAGCACGCCTATCTCAAAGACAGCGGACGAGTGACCTATACATCGGTAACAGATGCGGAAGCGCTCGAGGCAGTACAAGTGCTTTGCCAAACGGAAGGTATCATTCCAGCGTTGGAGAGCGCACATGCGATAGCTGAAGCGATAAAACGTGCGAAAGAGATGTCATCAGACAAAATACTCGTGATCTGCTTGTCTGGTCGAGGGGACAAAGACGTACTGACTATTCAAGAAGCGCTGGCAGCAGGAGGGGGAGAGTAATCATGACGACAGCTCTTAACAGAATCGATCAATTATTCGCGGATCGTGATCGCAAACGATTCATCCCGTTTCTAACGGTAGGAGATCCTTCAATAGAAGCAACTTTCCAGCTCGTAAAAGCAATGGTCGAAGCAGGAGCAGATCTCATCGAGCTCGGTGTCCCTTACTCCGATCCTTTGGCAGATGGCCCAACGATTCAACGTGCTTCAGAACGCGCGCTGAAAAATGGCGTGACGATCAGGGATGCTTTGCAATTGGTCAAAAGGCTTCGTGAATCAGGTATGGAGGCTTCCATTGTCCTGTTCACCTATTTCAATCCGGTTTTACAATATGGCATCGAGCGCTTTTTTGCCGATCTCGCTGCCTATGGTGCTGACGGTGTTGTCATTCCTGATTTGCCGATCGAGGAAAACCGTCCAGCAGTAACCGCAGCAAAACAGAATGGCATTCATGTCATTTCGCTGGTGGCGCCAACTTCCAGTTCGAGAATCAATACGATTGGCGCACAAGCAACCGGATTTCTTTATTGTGTATCGTCGCTCGGTGTGACGGGTGCCCGTGCTGACCTGCGAGAGGATTTGGCAGATTTTCTGGAACGAGTAAAGGCCAGTACATCGGTTCCTACTGCGGTTGGCTTCGGAATATCCACGCCGGATCAGGTACGAGCAGTAGCACCCCATACGAATGGTGTCATTGTGGGAAGTGCCATTGTACAGCAAATCGAGGAGCATGCTGAGCAGCTGAAAGACCCAAAACAGATGCCAGATGCTGTAGAAAAAATAAAAACGTTTGTACATCAGTTAGCCAGTGCGCTACAATAGTGGGAAAAATGTGACTGGAGTGAACGTGGATGCAACCGAAACAACGCATACTCAATGCCCCGGTATATCAACCTGGCAAGCCCATTGATGACGTTAAACGTGAATTTGGTTTGACGGAAGTCATCAAGCTGGCGTCCAACGAAAATCCTTTTGGTTCCTCACCAAAGGCCAAAGCAGCTATTGCGGAACAGTTGGACAATTTGGCCCTATATCCAGATGGTGCAAGCCTTAATCTACGCTGGGATCTTGCTGACTTCCTCGGTGTTAAGCCAGGTCAATTGTTTTTCGGCAACGGGTCTGATGAAATTCTGTTGATGATCTCTCGTGCTTTTTTGGGCGAAGGAACAAATGCAGTCATGGCGACGCAAACGTTCTCACAATACCGCTCAAATGGGATTATTGAAGGTGCAGATTTGATTGAGGTGCCGTTGAAAGATGGCGTTCACGATCTCGAAGCGATGGCGGCTGCTGTCAACGAACAGACGAAGGTCGTATGGGTATGTAACCCGAACAATCCGTCTGGCACGATTGTAACAACATCCGAGTTGGAAGCTTTTTTGAAAAAGGTTCCCAAAAATGTGCTGGTCGTTTTGGATGAGGCTTACTACGAGTATGTGGTGGATCCAGAATATCCACAAACAGTACCGATGCTTGCTGAGTATCCGAACTTGATTATTTTGCGTACGTTCTCCAAAATCTACGGTCTGGCTGCGCTTCGTATCGGCTACGGAGTCGCGTCAGAGGAGCTCATTTCCTCGTTGGAACATGTGCGTGAGCCGTTCAACACAGGCACACTTGGCCAAGTAGCAGCACGTGCGGCGTTAAAAGACCAGGAATTTGTAAAAACATGCCGTGATCGAAACCGTGAAGGCATGAAGCAGTTTACTGATTCCTTTGACGAGTGGGGAATTTCCTACTATCCATCTCAGACCAACTTTATCTTGGTTGATTTGAAAAGGGATTCCGATGAAGTATTCAAGAAGCTGCTCTCTCAAGGCATCATCGTTCGCTCTGGTAATGCGCTAGGCTTCCCAGGTTTTCAACGTATTACCATTGGGACCAAAGAGCAAAATGATAAGATTCTTGCTGTATTAAAAGAAATCGTGACTGGAGCATTGAAATAAAGGACAAAGATGCCGGGCATGCCTCGGCATCTTTGTCTAAGAGAGACGAAGGAAGGATAGAGAGTGGAGATGAAAAAAACCACCATTACTGTAATCGGCGTCGGATTGATTGGCGGCTCAATCGCGCTGTCCATGCGACGTGATCCAAATATTCGGGTAGTCGGCTACGATTTACGTCAGGATTGCTTGGATAAAGCACTGACGCTTGGTGTCATTCATGCTGGCACAACTGATTTGCAGACTGCAGTTCGAGAAGCAAATGTCATTTTCCTCGCATCACCTGTAGAGCAAATCGTTGCAACCATTCGCTCGTTAGTCGAAATGGATCTGCAGCCTGGTGTGATCATTACGGATGTTGGCAGTACAAAGGCAGGTATTGTGAGACAAGCGGTGGATGTCATTCCTGATCATGTTACGTTTATTGGCGGACATCCGATGGCTGGCTCGCATAAATCCGGCGTGGAAGCTGCTTCTGACCGTCTTATGGAAAACGCCTATTATGTTTTGACACCAGCGCCGGGAACACCTGAAGAAAAAGTAAAGCAATTGTCTGAACTACTTACACTGACTCGCGCAAAAGTCGTGCAAATGGACGCAGCTTCGCATGATCAGGTCGTGGGTGCAGTCAGCCATTTCCCGCACATTCTCGCTTCTGCTTTGGTCAATCTGGTGGCAGGGTACGACGAGGAAAATGCTTGGCATGCAACGCTTGCTGCTGGTGGCTTCCGTGACATTACGCGCATCGCCTCGAGCAACCCTCAGATGTGGCGTGACATTTTGCTGCAAACCGTGATCCGATCCTGAAAATCGCAAAAGATTGGGCAAACGCATTGGAAGATGTCGTTCACCTTGTCGAACAGGGAGATCCAGAAGGAATCGAGCATTTCTTCAAAGCGGCACGAGAATTCCGCGACAGTTTGCCTGAGCGTAAAACGGGTGCATTGCCTCCTTTGAACGATTTGTATATCGATATCCCTGACAACCCGGGTGAAATCGGACGTATTACGACACTATTGGGAGCAAGAGAAATTAATATCACGAATCTCCAAATCAGAGAGACACGAGAAGACATTTATGGTGTGCTACGCATCACGTTCCATTCTCAACAAGAGTTGGAAAAGGGAGAGGAAGTTCTTCGCTTTTTCGATTACAATGTATACAAGCGCACATAAGTTTTTTTATGCAAACACACTTTACAACGAAGACGCTTCACAGTGCGACTGGTGTTCTGGGAGAGCGTGAGAGAGAAAAGGAGTGGAAGAAATGCTTCGCGTACAACAAGCCAAACAAATCAAAGGTACCGTTCGCGTGCCAGGAGATAAGTCCATTTCCCATCGTGCAGTTATGTTTGGAGCTCTAGCAGAAGGAACCACAACCATCGAAGGCTTTTTGCCGGGTGCTGATTGCTTGAGCACGATTAGCTGCTTTCGTCGGATGGGGATTGAGATTGAACAACAAGGAGATGCCGTAACCGTACAAGGAAAAGGCTGGTATGGCTTGCAGGAACCGTCTCAACATTTGGATGTAGGGAACTCCGGTACGACCATTCGTTTAATGGCGGGGATCATGGCAACACAGCCTTTCCATGTGGTGATGGAAGGTGATGAGTCCATTGCCAAAAGACCAATGCGTCGTGTGATCGGACCGCTCCGTCAAATGGGCGCCAAAATCGATGGAAGAAAAGACGGTGAATACACACCGTTATCCATTCGAGGCGGGGAGCTTCAAGGGTTCGCGTATCAATCCCCAGTTGCAAGTGCACAAGTGAAGTCAGCGATTATGCTGGCAGGGTTGCAGGCAAAAGGCGTGACGAGTGTAACAGAGCCGCATTTATCCCGCGATCATACGGAGCGTATGCTGCAAGCGTTTGGTGTACAAGTCGTGCGTGATGGCTTGACCGTTTCAGTAGAAGGCGGACAAAAGCTGAAGGGCCGTGCCATTTCTGTTCCTGGTGACATTTCTTCCGCTGCCTTTTTGATTGCAGCTGTAATGGTTGTACCAGGCAGCTCTCTTCTCATTGAAAATGTCGGAATTAACCCAAGCCGCACGGGCATCATTGATGTTGTCAAGGCGATGGGGGGAAGCCTGGAGCTTTTGAATGAGCGAGTCGTAAATGAAGAGCCGGTTGCAGACCTCCTCGTGACACATTCGGAGCTGCACGGTATTGAAATTGCTGGAGATATCATTCCACGCCTGATTGACGAAATTCCGGTGATTGCGGTCATGGCAACGCAGGCTAAAGGTCAAACCGTTATCCGTGACGCCGAAGAGCTGAAAGTAAAGGAGACAGACCGTATTGCCACGGTGGTTAGTCAACTGTCCAAATTCGGTGCTAGGGTGACACCTACAGATGACGGAATGATCATCGAAGGAAAGACAGGATTGACAGGGGCTGTCATCGATAGCATGGGGGATCACCGAATCGGCATGGCGATGGCAATTGCGGGTCTCGTTGCCGAGGGAGAGACGACCATCGAAAATGATGATGCGATTGATGTATCGTTCCCTGGCTTTCATAACTTGCTTGTGAAAATCAGCCAATAAGAAAGAATGAAAGAGAAGTCTGTGCCTTTATAGGGTAGCAGGCTTCTTTTTGGTGCGAAGGCAAAGCGTTCCGAATTTTAGCAAAAATGATTTGACAAGCGCTTACATTCCGTTTATTATAAAACTACAGTATGGTTTCTCTCCACTCCTATCCAATATAAGAAAGCACGTGTGTGCTACCGTCGTTTGAATGCGCTTACATCAACGGCGGTCTTTTTTTGTTTAAAAAGCGGTTTGGCCCCTAATTAGTACTTTTTCCCCTTTCTGTGCATATGCTCGTACAAGGGTAGTATGTGCATGAGAAGCGGGAGGGGGACGAGCTATGCTGGAGCGAGGGATGGTCATACGTGGGGGAACGATTGTCACAGCACTAGGAATGAAAGAAGTAGACATATGGATCCGTCATGGGAAAATTGTACGAATGGCTAAAGATACCTTGACGAAAAACCCCTTCAACGATTTATATGAAGAAATAGATGCTACCGGTATGTATCTTTTGCCCGGTTTCGTCGCACTCCCGACACATTCGTTGTATAAAATCAAAGATGTAGATGTCTATATAGAAGCCATGCGAAATCTCATCAGCTCGGGATGTACAAGCCTGGTGGACGTCTTCCGGCCAGAGCGTTGGATGAGTAGACCGCAAATTCACTATCAACAAACCCAGCACTTCAACAGTTTGTTGGATTATGTTTGGCATGTGGAAATCGATGTTGCTGATCTTCACGGTGACCGTTTAGCCGAGTGGATGAACCTTGGCTATTCTTCGTTTCATGTCACGATTCGAGATCCAGAAGAAATTTCCACAATAAAATGGGAAACGCTTTTGCAACTTCATACGTCTAAACATACGATCCTGCACATGCAGGTACAAAATGATCCGTTTTTGAAAAAAGAACAACGGGAACTCATTCGACAAATTTGGATGGAGGCTACTCGTTATTGGCGATTACGCACAGTCATCACTGATTCTCAAGCGGCCTTTCATTTTGAAGATAATGACCCGTACCTGCATATCTTTCGTTTGCCTGCTGAAGTGACGGATCAAGGTCTTCGTCAATTACATCGTCAATGGTTTGGAAGCTGGCAGGTAGCGTCTCCGATTCACGATGTGCGGATTGATACACGAAAGAGCTGGTGTACGCCTGAGGAATTGCTTTGCTTGCTCGTCAGGCTCACTTCGACAAATGTCGCAAAAGCAATTGGTCTGTATCCGCGAAAAGGAAGCTTGACAACTGGCGCAGACGCTGATATCGTTTTCCTGAAAAAGGAAAACTGGTTGACAAAGAATGATCTTTCCACTATTCTCAATTTTAGTGAAATGCATCTTCCAACATCTGTTATGTCGAACGGTAAATGGATATATCGAAATATGCGATTTATCCCTTTGATTGGTATGGGTAAGTGTTTATTTGACACGAAGCCCTACGCTTATGTCATATAACCCCGGTTTGGGGGTTTTTTCGTGAATGGTTTCCAGCAGACAGACGAGAAAAAGAATCGTAAGGTCGCGCAACTTTTTACATCCCCAGCAGTCTAATTATGCAAAAGGCCGCTGAGGGATCGGAATCGCAAGGAGGTAATCCTGATCATGACCGATTCCCAGCTTATCCGAGAGATTAAAGAAGGTAATCTGGAATGCTATGCTGAACTGATTCGTCGATATGAAAAAAAGATCCTCTCATTTGTCACTCATCTTTTGCGTCAGGCACATTTAGAGCATATAGCGGAGGATATATGTCAGGAGACGTTTTACAAGGCGTATAAGAGCATTCATTCTTTCCGAGATGTAGAAGCTACATTCTCCACCTGGCTCTATACGATTGCACGCAACTCCGTACTCAGTGAATTGCGCAAGAGTCGCAATTCTGACGTGTATCTGGATGATACGTTGCAAGTGCCTATGGCATCTCCCAAGTCACTGCCTGAGCAAGTTTTGCTCCGGAATGAACGGGAGAGCATGGTAAGACTGGCAATCAACAGTTTACCAGAGAAGCAACGCTCAGCACTGATATTACGCGAGTACGAACAAATGGATTACACAGAAATCGCTACGATTCTGGATTTAACAGTGAGCTCTGTGAAGTCTCTACTGTTTCGAGCGCGGCAAAGTATTCGTGGACAGTTGGAAAACTACATCCTGGACCCTCATTTGGATGAAGCTGAAGGGATGAATCGATGATGAGATGTGAAGAAGTTCAGGAAATTCTGCCTGAATACGCCGAAAATCTGTTGCCTGAGGTGACCCAACGTCGGGTTGATCACCATATGGCGGCATGCTATGCCTGTCGTTCCGACTATGAGATTTGGTCGGACAGTGGTGAGTGGATGGAAATGGATAAAGAAGAATATCATTCTGTAACTCCATCACGTTCCATTGTAGACGCGGTGATGGCCCGTATATTATCGGAAGAGCAGTGGGCGATCCCGATCGGCAGAAAAATTTTCAGCGTGACAGCGAGAATGCGACGCATGGCTGCGAGTGTAGCTGTTTTGTTGCTCATGGTCTTTTCGTTCACTTTATATGTGAATACAAGTACCACGGAGCATGCGAATTCTCTCGTTATTAACGGAGAAGTCATGGAGATTAACACGCCAAAGGCGCAAGTTATTTCTTCTTCCTTGCAAACAGACGACGGTACATACGTGGTAGAAGCACAGCCATATACGTCGCAAGGAGATTCACTGGAACATGCTACTGCTTCGATCGTACCGCTCGATGGAAAGCCGACGTCTACTGATTTAGCCAAACCGAATTACAGCATTGTGCTTAGTATTTTTGGAATCCTTATTACTGTTCTTACAATGAGCTGGCTAACGCGAGCATAATGGTATATGATCAAGAGTAAAAGAAAAGACCGTCTTCGGACGGTCTTTTGTGGCTATTTTATTAGAGTGGTTGTTCAGCAAGCGGATAGAGCAACAAGGCCACGCAAAATACATATGAGGTGAAAGAAATGCCGAAAAAGTGGCTGTATGTCATAGACGAAGCGATCAAGCGAATCGAAAACGATGAAGTGGAGCTGGGCTTGACCGCTCTGCAAAAGGTTCAGGAGCATGGAAAAGATTTGCCGGATGTCATGATGTATTTGGCAGAGGTCTGGTATCGACTCGGTCATTTGGAAGAGGCGAGTCAATTGCTGACAGATGTCATGGCCAAAAATCCGCAAATGGATTCCTCCTTGCGTAGAGAATGCCAGCTGCTACTAGCGGAGATTGCTTTGGATTCCAGTGATTTTGAGACGGCGCAACATCTTCTCTATGAATGCAAAGAATCTGGCTTTGAAAGCATCCAGCTTGACTTGTTGCTAGCGGATCTGTATTCCCTCCAAGATTTAGATGAAGTAGCGGTCAAGTATTTGGAGCAAGCAAGACTGAAGGAGCCAGACAACCAAGATATTATGGCAGCGCTGGGTAACTTGTATTTCCGCATTGGAGAAGACGAGAAAGCAATGAAGCTCCTGGAACTAGCCGGGGATGAAAGTCTGTCCATGCTTTTGACAAAGGGGCGCTCGTACGCACAAAGCGGTCAATTCGAACAGGCATACCAAGTATTCCGTCAGGCGCTGGTCATGGATCGTTCGCCAGAAGTACTCTACGGATGTGCACTGATGGCATTCCACGTAGGACGACTAGATGAAGCAGCAGAATTGGTTAGCAGTTTGCAAGCGATTGATGAGGAGTATGTGGCTGCTTACCCATTAGCTGCAGATGTGAATCTTTCGATGGGGAAAACAGAAGCAGCTATTGAGGCGCTAAAGCAATATGTATCGTTGTCAGGTTTTGATTTGGATCAGATCCGCAGGCTGATCGCTCTTTTGACTCAAGCCGGGCGCTATGAGGAAGCGAAAGAATACCAACAGCTTCACGACCAGTGGGACCATGAGTCCGAAGAGGAGCAATAAAAAAATCGACAAACAGGAAGTCACTTCGGTGGCTTCCTGTTTATTTTTCCGCTTTTTGGCAAGAATGAGAGACAAGTAAGCCATCGTAAAGAAGGGATGCACAGATGAACTTGGCTGAGATCTTGGTGTACACCGATATCCGGCAGCTCCATCAGATTGCCAACCATTACGGATGCGAATGCAACCCTCATTCCAAAAACGAATTGATTACGTCACTGTTGTCTAGCTTGAGGCACAGGTTGACAATCTCTCAAGAAGTTGAGCAGCTGAGCAGTTCAGAAACCCATTTTTTGCTCCAATTGTTCCTGGACAAGCGTACGGTCATGTCGCTTGAGGATTTGTTGGCGAAAGCCGGGGTGGCACTGGAGTGTGAAAAGGAAAAAAAGCAGGAGGAAGGCCGGAAGTTTGTCGCAGCAGCAATGAAGCGAGGGTGGATTTTTCCGGCGAAAAGTAAATCCGTAGGGCAGTATCAAATTCCGCTGGACATCCGTGAGCCGTACTTGCAAGCGTGGCTGACAAAATGGCGTGATTCAAACGCATTACTTCATCCCGGTCCGCAAGCTTATAGGGATGAGGGAACAGCACTATGCGATGATATCATGCAATTTTTACAATTTCTCCAGCAGGAGCCAGTACCGTTAACCGCAGAAGGTGGTATGTACAAGCGTCATCAGCAGCAGCTTTTTCAATTTTTGTACGTAAAAGAAGAGCCTCTATTGCCGCAAAAATGGCGTTTTGGGTACGGTCTACATTTTGATTTATACCCTGACCGTTTTTCCTTGCTCTACGATTTCTGTTACTATCACCGATGGATTGTAGAAGTGGACGGCAAGGTAGCAGTAACGGAAGCGGGGAGGGAGCGACTGGAGCAACCGTATAACGATCAATTGTACCATGATGTCATTCGCTTCTGGATGAGGCTGTACAAGCGGGCTGTCCCGAACTTGCCGATGCTGGTTCAGCTCATTCCGTTGATCGCGTCGGGTGGATGGGTAAGTCAGCAATCGCTTATGGATACGCTACTCCATTGGATGAAAGAGTTTTACTACGATTCACCTACAGATATCTTGGTGAATCGGGTATGCAAAATGATGGTGCATCTAGGGTTGTTGCGCGTCGGCCAAGACGAACAAGGGCAGTGGTTATACACCGCAACGTATGCGAGCCAAACTTGGCTTCGAAAATACAATGGTTTTACCGAAACGACTATTTTATTGAAGTGAGGGATGGGTATGGAGTGGCCGAATTTCTATTCCAACGCGTACGGAACGAACAATCAAATGGTTTCCGGTTTGCTATCTGAAATGGTGATCGACGAGCAAATGCGTCAATATCGCAAGCGCACGCTTATCCAGGAGATTGATGAGGCACTTGCATCGAAAAACAAAGAGTTGTTTTTGCGCTTAACAGACGAATTAAAAGAAATCATGGCTTACGAGCAAGCCTAAATACATAATCGTATGCGTTATTGCGAGTCTCCAACCATTCATGGTACGCTTGTTTCCAGAAATGAACAAGGAAATGAGGAGACGGCTCTATGCAGTGGAACTTGAACGATTTTGAAAACTGGGAGGAGTTGCGGTCCTTTGTGGATACCGCGCTGCTCCCTCTTTATTTGTACAACTCGGATAGAAAAGTAGAAGAGCATGTTGTACGCATGAACTACTTATTAAATGTAGCGGCCGGGATTGAGCAGCGACTGAAGGGACGCGTACTGCTATTTCCGTTAAGCTATCAAATAGGAGAAGAGCAGCTGGAACAACGAACGCCGGCGGAATTCTCTTATAAAGTACTGCTTCATTTTCGGGGAGAACAGATTCAATTAAAAGATCGAACGGAAGAAGGCGTGTTGACTTTATTGGTAGGGGATGAAGATCTGGAATCTTCTTTGCGTTTCGAAGTGACAGTGGATGTGCTGTACAAAGAGATCATCAAGTTGTGGCAAACCGGGCGGGGATAATCGTTTTGACTAAAAAAGAGACGCAATAGAGAAAGCGTTTTCCGGTAATACTACAGAAAAATGGGTGGGGCAAGGTCATAAATTTGACAATCTGGCAACAATATCCTGTCACACATCGTTTGGGTAAAGACATGTCCACTGGACATTCTTGACATCTTTATAGGCGTTAGCTATGATTGGGATTGACCTAGTGTATATGTATGAAAATGCCATCGTAGCGCTATTTTACAGGATAAGGAGGGAAAAAAGATATGGGAGACAAACGCGAAATTTCCAGGCGTACATTTTTGAATTACGCCCTGATGGGAACTGGCGGATTCCTTGCTGCGGGAATGATCACCCCAATGATTCGCTTTGCGGTAGACCCCCTTCTGCAAGGACATGCAGGTGGAGATAAAGTAGCTGTCGGCAATCCGGATGAGTTTAGTGCCGTGCCGAAACGCGTAGAATTCAAGGTCCATACCAAGGACGGTTGGTATGAATCAGAATCTACACTTACTGCATGGGTTACCAAGAACGACAAGGGTGAGATTCTTGCACTGTCCCCGATCTGTAAGCACTTAGGGTGTACGGTTGACTGGGGAACTGGCGCAGGACAACCAAATGAGTACTTCTGTCCTTGCCACATGGGTCGTTATTCGATCAATGGCGAGCACATTTTGGGAACGCCACCGACGGCCTCTCTCGATGAGTATGAGACAGAAGTGAAAGACGGAAAATTGTATTTAGGTAAAGTAAAAGCAAATCCTCGTCCGGGGGTGAACGGCTAAAATGATGCAAAAAATGTATGATTGGGTCGACGAACGCTTAAACATCACTCCGATGTGGCGTGACTTGGCTGACCACGAAGTACCTGAGCACGTGAACCCGGCACATCATTTTTCAGCTTTTGTTTACTGCTTTGGTGGACTAACGTTCTTTATTACCGTTATTCAAATCTTGTCTGGTATGTTCTTGACGATGTACTATGTACCAGACGTTATCAATGCTTACGAATCCGTTAAGTACCTGCAGAACGAAGTAGCGTTCGGGGTAATCGTACGCGGTATGCATCACTGGGGCGCGAGCTTGGTAATCGTGATGATGTTCCTACATACTTTGCGTGTATTCTTTACAGGTGCATACAAAAAGCCTCGTGAATTGAACTGGGTAGTCGGCGTACTGATTTTCTTCGTTATGCTGGGTCTTGGTTTCACAGGCTACCTCTTGCCTTGGGATAACACGGCATACTTTGCGACCAAAGTAGGTGTGCAGATCGCAGACTCGGTACCATTTATCGGTCCGTATGTGAAAACATTGCTCACAGGTGGAGACATTCTAGGTGCGCAAACGCTTACTCGCTTCTTCGCGATTCACGTGTTCTTCCTGCCAGGCGCACTGCTTGGACTGTTGGGAGCTCACTTTGTTATGATCCGTTCGCAAGGTATCTCGGGTCCACTATAATTGGTCTTCGAAAAAAGGAGGAAATAGCATGGCAAAACAAGATAAAGATGCTACCTTCGTCGGAGATTCCCGAGTATCGGCGAAGCGTATCCCAAACATTTCTCCATCCTACTCTGACTTTCCAGGTAAAAACGAGCCATTCTGGCCAAACTTCCTGTTGAAAGAGTGGATGGTGGCAGCCGTTTGCTTAGTTGGCTTCCTCGTGTTGACGGTTTCTCATCCGTCGCCGTTGACTGACAAAGCAAACCCGAATGATACTTCATTCATCCCGTTGCCAGACTGGTACTTCTTGTTCCTGTATCAATTGCTGAAATATCCATGGGCTGCAGGGGATTGGGTCGTTCTTGGAATCGTTGTTATTCCAGGTATCGCATTCGGTGCACTGATGCTGGCGCCTTGGCTGGATACCAGCAAAGATCGTCGTCCTAGCAAGCGTCCAGTTGCTACAGGCTTGATGCTGACAGCACTGGTAGGTATTTTCTACCTGACTTGGGCGGCAAATCATGAATATCATCTGGCTCACCCAGATAAAGGTAAAGGTACTGGTGGCAAAGAAGGATCGAGTGCAACTGCACCGGCTCCAGCGGACACTAGCTTTAAAGCAGATGCGCTTTGGAAAGCGCAAACAAGCTGTATGGGATGCCATGGTAAAAACATGGAGGGTGGCATGGGTCCAAACCTCCAAAAAATCGGTGCAACTTTAGATGCAGCCAAGATTACTGACGTCATCAAGAACGGTAAAGGCGCAATGCCAGGCGGTATGATCAAAGATGATGCAGAAATCGCAAAGCTAGCTGAATACATGGCTGGCTTGAAATAAGCTAATAGGGGAAAAGCTGGCTGGTAATGCGGTCAGCTTTTTCGTTAGCGGCGTACACAGCGGGAGACGATTATAGATGATCTGGATATGGGAGTGGTTTCGGCAATCTTTGGGCAAAAGGTGGTTTCTTTGGACGCTGTTCGTCGTCAACTTTTTGGGAACCATATATGGATTTATCTGGTACGGTAACCAATTAGCTGAAACACCAGCATATTTGATTCCTTTTGTTCCGGACAGCCCGACAGGTAGCGGACTTTTTTCGCTTGTACTCCTTACCTATTTGTTGGGTCGCCACATTCCTGTACTGGAAGCTTTGGCTGGCATCACCAATTTTAAGTATGGTGTCTGGGCCGTTTGCATTATCGTGGCTGGTTGGTTGATGGGCAATGAAGTGCGTTGGACAGACGTGATGCTGATCATTTCCCACACCGGCATGGCTGTGGAATCTGTTTTGTATGCGCGTTTTTACAAGCTAAGTCTTCTGCCGGTGGGAATCGCTGCGCTGTGGACACTGAATAATGATTTTCTCGATTACGTCATGGACATCCATCCGTGGCTTCCGAGTGTACTGGATCCATATGAGGGCTTCGTTGGTTTGTTTACGGTTCTTCTCAGTCTGATCTCAATCTCGGTGATCTGGTGGGTGAATATGAAGTATACGACAAATAAGGTCTAATCTTGTCCTCCTTTCCATAGGCTGTACTAGGGAAGGAGGTTATTTGCGTTGAAGAAAAACATCCGGTTTTTATTATTCTTTCTCATGATCGGGTTGTTCTTGTCGTGGCCCATTCATAATTTGTACTCGAAGCTGAATCAACCGATAGAAGAAAAGCAGTTGGCAGCGTTGGATCAAATTGCGCATGAGTTCCTGACGTATGCAAAAAAGGGAGATCTTGAAGGGGCAGAGCAGCGCATTGTACAGCTGGCAGAACGATTCCCGAACCAGCACTTGCCCAATCCGATACGAATTGAGAGTCTAAATGCAGTGACACAGTCCATACTGGCAGCCAAGCAAAGTTTTGCTTCCACAAACGCAAGTGAACAGCAATTGCTGTGGCATGCCACACGGGTCCGTATCGCCATAGACGCACTAACGCATGATCACCAGCCGATGTGGCGTAGCTACTATCCTTCTCTCGTAACACAGGTCCAAAACCTGCAACTATCGGCTGTTGAGCGGAATTTCAGTCAGTTTCGCGAACAGTTCGATGAGAATTACCGATTATTTTTGGCCATTAAGCCAGGGATGAGTATTCAGCTTCCAGAGGGGCACATGTCCTCGATTACGGTTGCGTACGATATCATATCCAAAGAGATGCGAAACAGCCAAGTAGATTGGCAGCAGGTACGAGAGGCGTTGCGAGAATTGAACAGCTCTTTTCAAGTGGCTTTTGTGGGAGAAGAAAAGAGTACGTTTGCTCGTTTAATGATGCGGCCAGATTCACCTATTGTCATTCTCACCTCGATTTCGATTGCTTTGATCATGGCCTTGTCTTATGTGGCGTGGAAGAAATATAACGGAGAAATCCGTTCGACTTAATGGATGCAAAAACCCTTGCCTGTACGAAAAGGCAAGGGTTTTTGCTATGCTGCTTCGTGCTAGTCGTGAAGCGGTTTCTTGTTTTCATCAAGGGTGAAGCCTTCTCCGAGTACCTCATGAACATCGTTGACGATGACAAAAGCATGTGGATCGATTTCTTGCACGATATTTTTAAAACGCATCACTTCGTTGCGGCTGATAACCACGTAGATTACTTTCTTTTCATCGCCAGAGTAGGCGCTTTTCCCGCTAAAAGGGTAACGCCACGACCAAATTCAAGGATTTGATTGGCAATCTTGTCCGCTTCGTTGGAAATGATCGTCAGTGCTTTGCCGGCATATGCCCCATCTTGGAAAAAGTCGATGACACGCGCGGCGATAAAGACGACGACAAGTGTGTACATGGCGCTTTCTAGATTCAAATAGACGAGGGATGCCCCGATGACCAAGATATCTCCAAAAAACAACGTTCTCCCCATACTGACACCCATGTATTTCTGAAGCAGTCTGGCAATGATGTCCACTCCGCCAGTGGTCCCACCGTAACGGAAAATAATCCCTAAACCGACTCCGACAGCTACCCCAGCATAAAGAGAGGCGAGCAAGCGATCTTTCATTTGAAGCGGGAGAACGCCATCAAACAAGGATAAGAAGACGGAGAGTGAAACCGTTCCCAAAATGGTGTAGAAAAAAGAAGTTCGTCCAAGAATTTTCCAGCCTAGAAAAAATAACGGTACGTTTAGGACAAAGAAGACGACTCCCTGGTCCACAGCAGGAACTAACAGCTTGATCAAAATACTGATACCGGTGATACCGCCCTCAGCTAAATGGTTGGGAATGTTGAACGCATTAATACCAAATCCCATAATGGCAGAACCGATGATAATGGCAAAGATACTATCAAGACGAATTTTCATATGTCCTCCTGTTCGCCGGATCAGGAATGGCTTCCCCCCGGACATGATGTGCAGGTAATACTTTAGTTACCTGAGGGCTATCCGAAAGCCATTATAAATGAACGCTCGTTTGATTGTCCATATGCTGGAAAGACGAAGTATTGTGATTTGGCAAACGAAGCCTTTTTTAGTACGATAGGTGAAAGAGAGATGACTGTGAAAAAGGAGTGGGCGGATGGAACGGCAAAAGACTATGCAAGAGATGCAGCAAGAAGTTGATCAATACATATCGCAGTTTAAAGAAGGATATTTTTCTCCGCTTTCGATGCTGGCTAGAATGACAGAAGAAGTAGGAGAATTAGCCAGAGAGATTAACCATTTTTATGGAGAAAAACCGAAGAAAAAGGACGAAGGCGAAAAAACAGTAGAGGAAGAGCTGGGTGACGTACTCTTCATCGTGATTTGTTTCGCAAACTCGCTCGGAATCGATTTGCAGGAAGCATTTGATCGTATTATGCACAAGTTTAATACTCGCGATAAAGATCGCTGGACGAGAATAGAGGAGAACGAGCAACATGACTAAACAAATTCGTGTAGCAGTTGCAGGAGCAAATGGTCGAATGGGGCAAGAGGTAGTGAAAATGCTGGCGCAGGATACCGCGCTCGTTTTTACTGGCAATCTGGATACGCGTGTGAGCGAAGAGGAAATCAATCAACAACTGGACGAAATGAAGCCAGATGTTCTGGTCGACTTTACGACACCGCATACGGTATACCGTCATATGGAGCTCTGTCTGGCTCGTGGTGTGAGACCGGTTGTCGGAACAACGGGCCTGACTACAGAGCAGCTGCAAGAGATGAGTGCGCGCTATAAAGAAGCGGGACTGGGTGCCATCATTGCCCCGAATTTTGCGATCGGCGCGATTCTATGTATGAAGTTTTCCGCAATGGCAGCAAAATATATGCCACATGTGGAAATTATCGAGCTGCATCATGACCGCAAGCTGGATGCGCCAAGCGGAACTGCTTTGAAGACCGCAGAGATGATTGCAGCCGTTCGGGAAGAGCTCAAGCAAGGGCATCCTGAAGAGGTAGAAACGATTCCAGGCGCTCGTGGAGCAGATTACGAAGGATTCCGGATTCACAGTGTCCGTCTGCCAGGTATGGTTGCTCATCAGGAGGTTTTGTTTGGTGCAACAGGCCAAACTCTGTCCATTCGCCATGATTCGATTAACCGGGAATCTTTCATGCCAGGCGTGAATATGGCCATTAAAGCCGTAATGAATATGAACGGATTGATTTACGGATTGGAACATTTGATTGATTAAACGCTTGATTAACATACACACGATACCCAGCCATAAAGGGAGAGGTTTTCTTGAAAATTGCATTGATTGCCCATGATCGAATGAAAGAACAGATTGTGCAACTAGCGATGGCCTATGAATCCATTTTGGCAAAACATGACCTGTTTGCCACCGGGACAACTGGGTCGCGAATCATGGAAGCTACGTCGCTGTCCCTAACCCGATTTCTGTCAGGGCCATTAGGAGGCGATCAACAAATCGGTGCGATGATCGCCCGCAATGAGATGGATTTGATTATCTTTTTGCGTGATCCGCTTACCTCTCAACCACATGAGCCTGATATTATTGCATTGCTTCGGCTGTGTGATGTGCACAAAATACCGTTTGCCACCAATCTCGGTTCGGCAGAAATCATGCTGAAGGCTTTGGAGCTGGGACAATTGGATTGGCGTGAAGTGGTGCATGAGGAGAATGAAGCATGAGTTCACTCGATATTTTGGCAATCGGCGCTCATCCTGACGATGTCGAGATCGGCGCAGCAGGTAGTCTGATTTTGGCAGCCAAAGAGGGGAAGCGCGTAGGGATTCTCGACTTGACCTATGCCGAATTGTCTTCGAATGGAACGGTTGAAAGAAGGCAGCAAGAAGCGACTGCAGCTGACCATGTGATGGGAGTGGCTGCTCGCTATAACTTTGGCCTGCCTGATCGTGGCTTGGAAGCAGTCAGGGAAAGTGCGATTGAACGTGTCGTCAAGCTCATTCGCGAAACTCGTCCAGCCATTGTGCTTGCGCCTTATTACGCGGATCGTCATCCAGATCACGAAAGCGTAAGTCGGATCGTTCGAGAGGCGGTGTTTAACGCAGGAATCCGCAAGTATTTGCCGGAGCCTTCTTTGCCTGCCTATCGACCTTCACAATTCCTATACTATTTTATTAATTCCACTGTCCCGCCTCAGGTTGTTGTGGATATCACCGCTGTTTATCCGCAAAAAATGGAGGCGCTGCGTTGCTACCGCAGTCAGTTTGAGCTAGAAGAAGGCAGCGTTCAAACGCCGCTTACCAACGGGTATCTGGAGTCTGTCGAGTATCGAGAGCGACTATTTGGTCAGCAGGCTGGTGTAGCCTACGCAGAAGGATTTGTCAGTGCAGCTCCGTATGTATTAAAGAGCTTGTGAGAAGGAGTGACACTGTATGAAGATCGGGATTACTTGCTATCCGTCATTGGGCGGATCGGGGGTAGTAGCCACAGAGCTGGGGAAGCTATTGGCCGAGCGAGGACATCAAGTCCATTTCATTACAGGTGGAATGCCATTTCGCTTAGGCGCGTTTCACCCGAACATTTTTTATCATGAAGTAGAAGTCAACAACTATGATGTTTTTAAATATCCACCTTATGATTTGACCTTGGCGAACCGAATGGCGCAAGTGGCGAAGAATGAAAACCTGGACTTATTACATGTACATTATGCTGTGCCACATGCGTTGTGTGCGTTCCTAGCCAAGCAAATGGTAGGGGATCATTTGAAAATTGTGACCACCTTGCACGGGACTGATATTACTGTTCTGGGTTATGACTCGAATTTGAGTGATATGATCCGCTTCGGCATAGAGCGAAGCGATTTGGTAACCGCGGTGTCCAATGATTTGATCAGGCAGACGAAAGAGCTGCTCCATGTTGAAAAAGAAATTGTCCCTGTGTACAACTTCGTAGACAAGCGGCGTTATTATCCAAAAGAGGTTACGAAGCTGAAAAAGGTATTTGCACCGAATGGTGAAAAAATTCTTATGCACATTTCTAATTTCCGTCCGGTCAAACGAGTGCCGGATGTGATTGAAATATTTTCGCGTGTACGTGAAGAAGTGGCTTCTAGACTAATCCTCATTGGTGAAGGTCCCGAAATGGGTCTGATCCGCAAGATGATCGCTGAGCTCGGGCTGAGCGACGATGTTTGCTTCCTCGGCAAGCAAGAAGACGTCGCTGAGGTATTGTCGATGGCAGACATCATGCTGCTTCCATCAGAAAAGGAAAGCTTCGGACTCGTCGCATTAGAAGCAATGGCTTGCGGTGTGCCTGTCGTCGCTACAGTGGCAGGAGGCTTGCCCGAAGTCGTCCTGGATGGTGTGAACGGCTTCTTGCGTCCAATTGGGGACGTTGAAGGCATGGCGAAAGAAACGATTCGTCTCCTGCAAAATGAAGAGCTATACCGCGAATTCTCGGCGAATAGCATCGAGCGATCCTGCAAAACGTTCTGTCACGAAACGATTGCCTCCCAGTATGAAGCGCTATACGCCAACCTGCTGGCAAGCAATCCGGTGAAGAATTAAGCTTTTGAACGTAAGATTGAGCTTTTGGCTAATTGATGCACCTTGGATATTAAAATAAACAATCCATACAAAACTCTCATGCAAAACGCCTCCTTGTGTAGATCAGGCGGAGCAAACCAGAAAGGGGGGATTGGATTGGCGATAGAATTGGCAAAGCGTGTTCTCGACAAATTGGAGGAACACGGCTTCGAAGCTTATTATGTGGGTGGTTGCGTCCGCGATTGGTTTTTACAACGACCTGTTCATGATATAGATATATGTACGAATGCCCATCCCGGCGACGTCATCCGATTGTTTCCCGATCATGTCCCGACTGGCCTGAAACACGGTACTGTGTCTGTAAAAGTCGAGGGGCAGATGTTCGAAGTAACCACGTTTCGGACGGAAGGAAAATATGAAGATTACCGTCGACCCGCTGAAGTTCAGTTCGTTTCAGAACTTCGGCTCGATCTGGAGCGACGAGATTTTACGATGAACGCAATGGCAATGGATCGTAATCAAGTATTGCACGACCCGTTCGGTGGACGAGAGGATATGCAGCATCGGCTGGTTCGGGCTGTAGGCATTCCGCTTGAGAGATTTCAAGAGGATGCCCTTCGGCTTTTACGAGGTGTGCGCTTTGCTTCCCAGTTAGGTTTTGCGATAGAAGATCAGACCATGCTTGCTATGAAACAGACTGCGCCTTTGTTAGCTCATATTGCTGTGGAGCGCATAAGGGAAGAGCTGAATAAAACGCTCGATAGCAAAGCACCAGAAGTAGGTTGTCAGTTGTTGAATGAAACGAGGCTCATGGCATATGCCCCTGAGGTAGAAGAATTGTTCGTCCTCTCAAATGAGCATGTCTGGCGGCTGCATCATTTGCAAACCGTGACGCAAAAATGGTCGTTGCTACTGTTTGCGGCGAATTATTCACCTGTGCAATCGCATGAAGTATGCCAATTCCTCAAAATGTCCAAACGCGAAACAGAAGCAATTTGCTGCTTGGTTGAACTTCTGACGCGATTGCAGCCACATTGGGATGTCCCTCAAGCGATTGAGTGGGGGCCACTGCTACTTGAAGTCGGTTTGGACACGTGCAACGAGTTCTTCCTTTTATTGCAAGCGTGCTGGTGGAAGGAAAGGCAATCGTTTTCGATGCAAGCACTCCGCGATCAATACGAAAACATGCCTGTCAAAACCATCAAGGATTTGGCGATCACGGGGCTTGACCTGCAAGTAGCCATTCAGAAAAAGCCAGGCGAGTGGATTTTCCGCGTCTTGGAATCGTTACTTAGACAAACGGCTTTGCACGGTTTACCAAATACACCAGAAGCACTCGTCGAAGTTGCAAAGAAAGAGGTTGCACAAGATGAACATTAAGCAAGTCATCCTTCAAGCATTCCGTGACCATCCCGGCAGTTTCATCTCTGGTGAAGAATTAAGCCAGACATGCGGTTGCTCTAGGACGGCGGTTTGGAAACATATCGAAGAGCTGCGCCGAGATGGCTACGAGGTGGAGGCGGTGCGAAAATCGGGGTATCGCCTGCTGGTTGCCCCTGATCGGTTGTCAGCAGCAGAAATTATGGCTGGTCTGGAAACGGATCGGATCGGACAAAATGTTATCGCTTACGATGAGGTGGTATCTACACAACCCCTCGCACATGAGGCTGCGGCAAAAGGGGCAGTAGAAGGTACGATCGTGCTGGCAGAGCTGCAAACAGGTGGAAAAGGCAGACTAGGTCGACCATGGCATTCTCCGAAAGGAACGGGGATCTGGATGAGCTTGATCATCCGACCTGTGATTCCGTTACCGAAGACACCTCAGATGACGTTGCTAACGGCAGTTGCAGTAGCGAGAACGATCCGAGAAGAGACTGGATTGCCTGTCAAAATCAAATGGCCGAACGATATTTTTATCGGAGACAAAAAAGTATGCGGGATTTTGACAGAACTCAATGCTGAATCTGATCGCGTCAATTATTTAGTCATCGGGATAGGGCTCAATGCCAACAGTGTCGAGTCAGATTTCCCATCTGAACTGGCACAAATTGCGACTTCGCTTCGAATTGAATCTGGTGAGCCACTCAAGCGCGTTTCGTTTATCCAGCGACTCTGCCGAATTTTTGAAGAAGAGTACGACCACTATTTGCAGGCTGGCTTCGAGCGTGTAAAACAAGAGTGGGAGAATCATTCATACACCATTGGCAAATGGGTGTCCCTCCAGACGATTTCACAACAGTTTGAAGGTCGTGCCGTTGGCTTGGATGAGGAAGGCGTACTCAAGGTCGAGGATCAGGCGGGACAGATTCACAAAGTTTATTCGGCTGATGTCAATTATCGTGCAAATGATTAAATCATTTGCTATACTCCAATTTGGAGGCTGTATCACCTCGTGAACGGTACTCCCGGAGTATTTTTGTATCTATCGTGTAATCTTAAAGCAATACGTGTAAGGACAAAAATCTGCTCAGAGCCTGTGTGGACCGAGACAGAAGGAATCCGTTGGACGCAAATGTCTTTTTGACATGGACAACCTTCTCCCGATTGACGCGAGAAGGTTTTTTTATTCCTCACACGATCCACGGGCTTGATGCGAAAGAGGAGAAATGAACAATGGCAACAAACGACAGACCCATTACGACTTCGAGTATCCGCAAGAAAAAAGAAACGCGAACCCCGATTACCATGGTGACCGCTTATGACTATCCGTCAGCCAAATTAGTAGATGAAGCTGGCGCTGATATGATTCTGGTTGGTGATTCATTGGGAATGGTCGTACTCGGTTATGACTCCACCATCCCTGTTACGATGGAGGACATGCTACACCATACGAAAGCAGTAACGAGAGGGGCCAAGCGTGCATTTGTCGTGGCAGACCTGCCTTTTCTCAGCTATCACGGAACAGTTGAGGAAGCGGTGAAAAACGCGGGCAGACTAATGCAAGAAGGGCTGGCCAAGGCGGTCAAAATGGAAGGGGGCCGTGAACTTACCCCAATCATTACACGCTGTGTACAAGCAGGCATCCCAGTCGTTGGACATATTGGGCTTACTCCGCAATCGGTACATCAATTAGGCGGGTACAAAGTGCAAGGAAGAGATCTGGAGGCAGCCAAAAAATTGTTGGATGAGGCCCTTGCGATTCAAGAAGCGGGTGCATTCGCCATTGTGCTGGAATGTGTTCCGGAAGAGGTCGCAGGCATGATTGCAGACAAGCTGGACATCGCTGTGATCGGAATCGGAGCGGGTACGACTTGTGATGGGCAAGTGCTGGTGTTCCATGATATGGTCGGCTACGCGTCGGATATCACACCGAAATTCGTGAAGCGTTACGCAAACATCGGTGAAACCATTCGCGAAGCAGTTGAGACTTATAACAAAGAAGTGGAAGCAAGAAGCTTCCCAGGGCCAGAGCATGTCTTCCATGCCTCTGAAGAAACCATCAAGGAATTGTACGGGGAAGGAGTGAAGCAATCATGATGCAAACAATGATGCAGCAGGTCTCCACCATCGAAGAGATGCGCGTTCATATAAAAGAAGCACGTCGGCAAGGCAAAACGATCGGAATGGTACCGACCATGGGTTTTTTGCATGAAGGTCATCTCAGCTTGGTAAAAGCTGCCCGTGAAGTATGCGATTTGGTTGTGATGAGCATTTTCGTAAACCCGCTGCAATTCGGACCGAATGAAGACTTTGATCGCTATCCGCGTGATATCGAACGGGATAGCAAAATGGCGGAAGAAGCGGGTGTGGACTTCCTGTTTACCCCGGAAGTCAGCGAGATGTATCCGAAGCCAATGCTGACCAATATTTCAGTAGCAAATGTGACGACTCTATTGTGTGGAGCTTCTCGTCCGGGTCATTTTGATGGTGTATCGACTGTCGTCAATAAATTGTTTCAAATTGTCCAGCCCGATTACGCCTTTTTCGGACAAAAGGATGCCCAGCAAGTAGCAGTTGTGACGCAAATGGTTCACGACTTGTCGATGCCAGTACAAATTGTTCCATGCCCAATTTTACGCGAAGCGGATGGGCTTGCTCTGAGCTCTCGGAATGTCTACTTGTCAGCGGATGAGCGAGTACAAGCACTCGTGCTATCACAGAGCCTCAAGCAAGCAGAAGAATGGTTGGGACAGGGCATGGCTCTTTCTGAAATCAAGGATCGTATATCGCAAATGATTTCCGCGAAGCCGTTGTCTGATATTGATTATGTGGAAATTTTGAGCTATCCAGAGCTCACACCCGTCGAGCAGGAAACGGCAGGTCAGACGATCGTCATCGCGTTAGCTGTTCGTTTTGGCAAAACACGCCTGATCGACAATACGATTACATCAATCAAATAGAGATAAGGGAGGAATTTTTAGTGTTCCGCACCATGATGAAAGCAAAAATCCATCGCGCAACGGTAACTGAAGCAAACTTGAACTATGTTGGCAGTATTACCATCGACAAAAATTTGTTGGATGCACTGGATATTTTGCCAAATGAAAAAGTACAAATCGTTAATAACAACAACGGAGCGCGTCTAGAAACATACGTCATCGAAGGTGCTCCAGACAGTGGCGTCATTTGCTTGAACGGAGCAGCTGCACGTCTCGTTCAAGAGGGCGATATCGTCATTATTATTGCCTATGCGATGATGACGGATGAAGAGGCGAGAACCTACAAGCCACGTGTCGCCATCATGGATGAAAAAAATCAGATCAAAGAATTGATTGCGGAAGAAGTGCACGCGACGATTCTGTAAGCGATCTGTCTGTTCCTGCATAGAGCCACCTGCCTTGTGAGACAATGAAAGTACTCATGCCTCATAGGGGGTGGCTTTTCTTGTGAAAATCGAGGACTGGTTTCATACACTTCGTAACAAAGCGCAGACGATTGAAGAGAAGTGGCAGGGGGCTACTGAACAAGAACGTCTACAGCTCGCGGAACAATTATTTCAATTGCGCCAAGTAAGTGATACAGTCGTAGACCTATGGCTGCAATTCGAAGAAAAATTATCCAATGCGATTCGTAGCATTAAGGAAATGGAAGGACAGCTTCCGGCGGAAGAGAAAAAGACGGATCAGGCGAAGGTGCATACAAAATCACCAAAGGACGTTGAAACGAATCCGTACGCGCCCATTTTTCGTCGTGGGGAAGGCTTTTATCATTTGCGCATGTTCCAAGACGCGAAAAAGTGTTTTGCAGAATTAGTCCAAAAATCGCCAGACTGGGAAAGTGGACGTCTGTACTACGCCTACAGTCTCCTTTTGTGTGAGGAGAATGAATTAGCCTTTCGGGAATTCCGTCTTCTCGGCAGGACAGCAAGCTCACCTACCGTTGTGGCCATCAGCTTTAATGCCATCGGTTGCATATTGGCTGAAGAGGAACAATGGTTAGAAGCGGTGCAAGCTTTTAAGACATCTCTCGAGATCAAGCCAGAACAGGAAGAAGCCAAGTACAACCTCGCGCTATGCTATTTAAGTGATGGCGATGCACAGGAAGCTTTGGACGAATTGGAACCGTATCTAGAAAAAAACGAGCACGATTGGGAAGCGCAGATGCTATGGCTGCGTGCTGCGAAATTACTGCATACGATGGATCAGACGGTGGAGTGGAGCCCGCCGAAAGGCTTGCAACTGCCGACACGTGATTTGGACAGTGATACTCTTCAGGAAATGGCCTCACTATACGAAACCGTGGGCAATTATCACCGGGCACAAATTTGCTATCACTTTTTGACGGAGCGTTCCCCAAAAGATGGGTGGACGTGGCATGGCTTGGCCTGGAATACGTGGCTCATTGCAGGTACGAAGCGGGCATTGACGCTCGTCAAAAAAGCCATCAGTCTTGCACCCGAAAATGACGACTTTCTTTTTAGTTATGGATGGATGCTGTTGTTTGATGGAAGGGTAGAGGAAGCAATCAAAGCGTTTCGGATCATGCTGGAGAAAAACCGAGACAATCGCCTCGGACAATCCGGGATGATTTCCGCATACGAAAAGCTGGGGGATACACAAGAAGCAAAACGGTTGGCAAAGTATTTCCTGGACGACGCTGAGCCATATGTACGTTCGTTAGGGTATTTTCATCTGGGAAGAATCGCGGTTGTGGAAGAAAATTGGCGCCTAGCTGAACAATATTTTCAACGGGCATTGCCATTCGCAGAACAGTTATGGGAAATCCCCATCTATCTGCAATTATGTGCAGGCAAGCTCGGTCAATCAGAAGTACAAACCGAGCTCGTACAGCCTTAAATGTACAGGAGAGCAGGAATATTTCCCATCGTTGCCGAATGTGAATGGGTGCGGATTGAATGTTTCCGCCCAGGTTACGAGGTGACAGCGTTTGAATCGATTACTAGTTGTAGATTTTGAGACGACGGGAAGCCATCCACGCCAAGGTGACAGCATCATTCAGATTGGTGCTGTCGCAATCGATGACGGGCAGATTACCGAGAGTTTTTCCACCCTGATTCATCCAGGCCAGGATATTCCACCGTTTATTACCCAATTAACAGGGATTACCAATGAGATGGTTGCAGATGCTCCTTCCTTGGAAGAAGTGTTTCCAGATTTCTTGCGTTTATTGGACGGACGAGCTTTTGTTGCACATAATGCAAGCTTTGATCTCCAATTTTTACAAGAAGCCCTGCTGAGCCAGGGCTATTATGCGTTTGACGGTTACGTGTTTGATACAGTGGAGCTATCCCGCGTTCTTTTGCCGATGCAAAATAGCTACAGACTCGGGGAACTGGCGTCTGAGCTGGAAATCGAGCACGATAATCCCCATCAAGCAGACAGCGATGCACTAGCGACGGCACAACTGTTTCTCCACTTGTTGGATATTTTAAAGAAACTGCCGCTTGTGACGATCCAGCGCCTGCAGATGCTCGTCTCTTCGTTTCGCTCTGATATCGAGGTTCTTTTACGAACCATCGAGATGGAAAAGCTCGTAGAACTACCAGAGCTGGATGGAACGCCAACCGAAACGGATTCCGCAGACATGTGGGATGTTTATCGCCAGCTTGCCCTTCGGAAGCGAGAAGAAAAATTAACCGCCTCGCTAAAACGTTCTCATGTTGATGCGACAGTGACCAAAGCGTTTGCCGACCAGCTCGAGGATGTTTTGGGTGAAAACGGGCACATGCAGGCGAAAATGTCGGGGTATCAACGTCGGGATGCTCAGGAAGCGATGATGCATGCCGTCTATGAGGCAATGGAGGATGGTGCCCATTTATTGGTAGAGGCAGGGACAGGTACGGGAAAATCATTAGCCTATCTCTTGCCGGGGATCATTTGGGCTCATCACAATCAGCAGCAGTTGGTGGTCAGTACCAATACCATTCAATTGCAGGAACAGCTTTTTCATAAGGAAATTGCTACCTTGCAGGAGTCTCTGCCGTTTTCCTTTACAGCTTCTACGCTAAAAGGCAGAGGAAACTACTTATGCCTGCGTAAATTTGAACAAGCCGTGGATGAGCCTGTAGAAGGAAGTAGCCAAGAAATGCGCTTGGTCAAAGGACAGATGCTGACGTGGCTCACGCAAACCGTTACCGGTGACGTGGAGGAACTGAGCATGCCTCCAAGTGGTCAACTGCTGTGGCAACAGGTAAAAAGTGATACGAGCTCTTGTTTAAACCGGGCTTGTCCGTGGTTTAGTCGCTGTTATTATTTTCAGGCGAAGGAACGGGCTCGCGATGTCGATGTACTCATCGTCAATCACGCCCTTTTCATCAGCGACTTGCAAGCGGAAAACAGAATCCTCCCTTCGTATGAAGTTGCCATCGTCGATGAGGCCCATCATTTGGAGGATGCTGCCACACAGCATTTAGGCAAGCAGTTTTCAACCACGCAGCTTCTTTTCTTGTTAGATCGTGCATCGGTTGAAGAGGGTGGGCAATTGCCCGCTTCGCAGAAGAGCTGCAAAGCTGGATGCCTGCGGTACAAGAAGATGTCGCCACAAAACTTCCTGAGCTGAGAAAACAGTCCGCTGCCTTACGTGAGAAAGCGCAGCAATGGACACAGCTCTTGTATGCATGGGCATCAGACCGTGCGGAGGAGACGACGGATGCCGGACGTGAGACAGTACGTTACCGGACCGAATCGTTTGTAGGCAAACACGAGAAGATACGCAAAGTGACCAAAAAGCTGATTGAAGGGATGACCGCATACGCAGCGGGAATCGAGCAGCTTTTACGAACGACTCCGCAAGAGGAAAAGCCTACTTTTGCGGTACGCAGTCTACTGACAGATTTATTCGGTCTCATCAAAGACTGGCAAAACACTGTGGAGCTGCTTCACTTCTTTTTGCTTGAGCAAGATGCCGAGTATGTATATTGGATGGAAGTAGAGTCCCGTACAGCTCGCAAGCAGGTCCATTTGTCAGCAGCGCTCTTGAAGGTTGCCGACTCACTGGCAGAACCACTTTTTGCGCAGAAGCGGAGTCTGATCTTGACCTCAGCCACTCTGACGGTCAAAAACAGCTTCTCCTACATCAAAAGCCAGTTTGGTCTCGACCAACTGCCCGAAGAACGAGTGCGTACCTTGTCACTGCCATCGCCGTTTCATTATGAAGAGCAGGGGTTACTGTTGATTCCATCTGATTTCCCCGCACCAGGCAAAGAGAGTGATCATACGTATGTGGAGGCGGTCATTCAAGGGTGTGTTGATGTCGTATTGGCTTCGAAAGGAAGGACGCTGATTCTATTCACCTCCCACTCGATGCTTCGACTTGTTTACCAAGCAATGAAGGAACGCCTTGCGGAGGCCCCAGAACCGTA
The DNA here is from genome assembly GCF_050477165.1 of Brevibacillus sp. FIR094. Taxonomy (NCBI): domain Bacteria; kingdom Bacillati; phylum Bacillota; class Bacilli; order Caryophanales; family Paenibacillaceae; genus Brevibacillus; species Brevibacillus sp. FIR094. The sequence goes on along the minus strand of NZ_JBEAES010000002.1, from coordinate 74,501 downwards.
TACGTTATTCGGTCATGGGATTGATAGCAACAATCGGAGCAAGTTGGTGCGTCTGTTCCGAAGCATGGAGAGAAGTGTCCTGCTTGGGACGAGCAGCTTCTGGGAAGGCGTGGATATCCAAGGGGAATGGCTGAGTAGTTTAGTCATTGTTCGCCTCCCGTTTGCACCGCCGAATCATCCTGTCTATCAAGGAAGGGCAGAGCTTTTGAAGGCAGAAGGAAAAAATGCTTTTATGTCCTTGTCTCTTCCACAAGCTGTTCTGCAATTTAAACAAGGGGTAGGTCGATTAATTCGCCACCACTTGGATCGAGGGGTCGTGATCGTTCTTGATACGCGTGTGGTTGAGTCGAGATATGGACGCTCATTCCTTCAATCTTTGCCGCCATTTGAGATCGAAAGTGGTCCATGGCCAACGCTTCGAGAGCGTATAGAGCCATTCCTTAGTATGCAATCCCTGTCAGATTCATAAAATGAAGCAATAGTCTCATAGGGATTAAGGTGATAAAATAAATGTTATGGAAAAAAGAGTGGCGTTGGTGGATTGTAGTTCTTAGTGCGATTTTCCTTTGCGGATGCTCGATTGATAGCCATTTGTATGTACAAGAAGCAGCAGTGAAGATAGATGACCCATTTGAAACAGAGACAGAACAGGAATTTTCGGGTCTCATTATCACCTACTTGGCACTTCCACATGGTGAGAGTACGCTTTTGAGAATGCCAGGCGGCAAAACGATGCTGATTGATACGGGTACGGCAGATGATTGGCCCGTTCTCTCGGCACGCTTGGCAGAGCTCAAGATCACACGGCTCGACTATGTAGTGTTGACGAACGACCAGCCCGAGCATATGGGAGGCTACGCTTCATTGAGCCAGCAAGTGCTTGTTGATGCCGTCATTTTGCCCAAGCTGATCGCATCATCGCTTCGCCATGTCGTGCTGCTTCGCTCCAACCAAAAGCAGATGGAAGCAGAGCAAGGACAAGTACTCACTCTTGACCAAGAAATCTCCATGGAAGTTTTGCTCCCGGATGAACCGTTATTTTTATCGCCTCAGAACAATTCCCTCGTTTTTCGATTGACGCACGGTCAATTACGATTTTTATTTATGAGCGCCGTGAATGAAAAAGCAGAAGAGCGACTGTTGGAACGGCAAAATGACAGACTGAAGGCGGAAGTGCTAAAGGTAGCGGGTCAGGGGAGCAATCAAGGATCTTCGCAACCATTTCTGACGAAAGTCGATCCACAGGTCGCCATTATTCAGACAGGTGGATCGCGGGATCAAATGAAAGACGGCCAGGCAGAAGTCATGGAGCGCTTGGGTGAGTCATGGGCCGAGACATACGTTACCAGCCACGACGGTTCCATTACCATTTTATCGAACGGAAAAGAATATCGGATTTTGAAGCAAAAGAATTAAGGGGGAAGACCGAACGTGGCAAAACACGAAAAGATTTCAGAAGCGGTCGTCCGTCGTTTGCCGATTTATCTGCGTTACCTCAGTTATTTGCAACAGGTTGAGGTGACCACCGTTTCCTCCCAACAGATGGGTAAGAATCTTGATGTGAATCCTGCCCAAATCAGAAAAGATCTTGCAGCTTTTGGTGATTTTGGAAAAAAGGGAATCGGCTATGATGTCGATTATCTGGTGGAAAAAATCCGTGAAATTCTGAAGCTAACGGATGAAATCCGTGTCGCTTTGGTCGGAGCTGGGCATTTGGGCCATGCTATTAGTAACTACAACGCTTATTTGAAAGATAACATGCGGATTGCGGCCATCTTTGACAATAATCCAGAGAAGCAGGGCAAAAAAGTCGCAGGTATATCGATTCAGCCTTTATCAGAGCTGGAAGAAACGGTCGTCGACAAGCAAATCAAGCTGGCGATTATTACGGTACCGGCACCTGCAGCGCAATCCGTATGTGATCAGTTGACTCAAGCGGGTATCAGGGGGATCTTGAATTTTGCCCCTACGACGATTCGCGCAGGAAAAGATGTTCGCATTCACTATGCGGATGTGACGTCCAACCTGCAAAGCTTGGCCTACTATTTGACGTAAGAATGGAGTGTTTACTATGAAAAAGACGATCCTCATTCACGCAACAGTTATTACGGTTAACGATACGAATGAAGTCATTTACGATGGTGCCGTAGCATTCGAAGGCAACAAGATTACGTATGTGGGCCCAACTCCTGAGGACCTGTCGGAAGCGGGATACGATGAAGTCATCGATCAAAAAGGTGATTACATACTGCCTGGCTTAATCAACACGCATGGACATGCTGGTATGTCCCTCCTACGTGGTTATGCAGATGATTTGCCACTGCAACAATGGCTGGAAGACAAAATGTGGCCATTGGAGGCACAATTCACGGGAGACACAGTAAAATGGGGTACCCAGCTCTCACTTATCGAGATGATTCGTACCGGTACCACTACATTTGTGGATATGTATGATCACATGGATGTCGTGGCGAAGGAAGTCGATGCTGCTGGAATGCGCGCTCGCCTTTGCCGAGGGATGATTGGTCTGTGCTCCGAAGAAGAACGTCAAACAAAGCTCAAAGACGCGACTCTTTTTGCAAAAGAATGGCATAATCAGGCGGACGGACGTATTACCGTCATGATGGCACCGCATGCGCCGTACACCTGCTCGCCAGAATTTATTACCCAAATTATCGAAAAAGCTGATGAGCTTTCCTTGCCGCTTCATATCCATATGTCTGAAACAGCTTGGGAAGTCGGTCAAAACGAGAAGGACTACGGGCTTCGTCCAGTTGCTCATTTGGAAAAACTGGGAATGTTCAATCGCCCAACACTCGTCGCGCACGCTGTTCACTTAACGGATGAAGAAATCGACATTTTGGCAAAATACAATGTGAGAGTTTCTCATAATGTAGTGAGCAACCTGAAGCTGGCTAGTGGTGTTGCGCCAGTTCCGAAAATGTTGGCAAAAGGTGTAAGCGTGTCACTGGGTACCGACAGCTCGGCGAGCAACAACAATTTGAATTTATTTGAGGAATTGAAACTCGCTGCGATATTGCACAAAGGTGTGAATAACGATCCAGTAGCGGTTCCAGCAGAGGAAGCACTTCGCATGGCTACTCGTTATGGCGCAGAAGGGGTATTCCAAGAGGAAACACTCGGAAGCATTGAAGTAGGCAAGCAAGCTGACTTGATCGTTCTGGATAGCCACCAAGCCCATTTCCACCCGGCACACCAACCGATTTCACACGTGGTATACGCAGCAAATGGACGAGATGTGAAAGATACGATTGTAGCGGGTAAATTCTTGATGCGTAATCATAAACTGTTGACCATCGATGAGGAGCGCGCGATTTATGAAGCAAACCGCGTATTCCAAACGCTAAAACGGTAAAAGGCTCCTGTCAGGTGGGGGACAGGAGTAAGGCAGTGCAGGTGTAGGTAGGGGAATTGGATACTACGACGTTCCGTTGTTCATTTTTGCCACAGCTTTTGTCAGGAGATGATGGCGAAAATGAAGAGTGGGTGTGTGCGACCATTGACGCAAGGGAGACGACAATCCTGCCCAGGAGACGCGGTATTCCTGTAACAGAAACCCAAGTATGTCAGGAGATGTGGTTTGTTGCGAAGATGTCACGCGCTCACCTCCTCGGGGTGTATATGTAGTATGACCGCCCGACCTTAAGCTATGATTAGCAACTTTTCCGTGTCGTTCTAAAACCTTCCCGTATAGCATAGGCTAAAGACAAAAATGGGACAGGGGGAACGACATGTACATCCGGCCCAAAATGCTGTGGTGGCTCATTCCTATCCTACTCGGTCTATTTCTCCTAGGGATTGTATTGGGGACAGTAAGTCGATCAGCCAATACTGACAGCACTGATACTGCGTCTACGGTCAGACAAACAGCAGGAACGGAGCAGACAGCGACGACGGTAGCGGAGCTTTTGGAGCAGATCACGAAGGACGAGGAACGCTCATTTCTGGTATACATGCAGGATCAGACCTTGCATGGGCGATATCAAAATGAGCAATTTCAGCTCACAGGAGAAATCGGTGGCCACCAGCTTGAAATAGCCAGAAAAGATGGGCAACCAGTATCGGTGCGAATTGATGGACAGATACAGGATCATGCTGCACTGCCGTATGCGATGTTCACCCCGCATGAGCACGCAGTATTGCTCAAGGGAGTTTTGCAATCGGTTAGTCCTGAACACCTTGAAGATACTACAGGGCAAGGATGGAGTGGATATCGGATAGCGGTTCCACCAAAGGAAGTCTCTTCGTTATTATCGATGTGGTTAGGTCCATCCTTCCCTATTCAGGATTTGACTTCGAACGTAACGAACGGAATGAAAGTCAATTACCAACTATGGTACGAGTCAACTACGGGGCAGCTTCGCCAACTGGAGCTGGATTTGCAAATACAAACGGCAGTTGGAGTGAAGAGAGACCAGCTTCGATTCCGATTGTAATGTCAGCCACGTAAAGGAGTTACTTTGCTGTGTTAGTACGAATTATCCTATCAATCGTAGCCGTTATAATACTTACGGGAGCTGGGTTCGCCTATCACCTGACGGCTTCTGTAGCAGGAGAGCGCAATCAATTTGAGGAAACCGTTCGTCAGTGGGTCCAGGATCGCACGACAATCACGGAGATTGAATCCATTGATGAATATCGAGGCAAGGAGAGCTACGCTGTCGTCATTGGGAAAAATAAGGCGGGTACACAGGTTGTTGCATGGATGACAGATCAGAAAGTTAGTTTCGATCGAATGGATCTAGCTGTTCCAAAAAAGAATGTAGAAGAGGCGGTTTACAAGTCATTCCCGCAATCGGAGATCACTCATTTGGTTCCTGGTCTCGAAAACGATAAGAAATTTTGGGAAGTCACTGTCAAAGACAAAGACGGGCGTTTTCACTATATTCACTATGATCTATTCACAGGTGCTTTGTTAACCTCATACGCGCTCGCGCCAACCTAATACGCTTACTTGACAACAGGCCTTTTCCTTATGGGAGAAGGCCTGTTTGGTATTGTATCCAACATCTGTATAAGAAATTGATATACTCATGTGATATACTGGGGACGTTGCAGAGAGAGATAAAACGAGAACGATATTTATGGGGGGAGTAGCCGTGCAGTTGAAAAAGAGCGCAATTGGATTATCTTTGGTAGCAACATTGGCACTCCTGTTCGGAGGGTGGTTCTTGTATCAAAAGATGGAGATTGAGGAGCCAATCCGTGCAGAAATTGGACAAATGCAGTCCGCAACATTGGGCAATTTGGAGATCAGCAAAGATAAAATTCAAATAGATGTAACTGTTACAAAACCAGACGCGTTTCCAGCAGAATATCGCAATCTGCTAATGGAAACACAAAAGATCGCAGGGGAAAAAGAAGTGGTCATTGACATTGACAATCAGTCGACAGCGATGAACGATATATGGAAGAGCGGTCAATTTGTGTTTACAGAAGCAGTAGAGTTGCATGAATATAGCCGTATTCCAGTCCTTGTGGAACAATGGAAAAAGGGGAATCAGCTGGACGAAGCATCTACATTGATGGATGACAAGAACATTTATGTTTACTTGAAAAAAGGAACGGAGGATTTCTACACCATCATACCCCGTTCCATTGAAAAAGAGGTGACGGCACGTGCGTAAGGAAGTACTGATCGGCGTCGTACCTGCACTGTTGATTTTTCTTGTTTTTCTAGGTGTAAATATAACGCCATTCTTGGTCTTCGGAGCCGTACTGGGGGCGATTTACTTTCTGGTCATCCGTCAGCAAAATGGACAAGGCGGGAATGTCGCCCTCGGTGGGAAAAGAAAAGTAAACAAGCATGAGCTGCCGAAATCGGACATGCAGTTTGCCGATATCGGTGGACAGGAACGCGCTAAAAAAGAACTGAAGGAATCGCTTGATTTTCTCGTGTATAAAGACAAAATTGAACAGTACGGGATTCGCCCGATCAAAGGTGTACTTTTGACAGGTCCTCCTGGTACGGGTAAGACACTGATGGCAAAAGCCGCGGCGAATTATACAAATTCTGCCTTTGTGGCGGCATCAGGTTCGCAGTTTGTAGAGATGTACGTCGGTGTCGGTGCACAACGTGTTCGTGAATTGTTTCAAGAAGCGAAGACATTAGCAGAGAAAAATGGGCAAGACAGCGCGATTATTTTTATCGATGAGATTGATGTGGTCGGTGGAAAAAGGGACGGTCAACAGCAACGTGAATACGATCAGACCTTGAATCAACTGTTGACGGAGATGGATGGTGTAGCTACGACCGACAAGCCGCGGATTTTAGTCATGGCAGCTACGAACCGGAAAGACATGCTCGACGCAGCGCTGTTGCGTCCTGGCCGTTTTGACCGTCATATTAGCGTTGATCTTCCAGACAAGCCAGCACGCGAGCAGATTTTGACTATTCATACGGCCAATAAACCGCTTGGCGAAGACGTCACACTGGAAAAAGTGGCACAAGAGACATTCGGTTTTTCTGGCGCACAGCTGGAAAGTGTAGCCAATGAAGCGGCTATTTACGCCATGCGTGACCGTCAGGACAAGATCACTGCGAAGCATTTTGCTTATGCCGTGGACAAGGTCATGCTCGGAGAGAAAGTAGACCGTCAAGCATCAGAGGAAGAGAAGAAGCGTGTTGCTCTCCATGAATTGGGGCATGCGATTGTTAGTGAGATGGTGCGACCAGGTTCTGTCTCGCAGGTCACGCTGAGTCCACGTGGCAAAGCACTAGGATACGTCCGACAAAATCCAATGGAAGACCGCTATCTGTATACCAAGGATGCGATGGAAAAGCAAATCATGGTTAGCCTTGGAGGAGCCGTAGCGGAGGAAATCTACTACGGTGGGCGCAGTACTGGATCGAAGAATGACTTCGAGCAAGCGCTGGGAATGGCACAGGAAATTGTGCAAAGCGGTATGTCGGATCTGGGGATTGTACATTTGCAATATGTGGATAAGAGTCGTATTCATGACGAGGTTGAGCGTTTGCTGGAAGGATTGCTCGTAGAAACTCGCAGTCTTTTGAGACAGTATGACTCCGTATTCCAAACAGGTTTGTACACATTGATGGAAGCGGAAGTTCTGCAAGGCGATGAGTTCAGGACGCTTTTGTCACAAACGAAAGAAGAAGTTGCCGTATAAATGAAGACAAAGAACCTGCTAGCCAAATGGGGGAGTTGGCCAAGCAGGTTTTTTGTGTTTGCTGGAAACTTAGGCTTATAAGGATGAAACAATTTTGTAGACACGGTGCCAAATAGGTAAATGGATGAATATCCTACAAAAGTGATACGGGAATGAAATCAGGAGGCAAGGAGACCCTATGGCCAATGTGAACCGGCGAAAAGCAAACAAAAGTCTGAGCAAAACCTTTAGGCAGACAATGAACGAGTTACCGCTCTCATATACATCATCACCGATCGGGAGTGGATGGAAGACCTCGAATTAAATCTGCTTGAAAGTAATTTGGAGAGCAGTCACAGAATACCTCCCATCTCTGCAACCACACCGAAAGAGCAACAACAACCGATTCCCAAAGTACCCAAGCAGGACCTATCCTCCAAGCAAGACTCGTCTTCTAGACAGGACCCGTTTTCCAGACAGGACCCGTCTTCCAGACAGGACTCGTCTTCCAGACAGGACTCGTCTTCCAGACAGGACTCGTTTTCCAGACAGGACTCGTCTTCCAAACAGGATTCATCTCTCAAACAAAACGTATCCGCCAAACAAAACGCATCTTCCAAACAAAACGTATCCTCCAAACAAAGCTCAACTGCTAATCCGAACTTTTATTCGAAAGTCATCAAAGACCGTAATGATGATCGTGTCCAATCGTTTGTCTATACAGACGACTTGACAGATCAATCGGTGACAACAGAAAAAATTGCGAACCGTGCCATTGACTCGTCCAAGATTAAACAAGGCGCCGTGGATAATTCGATTTTGAAGGATTATGCGGTGGATAGTAGTAAACTCGCGGACAAAAGTATAACCTCCACTAAACTCGCACCGCATGCGGTACAGAGGGATCATCTGGGGCAGGGAATCGTAAGCGGCGAGCATTTGCAGGATTATTCGATATCCGCGCAAAAATTGATCAACCATAGCATTACGTCCGAGAAGCTAGCTGATAAAACCATCGACTCGATGAAATTTGCCGACCACTCGATCCAGAGCAAGCATATTCAGGAGCAAGCGATCACGAATGAGTTGATGCAGGATCAATCGATTACCTCGGAAAAAATAAAGATGGGGACCATTCAAACAAGTAATCTCGCCAATTATGTGATTAATACAGTAAAGATTGAGGATGGAGCTGTCTCAGGGGATAAAATACGCGATGGAGCAGTAACTTCGACGAAGATAGACGAGGATGCGATCGAGTCTCAGCATATTCGTGAAGGCTCCATTTACCATCACCATCTCACTGAAGAGATAATAGATGGCAGTAACATTACCGCTGGCAGCATCACGGATCATCACATAGCATTTCAGGCCATTTATAGCCAGCATTTACATCCAGAAGCGGTGACCAGTGATAAAGTGGGGCCATATGCGATTTTGACTGAGCATTTGGACAACAACAGTGTCACGACAGAAAAGCTCGTCAAAGAATCAATCAGCAGCACACATTTACAAGCTGGAAGTGTCCTATCGAGCCACTTGCAAGATGGGATGCTGACATCCAAAAAAATCGGGGATCAGCAGATTACCACTGCAAAGATAGCTGACAAGGCTGTCACTACCGACAAATTAGCGAACAGGAGTGTAGGAGAGCAACACTTGCTCGATGAGATCGTGAGTTCACGACATCTGATTGACGGGTCCATTCGCTCAGAAAAGCTGGCAAGAAGATCGGTAGAAGAACAACATTTGACTGACAGACTTATTGGGGGCAATCATCTACGTGAGTACATCATCCAGACGCAGCATCTGCATGACCACTTGGTGACCACGTCAAAATTGGCACCGGAATCTGTTTCCACAGACAAAATTTCAGATTTAAGCATTACGACAAGCAAACTTGGGGATGCCGTCATCACAGCACCCAAAATAGCCAAAGATGCGATCAAAACTCGCCATCTCGGCAGATCAGCCGTCACGGGGGAAAAGATTGCGGAAAAAGCAATATCGTCTACACATCTCAACAATCACATCATTCAAGCGGAGCATCTCCAGGGTAACTCTATTTCCAAGGAAAAAATACAGGACGGCAGTGTCACTCGAGATAAATTAGCAGATCAGAGCATCGATGCGAGCAAGCTAGATAGCCATTCTGTTCATGGTGCTCATGTCATAAAAGGCAGCTTGGATGGAACTCATATTAAGGAAGGGACGCTCAAAGGAAATCATCTTGTTAGCAAGAGCATAACAGAACAGCATCTGCAAAACCGGATCATTACGCAGGAAAAACTGGCAGAGGACTCCGTGACCGGTTCTAAAATTGCGTCCAAAGCTGTTACTACGCACCACATTGCGGATCAGTCAATTAGTGCTGAGAAGATGACCTTTCCGGTAATTGAGACACATAATCACATAGGAGTAACCTTGCAACAATACGGTTTCGTTCCATTCAGACTTTCTGCCACGAGCAAATCTACAGATGTAACCATTCGATTGCCACAGCCTTATGCGGATACACATTATTGTATGGTGGCGATGACCAATCAACCTGGGATTTATACATCGCTCAAATACACGAAAAGAACTTCAGCGATCATCACCGTATTTCGTAATCAAGAGGGTCAGGAAGCGACTGGTGTGATTCACTGGATCGGGATTGGAGTAAAAGGGGGAGATGTCCCACAAGAAATGTTGGAATGGTCAACAGAGGTGGGACAATTGGAGGCAGAAGAAGTCGAGGAAGATCAAAGTGACGAAGAGAACGACTTTGAAGAGGAAGACATCGATGATGAAGACACATATGATGAAGACGTGGAAGATGAGGACGTGGAAGACGAATATTCGGATGATGAAGACGTGGAAGATGAGGACATGGAAGACGAAGATACGGATGATGAAGATGGGGAAGATGAAGACGAAGACATGGAAGACGAGTACACGGACGAGGATGACATGGAGGATCACGACATGGATGAAGATGACGAAGACACGGATGAAAGTGATCTCGAGCAAGATTATGAAAGTAGTGAAGAATACGATAGCGATATCGAAAACGATAAATAATTCGGTAGGAAACAACAATGGGGCGAGTGAATGATTCAGAAGCAGGGAGGCCGATGTTGAGATCAGGTCTCCCAAATGTACATTTGTTTACATAATTATTTTATGGTTAACATTATGCAGGGAGACTTTCATTGAATTTGCGTCCCCCCAATAGTATAATTGTTAGGTATACTTAGTCTGTATTTGCGTGGCATGGTAAATGGAGGGAATCATTCAATGTTGACGACGATTGCCCGAATCGGGCAGCATGTTGGACAAGAAGTACGCCTGGGATGCTGGTTATACAATAAACGCAGCAGCGGCAAGATTCAATTTTTGCAGCTCCGCGACGGCTCCGGCTTCATCCAAGGTGTAGTAGTAAAAGCGGAAGTAGCGGAAGAAGTGTGGGAGAATGCATCGCAGCTCACACAAGAAAGCTCACTTTACATAACCGGTGTAGTTCGTTCGGATGACCGCGCACCAAGCGGTTACGAACTGACAGTAACAGGTGTGGAAATTATTCAGATCGCTCAGGAATATCCGATCTCCTTGAAGGAACACGGTGTTGACTTCCTCATGGACCATCGCCACCTGTGGCTTCGTTCTCCACGTCAGCGTGCAGTCATGGCTGTGCGTTCCGAGGTGATTCGCGCCATGTATGAGTTCTTCCACGAGAACGGTTTCGTAAAAGTAGATCCACCGATTTTGACACCGACCTCTGCGGAAGGTACCACCAATCTGTTCCATACCAAATATTTTGAGGAGGATGCGTATCTCTCGCAGTCCGGCCAGCTTTATATGGAAGCAGTCGCTATGGCGTTAGGTCGCGTTTACTCTTTCGGTCCAACTTTCCGTGCCGAGAAATCCAAGACACGTCGTCACTTGATCGAGTTCTGGATGATCGAGCCGGAGATGGCTTTCGTGGATCACGAAGAAAATCTGCGTATTCAGGAAGCGTTTGTTTCTCATGTGGTACAATCCGTATTGAAAAACTGTGAGCGCGAACTGAAAACGTTGGAGCGCGATACAACAAAACTGCAAAATGTAACGGGGTCGTTCCCACGCATCTCTTATGATGATGCGATTAAACTGTTGCAGGAAAAAGGTAGCGAGATCAAATGGGGAGACGACTTCGGGGCACCGGATGAGACGATGATTGCGGACCATTTCGACAAGCCTGTTTTCATCACCCATTATCCTACCGAAATCAAGGCTTTCTACATGAAGCCACATCCTGAACGTCCGGAAGTGGTTCTGTGCGCGGACATGATCGCACCGGAAGGCTACGGTGAAATCATCGGGGGTAGCCAGCGGATTGATGATCCAGAACTCTTGGAGAAACGTTTTGCTGAGCATGAGCTTTCGGAAGAGGCATATCGCTGGTATTTGGATCTGCGCAAATACGGTACAGTTCCTCACTCGGGCTTTGGTTTGGGTCTGGAGCGTACGATTGCATGGATTTGCGGTCTGGATCATGTGCGTGAAACCATTCCATTCCCACGCATGCTGAATCGTCTCTACCCATAGAGTTCCCTTATCATTGAACGATCTACACCCTGTTGCGCGAGGGCAGCAGGGTGTTCCTATTGTTTGACAGCGCGTTTTACGCACTCCCTTGTTATTCCAACCCAGAGGTGAATATGCGTTATGGACTCCCATATATTGCAATTGTTGCAAGAAGGAGCAACATCCGTCTCCAACCTTCTTTTGAAAATGTATAAGCGTATGTCATTGACTGATGATGAGATGATGCTACTAATTCATCTGCTATCCTTTCAGCAGGAAGGGAACCGATTCCCGACCTTAACCGAGCTGGAGGAGCGCATGTCCATGACGAGCAGGAGATTGATTCAATCTCTACAAAAGCTATTAAAAGAAGATTGGATTACGATAGATGAGTTTATCGATCCACAGACGGGCATGCGTCATGAGCAATACAATTTGACCCCTTTGTACAAAAAGCTGTACCAGACTTGGCGGGAGCAGCAAGCAGACCCGAGAAGCATGGAGCCCTTTATGGAAGTGGCCGTTTCTCTGGATGCCGAACCGGTTGCCATTTACGCTCGTTTTGAGCAGGCATTTGGTCGCCCGCTAGCGCCATTTGAATTGGAGAACATCCACATGTGGACCGAACAGGACGGCTATCAGGAAGAATTGATTTTGACCGCTTTGCGTGAGGCTGCAACCGTCGGCAAACTTCACATCCGCTATATCGACAGGATCTTGCTCGAATGGCAAAAGCAACAGATTACAACCGTAGAACAAGCGCGTCTTTACAGCTTGAACTTCCGTAGACAAGCAAATATGAGAGACCATGGGCAACCGCTTTGATTTTATCCAAATCAAGCGGTTTTTTCTATGTCACCGTACACGTACCCATTTTCCTTGTCTGTCATAACATATTACGTAGATGCAAGCTTCAGGAGGCGATGATTTGTGGAAAAACGGAAAAAATGGGATCTGTCTCATTGGGTAACGCCAGGTGTGTTTTCAGGAAGTTATGTCGTAGATGAGGCAGTTCAACGTATTTCAATCGTAAAAGCCAATGAAAAACAGCAAGAGGAAGTAACGGAAAACGTTCAAGAGTTAGTTGTAAATACAACAGTAGAGCAGCCGAAGGAACTGGTCTTGGAGCCTACCTTCGAAATTATTATGAGAGAGACCGACGAGGTAGTCGTGGAACAGGTTCACAAGCTTGAACAAGAAGTGATGGAGCTAAAAGAGGCGCTGACTTCGTGGGAAGAAAGATGGGAGAAGCTTGAAGAGAACCATACCAAACAATTGCAGTACCTGTATCAAGTAGTTCTTTCACTGAAAAAGGAGTGGGAGATCGAGCGAAATGAACATCGCAATTATTAGTCCGGGTCCCTTTTCTGTACCACCGGTCAAAGGAAGCTCGGTCGAACACGATATTGACGAGGTCACAAAGATGATCGAGCCCATGCATAACGTGACGATCTACACTCGTAAATGTGCGACCTATCCAACCTCATCCGTGGAAGAAAACCGGCAGTTCATTCGCGTCCCGTATCAAGGGCCAAAGCCTTATTTACGCCGGATTATTCATCATATCAAAAAGAACAAGCCAGATGTCATCCTCGTGGAAAACAGACCGATCTATGTTCTCACATTAAAACGCCATTTTCCCAAGATCCCGGTCTTTGTGAATATGCACTCTCACGTGTATGGGTCACAGCCGATCATCAACAAGGAAAATATGCGGCGAGCCGTTCGACTGGCAACAGGTTTTATTACGAACAGTGAATTTTTACGTCAACATTTTATTCGGACGTGCAAGATTCCTGCCAATAAAATTCATGCGGTTCATCTCGGAGTCGATGTCACTCCTTATCAGGTTGCAAAGATAGCGGTCAAAAAAATGCGTCAAGAACTTGGGTTGAAGCCAGATGATCGCGTCTTGTTTTATGCCGGCAGACTCATGCGCGGAAAAGGGGTGCACGTGCTGATCAAAGCCTTTCGCCAGGTGAGCAAACAAGACCCGAAAGCCAAACTCGTCATTGTGGGCGGAACGGGATACGGCAGTAATCGCCTGAATCCGTATGTTCGAGAACTCAAGCGACTTGCGAAGCCTTTAGGCGAAAAGGTGCGCTTCGTCAATTTCGTACCATCCGCAAAAATGCCGCTTTACTATCAAATTGGGGATGTCGTGGCGACACCATCCGTTTGGAAAGAAGCGTTTTGCCGTGTCAATTTAGAGGCAATGGCTTCCGGAAAGCCTGTCATTTCTACTCCACGAGGCGGTATTCGTGAAGTCGTTGCCCACGAGAAAAGTGGGTTTATCATTCCGCCAAAAGATTGGGGAAAAGGATTGCCTGCTGTCTGGGAACTGTTGTGGAGTTCACCTGCGGTCCGGAATGAAATGGGCAAACAGGCCCTGCAACGAGCCAAGTTTTTTTCTTGGTACGCGACAGCGCAAGGCTATCTGAACGTGTTTGAAACTGTTGTTCCAACGCGAAGTGAAGAGAAACATCAGCTTTTAAAAACAGGTTAATTCGAATGGAAAGGATGTAGGTGGTTGCCTTTTCTTGCGCCAATGTGGACGTCTGCCCTGTCCAGCTATCCAGATACGCATACCTTATAAGTATCGCAGAGCACAACTGGGGAGTGATACTTGTGAAAGGGTTAATCTTGTGTGCTGGACGTGGGTCGCGACTGCACCCCTTTTCCTATTCGCAACCGAAAACCCTCCTCCCTGTGGCCAATCACCCGGTCTTACACTATTGCATTCGCAAACTGCGTGAAGTGGGCATTCAGGACATTGGCATCGTGATACATCCTTCTCAATCACAGATTCCTCCCATGGTGGGCGATGGTAGTCAATTCGGGGCTACCATTACGTTTATCAGGCAGGAGGTACGACTGGGAATTGCCCATGCTGTCCAGCTAGCGCAACCGTTTTTGCAAGACGAACCGTTTATCTTGCTACTAGGTGATAATTTATTGATGGATTCGCTTCACGGACTTACAAAAGCGTTTACGAAGGGAAAATCTGACGGTGTCGTAATGCTAAGTAAAGTGGAGAGACCACAGGATTATGGGATCGCAGAAGTACAAAAAGGACGACTAATCTCTGTAGAGGAAAAGCCACGTCAGCCAAAGAGCAATCTGGCGGTTATTGGCGCATACCTGTTTACGCCACCTATTTTTGAGTCGATTGCTACCCTGCAGCCATCTCCCCGAGGCGAACTAGAAATAACGGATGCGATTCAATCGATGATTAATCGCGGATTCAAATTGGCTCACTCCGTCACCAACGGAGAGTATTCGGATGTGGGAACCATCGATCGCTGGCTGGAGGCCAACCAGTGGATGCTTACGAGGGAGCTAGGCAATCAATATCAAATTGGCAAAGGAACCATAGTGAAAAATGCGAAGATTACGGGTCCTGTACTAATCGGTGATAATTGTGTGATTGAAAATTGCCAAATCGGACCGTACGTCTCGATCCAAAATGGCGTAAGCTTGAGAAATTGCTCGTATATCGAAAATAGTATCCTGCTAGAAAACAGCTCGCTGCATGAAGTTGCTTGGAAAATAACAAACAGCGTTTTCGGCCGCTCATCGATGCTGACGGGTCAATCTTCTAACAGTACGGGAGTCTTCATTGTAAGCGACAAATCGTCCATTTGCATTCCGGCTGTCAAGAGGGAGGACGTATGAATCCGACCTTTACTGTAGTTATTCCGACATACAATCGCGCCAAGTTTATTCGCAAAGCCATCAACAGTGTCTTGAATCAAACCTCAAAAGATTGGAAGCTGTTGATCATTGACGATGCGTCCACGGATCACACCAGAAGTAAAATTGAAAAATATATGTACCACCCAAACATTATGTATCATCGAATGGAACAAAATTCTGGAATCGGCAAAGTCATGAATCAGGCATTGTCTATGGTGGATACTCCTTATCTCGTACAACTCGACTCCGATGACTGGTTACCGAAACGAACGCTGGCAGTACTCAAAAAGTACATTCACAAAAGCAAGAAAGGCACAGCTCTCTTCTATGGCAACATGAACATCTGGAAAGTTAGGCACGGAAAGTATACCAACACGATTAAGGTGAAGCATAAAACATTTTATAACAAATACCAGTTTCTGAAGTACAATCGCTGGATGGTTTCTCCACGTTGCTATCGCGTAGAAGCCCTGCATAAAGTGGGTGGTTGGGATACCGCGGATCGATACGAGGGAAGGATTATGGAGGATCGGCGAATCATTTTGCGATTAATTGAAAAGTATCGGGTGAGATACATCAACCAGATCCTTTACAACCGGACGAAGCATAAAGGTCAGCTCACGGACAGCAAGATGAAGTTCCGCCGTAATTATTTGCGAAAAAAAACATTCAAATTTTATCTGAACAGGTGGGGCAAGAAGTACAGGGCCATCTATGGTTACAAGGACGGTTATTTAGTCATTAGAAGGCTGAAGAAAGTGAGGCGTCGGAGGCGATGAAGAAAGCTCTAGTCACCGGCTGTGCAGGTTTTATTGGGTCTCATTTGACGCAGCGCTTGTTGAACGATGGCGTGACAGTCATCGGAATAGACGGGTTCATCGATAACTACGATGTTGCTGCGAAACTGCGTAATCTGGCCGAAATAGGAAAACATCCTGCCTTCACCTTCCACTCTACAACGCTTCAGACTGGGCGTTGGGACATTTGGCTCGAGAACGTCGATGTTGTTTTCCATCTCGCTGCCTTGCCGGGCGTGAGAAACAGCTGGGGAAAGTCTTTTGCTGATTATGTTAGCCATAATATTTTGGCTACACAAGAATTGCTGGAGGCTTGCTTACAAAGACCGAAGCCACCTGTCATCGTGGTCTCGTCCTCTTCCTCGGTTTACGGGACGATGCAAGGGACAGTAACCAATGAAAATGCGCCTCTTCGCCCAGTTTCCCCTTATGGTGTGACCAAGGAAGCGATGGAGCAAATCTGCTCCGTTTATGTAAAAGCTTATGGACTCCCGGTTTCCATGCTGCGCTACTTTACGGTATACGGTCCAAGACAGCGTCCCGATATGGCTTTTCATCGTTTCTTTCGTCAAATGTTGAAAGGAGAGCAGGTTGTCATCTATGGTGATGGCCAGCAATCACGAGACTTTACGTATGTGACAGACGCGGTAGAGGCGAATCTCCTCGCTGCACAGCATGCTGTTCCCGGTGACATTTTTAATGTAGGTGGAGATCGGGAAATCAAGCTCATCGATGTGCTATCCATCATGGGCACGTTACTGAATCAGACCCCTCGCATTGCGTATCAAAATGGGCCAGCAGGTGACTCCTTACGAACCTGTGCGGATATCCAATTTGCCCAACAACGCTTGGGATACAAACCAAAAGTGACGCTAGAAGAGGGCCTTCGCCATCAATTAGCGGAGATTCGTTCGCAATCGAAGGGGTAACACCCAACACCCGTTATCAAGGAGGCCAGTTGCATGCATCGGGTCCTCGTTTATCGTAGAAAGTTTCTTCCCAAGAGTGAAACGTTCATTTACGAGCAATTGCTTGGACATCAAGTGGTCAAACCCGTGGTGTTGACCCGACAGCGAGCCTTTAACCGCAAACAATTTCCTTATTCGCCGGTCTATGTGCGCAAGCATATGGCCGGCCTCTCCGCTTGGCTGCGACGAAAAAAAATTAAATGCCTGCATGCCCGTTTTGGCCCTGCTGGATTAGAATTGCTTCCTTATGCACAAAAAAGCAAGCTCCCCCTGATCACTTCCTTTCACGGTTTTGATGCCACCAAGCGCGTCAAAGAAAATCCATTATACAGACGGTCCCTTGCGCGTCTTTTTCGAAAGGGCCATGCGTTTACAGTCGTGAGCAATCACATGAGAAAGCGATTGATTCATCTCGGCTGTCCCCCATCCAAAATTACCCTTATACGCTCAGGAATTGATTTGCGCAAATTCCCCATGCTGCCGCCACCACCTGTGGAAAATGGGGAGTATCGATTGCTAAGCGTAGGGAGACTGACTGAAAAAAAGGGGATGGATACGTTAATCAAGGCGTTTACCCACGTGCATAAAAAACATCCCAAGGCGAAGCTAATCATCGTCGGTGATGGAGAAGAAAAAAAGAAGCTCAAACGACTGATCAAGAAAAACAGGTTAGGCACACAAGTCGTGCTCAAAGGAGCTCTGCCACATCGTGAAGTCCAGCGTGAACTGGCCAAATGCCATTTGTTCATTATCGCATGCAAGACAGCGAGAAATGGCAACCAAGAGGGGATTCCCAATGTCATCATGGAAGCAATGGCTAGCGGACGCCCTGTCATTTCCACCTATCATGCGGGGATTCCGGAGCTGGTCGAAAACAAAGTGACCGGATATCTGGTGCCGGAAAAATCACCGACTGCACTCGGGAAAATGATAAATCGTGTACTAACAGATAGTCACGAGTGGGCACAGATCACGACGGAGGCTCGACTGAAAGTAGAAAAAAACCACGATATCCATAAGCAACGGATGAGGCTAGAAGAGCTCTATTTGCGTGTGTCGAAAAAATGATGAGGTGAAGGAATGAAAGTTGCCGTTATTGGGACCGGCTACGTAGGTTTGACGACTGCTGTCTCCCTTGCTATGAACGGTCATCAGGTGATCGGTATTGACCTCGTAGCGTCCAAGGTAGAAAAGTTGCGCCAAGGGATCTCGCCGATTTACGAGCCGGGCTTAGAAGAGGCATTAAAAAAAGTATTGGATGATGACGCGCTTGCTTTTTATACGGATCTGACAGAGACGAAGGACGCAGAGATTTTTTTCATTTGTGTGGGGACACCTGAAGCAGCAGACGGCACAGCCGATTTAACGTATTTACTCGGGGCTGTTTCTGACATGGAAAAGGTCCATTCGCTCGCACCGCAAGAACGCATCGTGGTAATCAAAAGTACCGTACCAGTCGGAACTGGCGAAAAAGTAGCGGGGATGCTGGCTGGCTGCCAAGGAGTATCGGTTGCATCCAACCCGGAGTTTTTACGGGAAGGGAGTGCATTATTGGACGCATTGGAGCCTTCGCGTATCGTCATTGGCGTAGATAATCCTCAAGCAGCTGCTCGCATGGAGGAGCTGTACAATGGCGTGAAGGCACCGCGAGTAATCACCACCAGAGCAAACGCAGAGTTGATCAAATACGCTTCGAATGCATTTTTGGCAACGCGAATCTCCTTCATGAATGAGCTAGCCCGGTTAAGTACCGCCCTCGGGACGGATATTGTGACGATCGCACGAGGAATGGGATTGGACAGCCGAATTGGTCCGCAATTTTTACGGGCAGGAGTAGGCTATGGCGGCTCCTGTTTTCCGAAGGATACGATTGCGTTATTGCAGCTCGCAGCAGAGCACAATGTTCACTTAAGCATTTTGGATAAAGTGCGAGAGGTGAATGCTACGCAGCCTGGATGGTTTTTGGAGCAGTTGTGCTTGCAACTCCCTGATCTGAAAGGCAAACAAATTGCCGTGTTGGGATTGACGTTTAAACCGGATACGGATGACATCCGCGAAGCGCCTTCGCTCAAATTGATAGGAGCACTCCTGCAAAAAGGGGCATCCGTGAAGGCGTTCGATCCGATTGGAGCACCTGGTGTCAGCAAGCAGTTTCCACAGATCACGTACACACAATCCGCGACTGAAGCATTCGAGGGAGCACACGCCGCATTATTGGTCACAGAATGGGAACAATGTGTCCAACTGGATTGGAAACAGGTTCATCAAAGCATGGCGCAGCCACTCTTGGTAGACGGACGAAATGCCTGGCCGAACCAGGAAGTAAAGGAAGCAGGCTTTCACTATATTGGAGTAGGGAGAAGCTGACTTTTCCATTAGGGGAAAGCTCGGCTTTTTTTCTGTGGAAAACGTGAAAGCGTCTGATTGATTTGAACCTGTAGGCATAATACGATAGGATACACATATGGATGATTTGACCATTTCATCTTACATGAATAACGAGGGAGTGATCACGGTGAATAAAAGCAAAACACTGCCGAAACGCAGTGACGTCCCCGCTGAATACAAATGGCGTCTTGAGGACATGTATCCCACTGATAATGATTGGGAAGCGGACGTACAAAAAGTAAAACAGCTCACAGAAAAAATCGCAGCAATGAAAGGCTCTCTGGCTACTTCCGGTAAACAGTTGCTGGCCGTGTTGACTCTGCAAGATGAATTATTGAAGACGCTTGATCAAGTGTACGTCTATGCACGTATGCGTCGAGACGAAGACAATGCGAACAGCAAGTATCAAGGGCTGACTGACAGGGCGACCAGCCTCAGCACGCAAGTATACGGTTCCATTTCGTACATACAGCCAGAGATTTTGGCGATTCCCACGGAGGACTTACAAACGTGGATCAAAGAAGTAGAAGGTCTTGAGCACTATCGCATTTTGTTGGAAGAGATAACTCGCTTCAAGCCACATACGCTATCCGCCGAGGAAGAAGCATTGCTGGCAAATATGAGCGAGTTAGCGTCCTCTCCTTCCAAAATTTTTGGGATGCTCAACAACGCTGACATGAAATTTCCGATGATCACAGATGAAAACGGCGAAGAAGTCGAGTTGACCAAGGGACGCTATACGCAGTTCATGGAAAGCAAAGACCGACGCGTGCGCAAAGACGCATTCGAGACGTTGTACAGTACGTATGGCAAGTTCCGCAATACGATTGCAGCCTCGCTGACATCTGCCATTAAAGGGGATGTTTTCAACGCACGGACGAGAAAATATCCGTCTGCCCTGTACGCAGCCTTGTTTGCCGATAATGTGGAGCTTCCTGTTTACGATAACCTGATTGCAACGATCCATGAGCATCTTCCGCTCATGCACCGATACATTGCTTTGCGCAAAAAGTTATTGGGCGTAGATGAATTGCACATGTACGATTTGTACGTGCCGATCGTACCTGAGACGGACATGAAAATCCCGTATGATCAGGCTGTTTCAACAATTAAAGAAGCACTTCATCCTCTGGGTGAGGAGTATGGTCGCATCCTGGAAGAAGGCTTTTCCAACGGTTGGATCGATGTGCATGAAAATGAAGGGAAGACAAGCGGAGCCTATTCATGGGGCGCCTTTACGTCACATCCATTTGTGCTCATGAACTATCAGGACAATGTCAACAACATGTTTACGCTGGCGCATGAGATGGGTCATGCCTTGCATAGCTACTATTCCAATCACGCACAGCCTTACACGTATGCCGATTACAAGATTTTCGTAGCAGAAGTAGCTTCTACACTGAACGAAGCACTTCTGATGAATCATTTGCTCGAGACGACGACTGACAAGAAACAGCGCATGTACTTGATTAATCATTACCTAGAGCAGTTCCGTGGAACGGTATTCCGTCAAACTATGTTTGCTGAATTTGAGAAAGTTGTGCACGCAAAAGAAGAGCAGGGAGAGCCGCTGACAGCCGAATCTCTCAGTACCATTTACCGTGAGCTCAATGTTGCCTATCACGGCCCGGACATGGTCGTAGACAGCGAGGTTGATTTGGAATGGGCGCGGATTCCTCATTTCTATCGCGGCTTCTATGTGTATAAGTACGCAACTGGCTTCTCTGCCGCGACGTCTCTTTCCAAGCAGATATTGGAGGAAGGCCAGCCAGCCGTGGATCGTTATTTGCAGTTCCTCAAGGGCGGTAGCTCAGATTATCCGCTCAATCTGCTTAAGGGCGCAGGCGTAGACATGACGTCGCCCACACCGATTGCAGAAGCATTGAGTGTCTTCAAGGAATTGCTCGAAGAACTGGAACAACTAATCGAACAATAATCTGGATCATATCCAAAAGGCAGTTCAAGTCTTTGACTTGGCTGCTTTTTTTGTAAATTTTTCTTCAAGATTGTCCAATAAAGGGTAACTTTCCCAGTTATTTTGCGTATCTATTTATGCGCTGAAAGGTGCTGGTCTCCGTCTCGGGGCGGATATGAATTTCCACCCGCTGACTGTTTTACAGCAGAGGTAAAAACTGGCACAATTACGCCATGAGGAATGATTGTGAAAATTTGGAGGAATTCTTGTGAAAAAACGGGCATCGATTATTCTGGCTTCGATAATGCTGGTTGCAGCAGGTTGTTCAGCACCAGCACCAGAGGCACCGCAGCAGACAGAGGCAAAGGCGAAGGTAGTAGAGGTTGTAAAGGTACAAAAAGCAACAAAGCCAGTGATGCTCTCAGTCACAGGGATGGTGGAAGCCAAGCGTGACGCGGTACTGTCGTTTGGCACAGGCGGAACGATCTCGGCAATCTCCGCGAACAAAGGAGCAAAAATCGCGCAAGGTCAGTTATTGGCCACATTGGATACCCGTTACCAGCAAAAAGAAATTACAGCGGCACAGGGGCAGGTGGATGAAGCAGCAGCGCGTAAAATCAAGGCGTTAAAGGGAGCGACAGCAGAAGCACTCGAGCAGAAGCGCTTGCAGGTAAAAAGCGCGCAAGACAGTCTGGATAAAGCAAAGCAGGATCTCGCAACAAGTGAAAAGTTATTTGCTGGCGGAGCCATTTCGCAGAACGAAATAAATACGAGCAAACGGGCCGTTACGCAAGCAGAGATTACACTGCGTGACGCTCAGCTGTCTCTGAATGAACTGCAAAAAGGAGCAGAACCAGAAGATGTCATGGTTGCCAACGCATCGATTAAAGCTGCTGCCGGCGGTGTAGACCGTGCGAAGAAGAGCTTGGATGATTCGAAAATTCAGGCACCATTCGCAGGAACAGTCGTGGATGTGAAATGGCAAATTGGTGAGCAGGTGTCTCCTGGTCAGGAAATCATCCGCCTCGTTGACCTGTCTGAAATGAAGGTAACCTTGGATGTTTCCAATGACTTGATCGGTCAATTCCGAGAGAAAACGAAGGTGCAGGCTTTGTCGGACGATGGTAAGAAAAGTGAAGGAACCATTGCATTTATTTCTCCAGTTGTGAACAAGGATACAGGGAAGTACCGCATTGAGATCACGATACCAAATGCAGAGGGTTACTGGCGTGGAGGAATGGCCGCGACAGTTGAGGTGCCGCGCCAAGTTAATGGCTTCCTCGTGCCACTGGAAAGTGTGGGCGTGAGTCAAACTGACCATTACGTGATGGCAGTAGAAAATGGCCTGACTGTAAGAAAACCAGTGAAAACCGGTCAAATGGTCGGAGACTCCATCGAAATCGTTTCTGGCGTGAAAGAAGGAGACCAGCTGTTGCGCAGCGGAATTACATTCTACGTCGAAGGGCAAAAAGTAGAGGCGAAGGGAGAATAGTTGCATGAACAAGATGATTCTCTTTTTGCTAAAAAGACAGCTAATCGTCTACTTATTTACATTTTTGCTCGTCATTGCAGGTTTAGGGTCCTTATTTAGCTTTAATGTCGAACTTGTTCCAAAGACGAATTTCCCTGATATTAACGTAAGAATTTCCGGTGGTGCACTGCCACCAGAAGAGATGGAAGAAAAAGTAACGAAAAAAGTAGAACAAGAACTAAAATCGATTAGTGATATTAAAAAATATTCTTCTTCAACAAGTGCTGGTTCTGTCAGAATCAATGTTTCTGCAAATGAAGGTAAAGGCGAGCAGGTTAAGCAAGATGTACAAAATGCTGTTAACCGTCTCCGAAACGGTTTTCCGAAAGCCGTTAACTCCGTAGATATCTTCCAGAGCAATATGGGTAGCGATCAAATGATTGATTTTGCCGTCGTAGGAGCAGAGCCGAAGACCATGCTGAGTTTGGCAAAAACCTCGATCAAGGACCGCATTGAAGAAGTCGAGGGAGTCAAGGAAGTAATCGTAGAAGAGAAAAGCTTCGAGAATAAAATTACCATATCCTTTTTGCCACAGCGATTGAATGCCTATCAAACAACTCCAGCGGCTATCATTTCACAGCTTCAGGATACAAACTGGAAGCAAGGGATTGGTACACTGGAGAACACGGGATTTGATACGGTTGTCATGATTGACAATACTTATCAGACCCCACAGGAAATAGAGGCACTGCCAATTGATACACCGAGAGGAACCGTTTCTCTGAATCAACTGGCACAAATTGAAGATTTGCGTGGTAAAGTGAAAGACTTTGTCGCCCTAACAAACGGTTCCGTGTTTATTCAAATCAGTGTGACGCGGGCAGACGGCTATGACTTGATCACGACACAAAAGAATGTAGAAGAAGTCGTTCGCAAAATGAACACAGAAGCAAATGGCAAATACAACATCAAAGTCATGTTCGAAGGAGCCTCCTTTGTTGAGCATGCCGTGAGCAACCTCAGCCGGGATGTCATGATTGGTGGGGCGCTTGCGATTATCATCTTGTTCGTCTTCCTTCGCAACTGGAGGGTTACGCTCGTCATCGCTACGACGCTGCCGCTCTCTGCGTTCATGACGTTCATCGCGATGAAACTCGCAGGCTACAACATTGATATGATCAGCTTGCTGTCGCTTAGCTTGTCAGTCGGCTTGATCGTCGATGCAGCCATCGTCGTATTGGAAAGTATCTATCACTACCGAGAAAAGGGCGAAGAGCTGAAGCAGGCTATTATTAAAGGAACGAGAGAAGTTTTGACACCTGTGTTCACCTCACAGCTCACGATCATCATCGTCTTTTTGCCACTTGTCTTTGCGGATTTTGAAGATTGGCTGAAACCGGTTTTGGCTACAATCGCCTTTACGGTATCCGCTGCCATTATTGCATCGACGATCGCTGCTTTCTTCTTCGTTCCCGTGTTTTCCAATCGCTTCTTGCAGAAGGATAAGCATGTTTCGCTAGAAGGAGAAGGCAAGGAACACTTTATCATTCGTGTATTCAGCGGCATTTTACATGTAGCGATTAGACATCGGATAAAAACGGTTTTACTCGCAGTAGCATTGCTGGTTTGTTCCGCTTTCCTCACACCTTTTATGAAAATGGGTCAAGGAATTAACGCCAATGAAAATATCGTCTTTGTCAATATGAAAATGCCAATCGGTAGTACGTTGGAAAGAGCTCAAAAAGCAGCCGTCACCGCGGAAACATCGCTGCGGGAGATCCCGGAAATCAAGGATGTATTCTTCTTTACTTCCAAGGAAGAAGCAACATTGTTCATTTCCTTAATTCCGAAGGGGGAAAGAACACGTGATAAGGACGCTTTGAACGAGGATATTAACAAGCGTCTGAATGCGACCCCAGGAATCGACTCCGTCTCCATGTCATTCGGACAACAAGGCGGAAGCGGCCCGATCCAACTGGATGTTTACGGGGATGACATGGAAGTCATGCGGAAGATCGCAACCGATATGGAAGCGATGCTTGGAACAATCGACGGGCTCACCAACATTCGCAACGATTTTAAAGAAGGAAAAGAAAAAGTTACGTTGCTGCCAAAACAAGATGCGCTTACCAGACTGAATGTAGATCACCGTTCACTTTTGCAACAATTGAGCGTGTTAATCGGCAGTCAACAAATTGCGTCCATCACACAGGATGGAATCGAAGTAGACGTCGTTGCCAAAATGCCGGACAACTGGCTGAAGCATCCGGATCAGCTCAAAACGATTATGGTGACATCGAAAGACGGAGCAGCAGTGCCTTTGGCAGACCTGGTAGATATGGAGTACAGTAAGTCTCCGATCACGATTGAGCGAAAAGAAGGCGAACGCATCGTAACGATTTCTGCCGAGATGCTGGGAAGTGATTTAGGGCCAGTAGGCCGTGAGATTAATGAAAAATTGCCATCCGTACCTGTACCAGCAGGTTATAAAGTGGAAATCGCCGGTAAGCTGAAAGAGCAAAGCACGAACATAAGCCAAGGGATCTTCGTATTCTTAGGTGTTCTGGCTCTGATTTACGTCATCATGGTTGCCCAGTTCGGGCGGATGTCCCAACCGTTCATCATCATGCTGACGATTCCAATGGCCTTGGTCGGTGTCGTGTTAGGATTCGTCCTTACACAGCGGACATTCGGTGAAATGGCGATGATCGGGATTATCATGCTTGTCGGTATCGTCGTATCCAATGCGATCCTCTTGATCGACAGGATCAACCTGCTGCGCAAACGTGGAATGGAAACCGCAGAGGCGATTATCCAAGGAACGAAGGAACGTATTCGTCCCGTTATCATGACGAAGCTGACGGCGATTCTCGGGATGCTACCGATGGGTCTTGCAATGGCAGAAGGCTCTGATTTGGAAGCGCCACTCGCAACTGCCGTTATCTCCGGCTTGATTTTCCACACGATCGTGACATTGGTGCTCGTTCCAGTTCTGTACTCCCTGTTTGAGGGGGCGAAGGCAAGAAGACTGGAGCGCAAAGCGGCTCGCCAGGCGAAACGAGAAGCAAAACAAAACAAAGATAAGAACGTACCTCCGACAGAGGTATAGTAATTCGCAAGAGAAGGGGAGCATGTGCTGTACCCCTTCTCTTTTGCTTTTCCTTCGTCAGAAAGTTCTGTAGAATAAAGAGATCAAGATACATCCATGAGTGAACTATGAAAGGAGCATGCATATGGATCTATTTTTGCAAGGAAAAACGGCTCTGATACTCGCCTCATCAAAAGGATTGGGGAAGGCAACAGCGCAGTGCCTCGCCCAAGAAGGAGCGAATGTTACGATATGCGGTAGAGATGAGGCTGCTCTGGAAATCGTTCGTGCTGATATCGAACAAGCTACTGGAAAATCACCTCTTGTCGTAACAGTGGATGTCACGAAAGAAGAAGACATAAAGCGAGTTGTCGAAGAAACGGTCAAGCATTTTGGCAGCGTCGATATTTTAATCAACAATTCTGGTGGACCTGCAATAGGCAGATTCGATCAGCTCACCGACGAACAGTGGATGCAAGCCTTCCAGCTAAATTTGCTCAGCTATGTACGTGCCATTCGTGCTGTATTGCCGCATATGCGAGCGAACCAATTTGGAAGAATCATCAACTTCGCTTCCTCGTCCTTTAAACAGCCAATTGAGAATTTGCTTCTGTCCAATACGTTTCGTACGGGGGTATTGGGCCTCTCCAAGACGCTTTCTTCAGAACTCGGACCAGATGGGATTTTGATTAACACCATCGGGCCTGGCAGAATTGCGACGGATCGGGTGGCACAATTGGATGGGCTTACCGCTGAGGCGAAGAGCATCAGTGCAGATGAAGTAAGAGAAAATTGGGAGAAGCAAATCCCATTGGGCAGATATGGTCAGCCTGACGAGTTTGCTCGCATGGTGACGTTCTTGGCTTCGCCAGCAAACAGCTACGTGACAGGTCAATCCTTCCTGATCGATGGTGGCTTGATCCGTGCGATCTAATAATAGAAAGGAGAATTCCTTTGAGTAAAGAGAGTTCATTTGATATCGTGTCCAAAGTAGAGTTATCCGAAGTGAACAATGCGATTCAGACCGCATTAAAAGAAATAGAAAATCGCTTTGACTTCAAAGGGAGCAAGAGCAGCATCTCCTTGGAAAAGGAAGAGCTCGTTCTCGTCTCCGATGACGACTTTAAGCTCAGTCAGGTAAAAGACATTTTACTTGGGAAGCTTGTCAAACGGGATGTCCCGATCAAAAACCTCGACTACGGCAAAGTTGAACCGGCAGCGGGCGGTACTGTCCGTCAGCGTGTCAAGCTAGTGCAGGGGATCGACAAAGACAATGCGAAAAAGATCAACAGCATCATTAAAGATACAGGGGTCAAAGTAAAAACACAGATTCAAGACGATCAAATTCGCGTGACGGGAAAAAGCAAAGATGAATTACAGCAAATCATCAACGCGATTCGCAAGGCTGATCTGCCATTGGAAGTACAATTTATTAACTATCGTTAACTACGGGGTGTTCAAAAAGTCGGCTTTTGATCACGAAGTAGTTCAGGAAGCGAATTCGACATCGAATATGGCGTTTACCTCCGAAGTCCGGTGCTCATGTAGATTGCCTACACTCCGCTCCTCCTTCGTTGGGTTCTCGCCATCTTCCCGGCGCTGAAAAGCCAACTGTTTGAACTGGTATTACTAGAAAAGTTTTTGCTTCTAACTCTCTTCACTCTCGCATATGCATGTACAAATAAGTGACAAGCACTTGCGAAAGGGAGAGTAGAGACATGAAGGTCTTTATTATCAGTATGCGCAATCTCATTTTGGGCGGAATCGTTTTTCTTGTAGTACTGGTGGCGGGAATCGTACTTCTGGTCAAAGACCCTTTGAGCGTCTCAGACTCTTATCGACCGTCAGATCCAACCGCTTCTGTTACAACGACGGCATCCATGAACCAGCCAGCTGGGTCAGAAAAGCCAGCGCTGAATATGGAGGTCAAGTTGGATGGGACGACGGCAGAAGTATCCTTGCTTACAGAGCACTTCACGTTTGTTCAGGAAAATGGAGAATTGGCAGATGCCCCAGTCTTTGGTGAGGGACACGCACATTTATACCTGAATGGCGAACCAAAAGGGATGATTTATCAACCAGAATTTTTACTGAAAAAGTTGCCCAAGGGAGAGCATGAAATTCGGGTCGAGCTCAACTACAGCAACCACCTGCCATACAAGGTAGAGGCTACGAAAAAAATCGTCGTGAAGTAAAGTAGATGGCGTTCCACAACAGGGACGCTTTCTTTTTTCGTCAAAAGAAAGGGGCGTTCATGTATGTCAAAATCGTCATCGACGAAGGAAGAATTATTAGCGGGCGGAAACGTAACGAATGTATACCGTTCTGGCAATACCGTTAGAAGGGAAGTAAAGCCAGGAAGCAAGCACATCCATGCATTATTGAAGCACTTGGAAGGAATATATGCATGCAAACGAAGCGTTACAAGAAATTGCGAAAATGCTTCGGCTTTATCATGATTCAGTGAGTGATTTTCCTTTCGATGATCAGTGGCATTTGTTGGATCACACTCCTGGCCCGCGTGAGGTCATCTGTCATAACGATTTTGCTATGTATAATATCATTTTCCATCAACGAGTACCGATTGGCATTATCGATTTTGATTTAGCGGCTCCGGGACCAAGACTTTGGGATATTGCCTATACGCTCTATACCTGCGTGCCTTTGAGTAGATTTTCTTTAACGGAATCCGGAGAAAAAATCCATTACCAACCACTGCTGCATGCCAATCAGCGAAAACAGCGAGTGGCCATGTTTTTTGAATCGTACGGGTTGGAAATAAAGGAAGGTACGCTAGAAATGGTCTTGCTTCGTTTAGAAGGACTATGCAAAACCATTGCGAGAAAAGCCAGTGAAGGCGATGCTGCTTTTCAAAAGATGGTCGAAGAAGGTCATATTCTTCACTATCAAGAAGACATCGCATTTATCAAGGAACACAAGAACGAATGGATATAGGACGATAATGGAAAAAGAAGGATTGTGGCGTAAAAGGAAGAATCCTACAGAATAGTCTGAATGTTTTGGGGGTGCTTGTATGATTCATATGACCACAATCGGCAACATGTTAGACGACACAACCAGTAAGTATCAGGAAAAGGAAGCGCTGGTTTATCACGAACGAGGGCTACGTTATACGTTTGGTGAATTTCAAGCGATATGCAATCAGGCCGCGCGGGGATTTATGTCTCTTGGCATTCAAAAAGGGGACAATATCGCGATTTGGGCAACCAATCTGCCAGAATGGGTGATTTCCCAATTTTCCACGGCGAAAATGGGTGGTGTACTGGTAACGGTCAATACGAGCTACCGGGTACATGAGCTGGAATATTTGTTGCGTCAATCCGAGTCGACGACACTTCTCTTAATGGATTCTTATCGCGATGCGAATTATCTCGCCATGATTCAAGAGATTTGCCCAGAGCTACAGACATGTGAACCTGGAGAGCTACAATCCAAAAGGCTTCCGCATTTAAAAAATGTGATCTATCTAGGGGATGAGCGACAACCCGGAATGTTTTTGTGGGGTGATTTGCTCGAACGTGCTGCATTGGTCACGGAAGAAGAGCGGATCGCGCGTCAGGCGACGCTCTTACCTGATGATGTCATCAATATGCAGTACACATCCGGGACGACTGGTTTTCCAAAGGGAGTCATGCTGTCACATGTCAATATCGTCAACAATGCCGTCAAAGTAGCGGAATGTCAGCGGCTCGGGTTAGCGGATAAGGTGTGCATTCCTGTTCCGTTTTTCCACTGCTTTGGCTGTGTGATGGGGACCTTGGCATGTGTGGCAACCGGTGCGACGATGGTTCCTGTTATTGCCTTTGATCCCGGGGTGGTACTTGCGGTTGTGGAGGCTGAACGCTGCACAGCTCTGTACGGTGTACCTACCATGTTTATTGCCGAGCTGAACCATTCGACGTTTGCCGAGCGCGACCTGAGCTCGCTGCGAACAGGCATCATGGCTGGTTCTTTATGCCCGATTGAGGTTATGAAGAAGGTCGTCGATCAAATGGGAATCCGTGATATTACGATTGCGTACGGACAAACCGAAGCTTCTCCCGTCATCACACAGACCGTGCCAGAGGATTCCCTCGAGCGAAAGGTATCCACTGTCGGTCGCCTGCATGCAGAAGTAGAAGCGAAAATCATCGATCCGGCGACAGGTGACATTTTGCAGCCAGGTGTTCAAGGTGAGCTGTGCACCCGAGGATATTTGGTCATGAAAGGCTATTACAACATGCCAGAGGAGACAGTGAAAGCGATCGATCATGATGGCTGGCTACATACCGGAGACTTAGCAACCGTCGATGAAGAAGGCTACTATCGGATTACTGGCAGGCTTAAAGACATGATCATTCGCGGAGGGGAAAATATTTATCCTCGTGAAGTGGAAGAATTCCTCTATACACATCCAAAAGTGTTGGACGTCCAGATTGTAGGTGTACCTGATGCTAAGTACGGCGAGCAGGTATTGGCGTGCATTCGGGTAAAGCCTCGCGAAACGCTAACGGAGGATGAGATACGGGCCTATTGCGAAGGGAAGATCGCTCATTACAAAATCCCTCGCTACATACAGTTTGTAGACGAATATCCGATGACCGCATCTGGTAAAATTCAAAAGTTCAAGCTGCGGGAGCAAGCACTGGAGCTGTTTGGGCAAAGCAACCCCAATCAGACGGGAACTGCATAGGAAGAGGTTCATAGGCCAGGGAGATGCTCCTGGCTATTTTTTTTAGATCGTTCTTTACTTTCTAGCAACTCTTGACTAAGATAAGTGGAAATTAAAAATGGGAGAGGTGCAGCTTAGAATGGAAGTTCGCTTTCTGGGACCAGGCGATGTAGATGAGCTTATTAAAATTAGACTGGAAGGGCTGCAAACTGATCCAGATGCATTCGGCTCTACCTATGAAGAGGAAATCCAAATGCCTGGGGAAGAGTGGCTCAGAAGACTTTCGCAAGGAGAGGCGGGGGATAGCGGCTATTTTGGAGCTTTTGTGGAAGGGCATCTGGCTGGCATCATCGGTTTTTTCCGCCACAGAGGGATGAAAGCAAGACACAAAGCTTCTATCGTCTCCATGTACGTGCGTGAAGCGTATCGCGGGACGGGTGTCGCACAAGCGCTCATGCAGACTGAGCTCGCGTATTTGAAGAAGCGGGGAGATATTGATACGGTACAGCTCGCTGTCGTCACGACCAATCCGACTGCCATTCGTCTCTATGAAAAAATGGGCTTTCTCCCATACGGTTTAGAGAAGCGGGCACTGAAAATCGGCGATCAATACTTTGATGAGAGTCACATGTATATCCTTCTTTAGGACAAATAGGGAAAAAGCGAAGGGACACAATAGTGGATGCCTTCGCTTTTTCTATGCGCTACGCTATGGATCTATGGATGGAAAATTAACGACTTGCTTCGTATGCAGTGATCTTATCTTCATACTGCAACGTAATTCCAATATCGTCGAGGCCATTTAGCAGGCAGTAACGACGATAGGAGTCTACCTCGAACGGGTAGGAGAGACCTTCACTATCCCGAACGACTTGTTCTTGCAGATCGATGGTCAGCTGGTAGTTCGGCTTGTTTTGAGCACGATTGAACAGCTCATCGACTTGTTCTTCACTCAACTTGATCGGCAGGATGCCGTTTTTGAAGCAGTTGTTGTAAAAAATGTCCGCAAAGGATGGAGCAATCACACAGCGGAAGCCATAATCAAGGAGAGCCCATGGCGCATGCTCACGAGAGGAGCCGCAGCCAAAATTGTTGCGGGCAAGAAGGACAGTAGACTCCTTGTACGCAGGCGTATTCAGAATGAACGTATCGATTGGTGCACCATCTACAGTAAAGCGCCATTCGTAGAACAGGAATTGACCAAAACCGCTGCGCTCAATGCGCTTCAAGAACTGCTTAGGGATAATTGCGTCCGTATCTACGTTTACACGATCGAGTGGGGCTACCGCTCCAGTGTGGATGACAAATGGATTCATTGGAATACCTCCTTACTAGCGTTCTCGTTTTTCCATTCACGTACGTCGACGAAGTGACCTGCGATAGCTGCTGCTGCTGCCATTTCTGGGCTAACCAGATGCGTCCTTCCGCCGCGTCCTTGACGTCCTTCGAAGTTCCGGTTGGAGGTAGAAGCACAACGCTCACCCTCGGAAAGGATATCTGGATTCATAGCCAGACACATAGAGCAACCAGATTCGCGCCAGTCAAAGCCAGCTTCTTGGAAAATGAGGTGCAAGCCTTCTTGCTCAGCGAGCTGCTTAACTGCCTGAGAGCCAGGAACGACCATCGCGTGAACGGAAGGGGAGACCGTGCGTCCTTTTGCCACTTCGGCTGCTTTGCGCAAGTCCTCGATCCGACCGTTTGTACAGGAGCCGATAAACACGCGATCGATTTTGATTTCGCTCATAGGAGTGCCAGGTGCAAGGTCCATGTACGCCAGAGCATCTTGTGCCGCTTTGCGCTGTGCGACTGTCTCGAATGACTCAGGGTTTGGAACGGTGCTCGTAATGTTCGTACCCATACCAGGGCTCGTTCCCCAGGTAACTTGTGGTGCGATCTCGGCTGCCTCGATTTCTACACAGGCATCAAATGAAGCGCCTTCGTCCGTGCACAGCTCTTTCCAAGCCGTGACAGCTGATAGGAAGTCTTCCCCTTGTGGAACGTAGCGCTTGCCTTTCAAGTACTCAAAAGTAGTCTCGTCAGGAGCGATTAAGCCAGCACGAGCGCCACCCTCAATCGTCATGTTGCACACCGTCATGCGTTCTTCCATGGTCAGGTTGCGGATCGCAGCGCCTGTGTATTCTACGACGTAGCCAGTTGCAAAATCAGTTCCGTATTTTGCGATAATCGCCAAAATTAAATCTTTTGCACTGACACCGAATGGCAGGTCGCCATTTACGCGTACTTCCATCGTTTTCGGTTTGGATTGCTGCAAGCATTGCGTTGCGAGTACATGCTCCACTTCACTGGTACCAATACCGAAGGCGAGGGCACCGAATGCTCCATGAGTGGAGGTGTGGCTGTCACCGCAGACGATTGTTTTGCCTGGATGCGTGAGCCCGAGCTCAGGACCAATGACGTGGACGATCCCTTGATCTGGGCTGTTCAGATCAGCGAGTGTAATCCCGAACTCCTCACAGTTTGTCGTCAAGGTTTCCATTTGTTGACGAGAAATCGGATCTTTGACATTAAAACGGTCAGCAGTCGGTACGTTGTGGTCCATGGTTGCGAAGGTAAGCTCTGGACGGCGTACTTTGCGGCCAGCCAAGCGGAGTCCTTCAAAAGCTTGCGGTGAAGTCACCTCGTGAACTAGGTGCAAGTCGATATACAAAAGGCTCGGCTTGCCTGCCTCTTCGTGAATAACGTGATTGTCCCAAATCTTTTCAAACATCGTACGGGCTGTCATTATGTTTCCTCCTTCGATCAAAATCTCTTAACAAGGTTGTAACATGGCAAAGAGAATAGTTCAAAGATATAATAATTATAAGAAGGATAGTTTTTACCTATCGGGAGGTTTATATGGAGTTACGACAAATTCGTTATGTACTTGCTGTTGCGGAAGAACGGAGTTTCTCTCGGGCAGCCAATCGATTGCATTTGGCCCAACCTTCGTTGAGCCAGCAAATTGCGAAGCTGGAGAAAATACTCGGTGTCAGCTTGTTCCATCGCTTGCCTCAGCACGTAGAACTGACTGATGCGGGCCAGCGCTTCATACAGGTGGCACAAACGCTCGTCGACATGTCAGAGGGGCTAGAGAGGGAAATGCGAGCTTATGCCGTAGGAGAAAGCGGCAAATTGCTAGTAGGAAGTCTACCGATTACAGGGGCGTATGTACTGCCAAGGGTATTGCCTACGTTTACAAAGAATTTTCCTGGTGTCGAGCTGCAATTAATGGAGGAAACGTCGAGTCATTTGGAGCAGCTACTTGTGCGGGGGAAAATTGATGTAAGCCTTTTGACAATGCCCATCAGTGATCCGTCTCTGGAAATCATCCCCGCGATCAACGAAGAGATCTTTTTAGCGGTACCAGCCAATCATCCGCTCGCGAAACGAAAAGAAGTCGATCTCGCAGAGGTAGCCGATCAGCCTTTTATCCTGTTAAAAGAAGGACAAGGTTTCCGCACGATTTCGCTCCGGCTCTGTGAGCAGGCGGGATTCCGACCGCGAATCGTGTTTGAGAGCTCGAACATCCAGACGGCTCAATCACTTGTTGCAGCAGGCATGGGGCTGTCGTTTGCGCCGAAAATGATTACGCTCGCACCTGGAACAATTGAACCGCCAACTTATGTGCGCATAAAAACCAAGCCATCACGGACTCTTGTGGTGGCATATCGAAAAGACAAGCCTTTGTCTCGTCCGGCAGAGGCATTTGTTCAATGTCTTATCGAGCAGGGTGGGAAAATATAAAGGCAAACAAGAAACCCAGTCGCCGCAATCATTTGCGAACACTGGGTTTTTCATCTTGCGGCTTTGTATCTTGAACAAGTTCGGAAAAGACGACGAGCCTTCGAGCATGCTCCTGTGTTTTCTTGTTAAATTTGCCGGAGCAGGTAATCAAATTCAGATGTGAGCCCTCTGCATTCCCAAAAATCTGATCGATGGGGGCTTCGGCTGTCTGGAAGCTTTCTACTCTGCGAACCTGGAAGGTTAACGTCCTTCCTTTTGTTTCACGCACCATGATTTTGTCGCCGGGCTTTAGTTTTTTCAGATGGTAAAAAACAGCTGGACCCGTATAATGATCAAAATGACCGGCGATCACTGCATTCCCTTTCATCCCGGGCTTCGTCCATGGAGCCAAAATACCCACGCGATCAAAAGCCTTTGGGACGTCCATTTGCCCATTCGGTAAAACGCCGACCGGTTCTACACGAGCTTGTAGGTTCAGTTTTGGAATATGTAGAAGTGCCGGCATGATTCCGTTTGGAAGCGGAGGGGCAGGAAGGAACGTTGGTTGGGGTGGCAGTGAAGGACCATAAACGGTAACCGTTTGTTTGATAAGGATGGGTCCTGCTGGTTTTTGCATAGTATTTACGATTTTGGGCGCCTCGACAGGTTGTTTAGCTGTATGGCCACAACCGATTGTAACCAAACTAATGAATAGAAGGGACCCGAGCAGTTTTTTCATAAGTCGCAAAGAAAAGGGGGAAGATCCCCCTTTAATTGCTTGCCCCACCCATACCGGTTTTCGGCATAGCCTTGATATGTGCTTTGCCTTTATGTGCTTTGGTTTTCATATGGTGAGCTTTGGTCTTCATATGATGCGCTTTTGTTTGTACCTTGTGGTGTTTTTTGTGACCGTCATGTGTTGCAGCGGATACAGGAATTGCAGTAGTTACCAAGCATGCAACCATCAACAGAGCAGCGAATTTCTTCATGAGTAGCACCTACCTTAAAGTTTTTGGGGTACAACAGATAGGATTTCCGATTGTTGCTTTGTTAGTGATGGCAATTGTTTCTCCTAAACGTCCCAAACAGCCCGTGCCTGTGGTACACTATTTCCAAATCATTCTGGGAGGAAGATAACATGAGAGAAATTAAGACAGAAGCTGAGTTCGAGCAAGTAATCACAGCAACCAAGCCAGTCATTGTCAAGTTCTTCACGGATTGGTGCCCAGATTGCCATCGCATTGATCCATTTATGCCTGCCGTGGAAGAAAAATACAAAGAACAGCTGGACATGATTGAAGTCAACCGTGACACGCTCCCGGACTTGTCCCAAAAGTACGATGTCTTCGGAATTCCGAGCTTTATTGCGTTCCATAATGGAAAAGAACTGGTTCGCTTTGTTAGCAAGCTTGGAAAAAATCGTGAGGAGATCGAGCATTTTCTGGATCGTGCTATTCAAGTCAGTAAAGGAACCGAGCAAGCGTAATTGCATGAACATAGAACAGGGAGATAGACAGAAATGTTATTCATGAAAAAAGAAGGGGAATGGCTCGTTGCTTATTTACGAGACAAAGACGATGCTATCCCGATTGGGAACCTGCTGCGCGAAGAGTGGAAGCTGCCTCGCAAGCAGGTCCATCTTTTATTCCAATACAAAGAAGTCCTACTGGATGGCGCACCTGTTGCTCAGCATGTTGCAGGACAAGCAGGGCAGGAAATTCGCCTGCGGATGTGCAAGGCTGAGCCATTGGGGCTTGATCCGGCTAGTGAAGTTCCCGAGATCTTGTACGAGGATGATCATTTGCTCATCGTGAACAAGCCAGTTGGCCTTCTGCTACATCCGACCGAACGATATCATCATGTGACGTTGGATCATCTCGTGTCGGGGCACTTTTTCCGTACAGGTTTGGAAGCAAAAGTCCGTCATGTCCATCGGCTGGATCAGGATACGTCAGGCGTCGTTCTATACGCGAAGCATGCGTGGGCTTCTGCACTGTTAGATGAAATGCTGCGTGAGCGCACAATCAAGCGTACCTATGTCGCGTATGTTTCGGGACAAATGCCCAAAGAGCGCGGGAAAATCAATGAGCCTATTGGTAAAGACCGGAATCATGGAACGCGCAGAAGGGTCACACCTAACGGAGATTCGGCGATTACCCATTATCAGGTGAAGGAACGTTTTCAAACCGCTACGAAAGTAGAATGTCAATTGGAGACGGGGAGAACCCATCAAATTCGCGTTCACTTCAGTCATATTGGGCACCCGCTTTTAGGTGATGAACTGTATGGTGGCAAGCGCGAACTCATTAAGCGACAAGCGCTGCACGCAGCAGTGCTCAAATTTGTGCATCCATTCGGGGGAGAAGTCATCGAAGTCACGGCTCCGTTGCCCCTCGATCTGTTTCACTTGGAAAAGAAGCTGAGATAATCGCCATTTGACTACGGGATGAATAAACTGCCAAGGAGGAAACGAGAGAGGGTGGTCTTTTGAAACGACCCATAATCGGTATCTTGACTTGGCGGGAAGGCAAACGCTTTGCAGAGCCAACCTATTTTCGGCGACTACTCAAGGCTGGACAAGAACTAGGCTGTACCGTTTTCTTGTTTTCACCAAACGATGTGCTTGGAGCCGGCAAGCAGGTGAGAGGGTATGTCCCGGGGAGCAATGGCGGTTGGCAAGCGAGGATTTTTGACCGTCCAGACGCTGTTTTCGACCGGTACCGCTATACACCGTCACAAGCGTTTAAGAACTATGTGGCTTTTCGGCGAACGAGTAATTTTTTATACGCAAACAATCGCTTGGCAAACAAATGGCGTGTACATGAGGTGCTGCATCGGGACCCCAGAATGCATCGCTGGCTTCCGGAGACCCAGCTCTACAACCGACAAAGCCTAGTTAACATGCTAGGCAAGCATCCATTGCTTTACGTAAAGCCGCTTAATGGAACAGGGGGACGAAACATCTTGTCCATTGAAAAACGTGGCAACGAACTTCGACTGCTCGGACGGAACAAGCAAAGGGCGAAAGTATCCACAGTAGTAAGCGACAAAGCTGCTGCCCAGAGATGGGTAGATCGTTGGACGAGACAGGAGAAATACATCGTTCAGCAAGGACTTCGTTTGCAGCTGGTTCCTTCACGTGCAGTAGACATGCGCCTCTTGATTCAAAAGAATGGGCAGGGTGAATGGAGCATTACAGGTCATGGAATTCGCGTGGGACCAGAACGCAGTGCCACCTCTAATCTGCATGGTGGCGGAAAAGCTATTCCAGTTTCGGTATTTCTCCGACCGAAGTTTGGGGAGGAACGCACTTCGCAGATCGTGCGTGATTGCGAACAGCTTGCTTTTCAAACAGCGGAAACACTCGAGGATCATTTTGGACGGATGGTTGAATTTGGACTGGATATTGGCATCGATGTCGATGGTCGTGCTTGGCTGATCGAAGTAAATCCCAAACCAGCTCGGGAAATTTTCCGGGAGATGGGGGCAATGGGACAGTACAAGAATGCTATTACTCGTCCGCTCGAATACGCCATCTACCTTGCGAAAACACAAGGACGCGAAGGTCGCGAGCCACTTTTGAAGAGAAAGGTCGCTAGAGGATAGCGTGAAAGCAGAACAGCGGCAGTCAAGGACAATGTCTGAAGTCCTTGTCTACCGCTGTATTTGCTAGGTGGAGATAGAAAGCGGTAATTGCAATTTGCTTGGGATGTCAGGGGCGTAATCGGGTGTATGGATAACAGAAAAAGAGAATCCTTCCCGGACGAACGTAAGCTCATGAGCATCCGAATGGAAGAGGACATTACTTTTTTCAAAGCGTCTCCGCACTTTTTGCAGGAACGCTTGGTCAGGTGTTCCAAAAGTAACGTGCATTTTTGGTGGCAACGCTTTCATGGCAATGGGAATCCAAGGTCTATTTTTCCATGTGGCTACAATATGTGCCGTACCCCCGATGACGAAGTTAAAAATTTCGCCATCCTCATATGTTTTCATGCTTATATTCGATTTTAGCCATTGCGTAAAAACAGGCACACTATCGACAGGACAGCCCACTTCTCGTAAATACAGAATGTGCAGGGGAGTGGATGGCAGGAAGACCTCTTCTGACACATACTCGTGGGCAATAATCTCAAGAAGATTCCCGTCTCCATCGCGGAAATACAGGTTCATCCGTCCTTTTTCCTGATCAATGTCATGCCCATCCTCCCAGCGAACAAGCAAAAGACCAGATTCTTTGATCTTTTTCGCTGATTCATGAAATAGGGAGTAAGGCACTTGAAAAGCGATATGGGCTGGGGAAATCGGCTCATACACTTCTTCAAAGGTTAAATGAAAATCAGGTGTGACTTGAAACGTAATCTGTTTGTCTGATTGAGTTGAGATCGGAAAGCCGAGACGGTCTGCGTAAACCTGGTGTACCCCTTGGATGGACACAGTTTGTAAGGTTAATTTAGAAAAATGCGTGATCACCTGGCATCACCTTCTCCTATAAAAAGATAAGGTACAAAAAGATAACATAATATAAATTATGTATACTCATTCGATTCACACTGTTTCTAGACAATCTTCTCAAATATCTTGAGAGAGGCGAATCATATCTACCACTTGAATCCCGTTTTCGTAAATCTCTTCCTCATAATGCCGCAAGAAAAAGTCCCGATCGATCCAATTCATCCGAAATCCACACTTTTGATAAAGGGCGAGCTGACCCACGCTAGAATTCCCTGTTCCGACCTCGATCGTCTTATAACCGAGAGATTTGGCCACTTCAATGGAATGAAGAACGAGTTTTTTGCCAATGCCCTGGCCTTGCTGGGCCTCATCAACGGCGACATTCACGAGTTCAATCGTATCCGGTCTGGTTGGAATCAAGACGTAGACACCTACGATGCTATCCTCCAGAACAGCGACATAGCATTGACCTCTTTGTACATAATCTTTCACCAATCTGACAGAAGGGTCAGCCAATAAGAGTAAATCCATTGGTGGTTGTTCCTGTGCGGCAAGCTTGCGAATTTCCATCCGTGTTTCTCCTCCGATTTAAGTTGTTACCGGCTTTGGCAATGGAGCTGATTCATAGTTGACAACCTGGTTATTTTCGTACGTAAAGAAATGCTGACAAGGGTCAGTTTCTTCCAACATGTATGGTAAAAACATGGGAAGGTTTTCTGGGACGCCAGCATTGTCGGGGTCCAAGATCCACGCTAGCTCTTTCCAGTCAAGTATGCCTTCTTCCACTACCTGTGGGGTTTGAGAGCGCTCGTAGTCTTCTGGAAGATGAGCGAGAAATGCATACATACCGCCCGTTTCCATTCCATCGACTAGCCAAGAGACAATTCCTTTGTAACAAGCGGTTTCTAGCAAAATGCCCGTCTCTTCCCGAACCTCGCGAAGAACACTGTCCAATGGAGTCTCTCCGTGCTCTAGCTTACCGCCTACGCCATTCCATAGCCCCATCAACGGTGATTTGTTGCGATTCAGCATGAGTATTCCATTTCTATGTTTGAGAAAGCATATGGTATAGCGATACATGTTATCACTTTCCTTTTAGTTACAGTCGACTTCTTTAACGACCATTGTATCAAATGAGTGGATTCATCAGTAATTTTTATTTAGTTTTCCAAAAGAAGTTTCGTAATATTTCGTTATAATAACAAAGAAGAGTGGAAGGAAGAATAGGGGGCTCGTTCAAGATGGTGAACAATGAAAAGGTGGAAGGGCTAACAATGGAGGAGTGGAAAACGAAATATCCGCTCCTTCCTAACATGATGGAGACGGATCAAGTTTTCTGGACGAACCCTAGCTATAATGAGATCGCAAAAGCAACTCTCTCCGTTACACCAGAGGAAGTCCAGGATGCAGAAGAGCGCTTGCGGCGCTTTGGCGCGTTCATTCAAGTGGCTTTTCCCGAGACGAGAGAAGCTGGTGGACTGATCGAGTCTCCACTCGTTCCGATAAAAGAGATGCAAAAGCACCTAGAGTCTCGCTTTGCGTCGGATATACAGGGGAATCTCTGGTTAAAATGCGACAGCCATTTGCCTATTGCTGGTTCCATTAAGGCGCGTGGTGGCATCTACGAGGTGCTGGCACATGCAGAAGAATTGGCTCAAAAGCATCAGATGCTGCAACCGGACAATGATTATGCTATTTTGGCTTCGGATGCGTTCCGGGAATTGTTTTCCCGTTATTCCATTGCGGTAGGCTCGACAGGAAATCTCGGTTTGAGCATCGGGATTATCAGCGCGAAGCTCGGTTTTCAAGTCACCGTACATATGTCAGCGGACGCCAAAGCATGGAAAAAGGAATTGCTGCGGGTAAAAGGAGTCCAGGTTGTGGAGTACGCATCGGATTATGGAAAAGCGGTGGAAGAGGGCAGGAAGCAGGCTGAAGCCGATCCGAACTGCTATTTCATCGATGATGAGAACTCCAAGCGATTATTCCTTGGCTATGCAGTAGCAGCAAAACGATTGAAAAGGCAGCTAGAGGAACAACAAATAAAAGTAGATCGTGATCACCCCCTGTTCGTCTACCTTCCGTGTGGAGTTGGTGGTGGCCCTGGTGGTGTAGCGTACGGGTTAAAGTTGGTTTATGGTGATCATGTTCATTGCTTTTTTGCGGAACCAACTCATTCTCCCTGCATGCTGCTAGGGTTAATGACAGGCTTGCATGACAAAGTTTCCGTTCAAGATTTCGGGATAGACAACAAGACAGAGGCGGATGGTCTGGCAGTTGGTCGACCTTCCCGTTTTGTAGGAAAAATGATGGGGGGCCTACTGAGTGGCGTGTTTACAGTGGACGACGAGGAGCTATACGACTTGTTGCGTGCCTTGCGCGATCACGAATCCATTCGATTGGAGCCGTCTGCATTGGCTGGTATGCCTGGACCTGCAAGAATGTTTCAGCAGGAGACAGGGCGTCACTATTTGACGAAGCAAGGTCTAACAGAAAAAATGAAAAAGGCGACCCATATCGTGTGGGCGACGGGTGGGAGTATGGTGCCGGAGAATATCCAGGACGAGTACTATGCGAAAGGTCTAGAAGAAAATGGAATCGGATAAGAAAACCAGAATGTTTATGCTACAAGCCCGGATTACTCTCCGGGCTTTTGTTCATTCATTTCAAAGTCTTTTGTGTTTTGAAAATAATAAACGTCGGTCTTCTTACTTCGGAAATCTGATGCGGCTGTAAGCGGAGTCCTTCTGGCGTGCAGGTTGGCTCGATGATCTCTTGCAGGGTAAGCCCCGCTTGGATTAACGTATTGACAGCAGTGGACATGGAGCGGTGGTAAAAAAGGGCCTTTCTGCCGTTCATCATGTGCATTTCACGTTCTCCATCTTCCAGGTAGTTGTCCAAAGGCCAAAAATGCTTCTGTCCTTCTTCGTTGCGCACCCAGCCCTCGACTTTTTTGCGAGCGGTAATATGCGGATGGAGTGTAGAGTAAACGAAATGTCCTCCATTGCACAAGGCGCGGCTTACTTTGTTGATCACGTGCTCATAGTCACGAACATAGTCCATGACGAGAGAGCTCGTAATGAGATCGTAGTCATGATCGGCAAGCTCAATGTCCTCTAGGGAGCCATGTAGATATTGAATGTTCTCGTGACTGTTATTCGTCCGGGCATACTTCAGCATGTTGTGAGAGAGATCAACACCGATTACTTCACTTGCTCCTTGCTCCACACAGTACTTGGCAAACTGTCCGCCCCCACATCCGAGGTCGAGTACACGCAATCCTTTGAGGGAGGGGAGGCAACTACGAAAAGCAGGCTGTTCGATCATATCATTCTCCGATTCACCGGATAGACGGAGTTTTTGATAGTCCTGATAAAAATCCTGTTGATCATACAGATTTTGTTTCATCCCATATCACCCGTTTCCATTTTTTCTCGGATTCCTATTATGGATAAAAAATGAATAGGATGTCAATTATTCGTTTAAAACGATTGAAAATGAGAGCAGGAGTTTGCTTTTTTTACGAGAATTAGTGAGAGACAACCCATTTTTGCGATTCCGTCCGCTTTGCTGAGACGGTTTTTTTCTGTAAGAAGATTTGGTTTCGATATTTTTTGGCGAGACTGAAATCGAAGGAGGGATAAACGTGGACCAAATACTTCAATTGATCAAAGATTACTGGCCGATTGCGCTAGGTATCATAATCATCATCATGGCTGCCCAATGGGTGGTACGAAGTATCATTCGAATTATTTCGCTCGCTGCTATTATTGGTGTTGTGCTCGTGTTGTTTTTCCA
Organism: Brevibacillus sp. FIR094; assembly: GCF_050477165.1. Classification (NCBI taxonomy): domain Bacteria; kingdom Bacillati; phylum Bacillota; class Bacilli; order Caryophanales; family Paenibacillaceae; genus Brevibacillus; species Brevibacillus sp. FIR094. The sequence goes on along the minus strand of NZ_JBEAES010000002.1, from coordinate 31,854 downwards.
ATTCAGTCCTGAAGAAGTGATCCAAATGGGACGTCAAGCAGCTGTAGCTACACAAGAAGTCGTCGATAAGACGATTACACCCGTCTTGGACAAAGAGCTTAAGGATGCCGATATTTCCTTCAAGGAAGATGGCACTTATGAAGTGAAGACAACGAGTATTCGTATCGTAGGTAAAAAAGGCGAATCCAAAGCGACTGTTTATTACAAGGATGAGGAATGGGAAGTAAATATCGGTCAATTGAGCAAGCTGTTCCAGGATCGACTTGGTAAGGCAGAGCAAGAAAGCAAGACGATGTAGAAAGCAAAAAACGCATGGGCCCAAAAAGGTCTCATGCGTTTTTTGCTGGTTAAGCGAGTAATTCCTTTACACAGTCGTCATATTCGGAGCAACACGCAGTCGAGTTGCTTGTTCATAAGCGTAGGCCAGGCGAAGGAGAGTAGGCTCCTGAAATGCCAATCCGGTCAGCGTGATGCCAAATGGCTTGCCCGCAGAAGTATAGCCAGCTGGAATCGTAATCGAAGGGTAACCAGCTTTGGCAGGGATTGCATAACCCGTACTGCCGGGGTATAAGAGGGCATCGAGTTCGTGCTCCTTCATAACAGCATCAAGGCCTTGTTTCTGTGACATTTCCAAATCAAACAGGCGATTGGCCAGATACTCTGGCTCTGTCAGTGTACCACTTGTTTGCTCGGATTCTTCCAGCAGCTCTTGCCCGTATAGCAGGGCTTGTTCCTCATGTGCCCGATTAAAAGCAATGACATCCTGTAAGGAGCGGATCGGGTAGGATGCTGGTAACGTTTTTAAGTACGCATTTACACCAACCTTGAATTCATGCACGAGAACATGTATGTCCCATGCGGCATTTTCTGTCGGAATGGTGACCGCATCTATGACCGTTGCGCCAGCCTCCTTGAGCTTTTCAATAGTTGCTTCATACAAGGCGATTTCTTCGGCTTCACACTCAGCCAAAAATCTGGATCGTACAACACCGATGCGTGCACCTCGCAATCCATCTGCATCGAGGAAGGGGAGGTAATCGTTATACACGAGACCCTCGCTTTTCCCAGTCACTGGATCATTTTCATCTATACCCGTTAAGGCACTTAGCAAAATAGCTGCATCTGTCACGGTTCTCGCCAACGGTCCGGCTGTGTCTTGGCTATGGGAAATCGGAATGATACCCGAACGGCTGATTAAGCCAACGGTAGGTTTGATTCCCACGAGCGAATTTTGTTCTGCTGGGTGGAGAATCGACCCAGAAGTCTCCGTACCGACCGCCACAACGGCAAAACCTGCGGCAATCGCAGCAGCCGAACCCGAGCTAGACCCGCCGACATCAAGTACACCAGGTCCGTATGGGTTCAATACTTGTCCACCGCGCGAGCTATAGCCATCTGGCATGTCATTGGAGACAAAGTTAGCCCATTCCGTCAGATTGGTTTTCCCTAAAAGGACAGCCCCCGCCTCGCGGAGCCTAGTTACAACAAATGAGTCCGCAGAGGCAAACGAATCAGCTAAAGCTAGAGCTCCAGCCGTCGTGTGCATCTTGTCAGCTGTCGCAATGTTATCCTTGATCAGTACAGGGATTCCGTGAAGTGGCCCACGACTTCCTGACACCGCTCGTTCCCGATCCAGTGACTCTGCGATCGCCAGTGCATCTGGGTTTAGCTCACAAATGGCATTGATTCGGATGCCTTGTTTGTTGTAGGTGGCAATCCTCTGTAAAAAGGTGAGGGTCAGTTCCCGCGAAGTCGTGGTTCCAGCTGTCATTGCAGCTTGCCATTCAAGAATGCTTGTTTCATGAATCAATGACATGATTGATCTCCTTTTACGAATGATTTGATTTTTATTATAGTACCAAATTCAGGCAATAGGGAGAAGGGTGAGCCTTTTGCCGATAAAAAAACAAGCTGACTCTACGTAAGAATCAGCTTGTTCGGTCGTGTATGTTGTTTAAGCGTTTGATCCAGCAGCTTCTAGCTTGGCTTTTTCTTCCGCTTCTACATAACGGTTGCGAGGATGCTCGCGGCATTCGTCGGAGCAAGAACGCTTGAATTTTGTCTCACATTCTGGGCAGCAGAAGTGCTGCTTGTTGCAGAATGGGTTGGCGCAGTTGAGATAGCGGTCTTCCACAGTACCGCAGTAATGGCAACGACCAATTACGACGTCTTCTTCTGTATGATTGATCGGTACAGAGATGCGCTCGTCAAACACGTAGCATTTTCCATCCCACAGACGTCCTTGGACTTCCGGATCTTTACCATACGTGACAATTCCGCCCTCAAGGTGGTAAACATTTTTAAAACCTTGTTGCAGGAATACACCTGTCAGCTTTTCGCAACGAATACCGCCAGTGCAATAGGTGAGGACTTTTTTATCCTTGAACTGGCTCATGTTTTCACGAATCCACTCAGGGAACTCTCGGGATGAATCCACTTCAGGGCGAATCGCACCACGGAAATGACCCAAATCGTATTCGTAATAGTTGCGACCGTCAAGGATCACGACGTCTTCTTCCTGCATCATTTCGTGCCATTCTTTTGGGTTCAGATAGGTGCCGACTAGTTCATTCGGATTAACATCTTCCTCCAAACGCCAGGTTACGAGTTCCTGTTTCGGACGCACAAACATTTTTTTGAATGCATGCTCTTCCGACTCATCTATTTTAAACCACATATCACTAAAACGTGGATCTTTTCGCACATATTCCATGTAGGCGTCGGTTTGTTCAATCGTGCCGGATACAGTTCCATTAATGCCCTCCGGAGCTACGATAATCCGCCCTTTCAGCCCATTATCCTTGCAAAATTGCAAGTGCTCGGCTGCGTACTCCTCATAATTTTCGATAGGAGTATACTTGTAATACAACAAAATGCGATATGGTTTTTGTACTTGCAAGGTACAATTCCACCTTTCTTTTCAATTGTGATTTTAGATGCAACGGTGATTATATCACATTCCATTGTTAAAAGTGCTGAAAAAGAAAGGGATTTGTGAGGTTTTTATGAAAATCGGTGCTTCTTGCTGGAAGTGGACGCATCCTGTACACTATGAATGGTAATCAGCTGAAAGGCTATAGAGGAGAGACAGTACATGAACATGACAAATGAGCGCCTGGCTACACAGGTGAAAATTAAAAAGCTCCACCAAGACGCCGTGATTCCAGCGTACGCGAGAGCAATGGACGCGGGCTTTGATCTGGTCGCGGTAGAGGATACATTGATTGCCCCTGGCCAATCTGCAAAAGTTCCAACTGGCTTGGCGTTCGCGCTTCCAGAAGGGTTTGAATTGCAAGTGCGCCCTCGCTCCGGGATCAGTGCAAAGACAAAGCTGCGCTTGTCCAATGCACCAGGGACTGTTGATGCCGGCTATCGCGGTGAAGTATGCGTCCTGATCGATAACATTCGGATTGCATCCGGAAAAAGTGGCAAGGTATGCCTTGGCGCAGGCGAAAACGAAGTAACCGTTGAACAAGAAGTAGATGCACATACCTACTTGATCAAAAAAGGGGACCGGATTGCACAGGGTGTGATTGCAATCGTTCCAGTCGCGCAGTTCGAGGTAGTTGATGAGCTGGATGAGACAGAAAGAGGAGCAGGCGGCTTCGGTAGCAGCGGCATCAAGAGCTAGTTCAATCGAGTAAAAAACAAGACCCCTGATCATCAGCCGTGTAAATGGACTTGAGCTGATACGTCAGGGGTCATTGTTTTGATCAAATCCTCATCCTTTGGCGGATAAAAACTGGTCAATTCTTGAAAGATCGTCCGCAGTCAGCGAACGTCCATCTGCTTTGACGAATACGCAAGGTCCATAGACCCAATCTAAAAAACCATCTGATGTGATGGGGAAATTGTTTGCTTGCACCCCGCGGGCATCTTCATTCACAACGAGGGAGATTCCCTCCAGATGGTCATCTTCCACTACCTCATATTCACCAGCCACCAGATCCTGTAGTTCATCCGTCCCAGCGATTTCTCGAACAACTGCATTTTCATGCGGAAGCTTTACGTATACCGTAGTCAAGCGCACTCACTCCTTCTGACATCCATCATAACGTATCACCAATGAATTGTGCGATAGGGGAGCGGATGCTGGTTGGCGTGTTGGTTATCCTATGGTTGAGAATTGAAGTAACGTCCGTAGTGATACTTTCAGCCTGAGGGGACATGCTGATGATATTCGTGACCGGAAAACTGTATTGGCCAGAAACATTGGCAGCGCCACTCCTATATCCCGCTCTGACCCAGGACGTGAAGTGTGATGTTCTGATCATAGGTGGCGGTGAGGCAGGAGCACTCGTTTCCTATTATTTGAAGCAGCATGATGTGGATGTCATCCTCGTGGATAAACGGCGGGTGAGTGGGGGCAGCAGCAGCGCTAACACCGGCTTGTTGCAAATATGCAACGATAAAACGTTGACAGCCTGTATCCATTCGTTCGGAGAGCAAAAAGGAGTTCGTTTTTACGAGCTGACGCGGCAGGCTGTTGATGAATTGGAAAAAATCTCTGGGCAGCTAGACCAATCTCCAGATTACATAAGGCGTGACAGCCTGTACTATGCCAGTGAACCAGCTGATGTTGAGAGCTTGCGGACAGAGTACCAGTTACTGAAAAAGCATGGCTTTCCAGTCACATATTTGGAGCGACCAGATATAGAGAAGCGATTCTCCTTTTCGAAGGCAGGGGCTATTTATTCCAAGGGAGATGCGGAGCTCAATCCGTACAAATTTGCCAACGGTGTGATTGCCCACTCTGTGAAAAAAGGGATGCGTGTATACGAAAACACGGAAGTCGTGCATCAAAAAGTGCAGGACGGAGGTCTTTTGGTCTATACCAAAAGTGGGCACACAATCAAGTGCAGGCGTGCCGTGTTTGCCACTGGTTACGAAGCACAATCCATGAAGCGCAATGCCAACGCTGTGATTTCCAGCTCGTTTTCCATCGTGACCAATCAAGTCGAAGTGTTTACGGGCTGGCCGCAAGCATGTTTAATCTGGGAAACAGCTCGTCCATACTTGTATATCCGTACTTGTCCGGAAGGGAGAATCATCGTCGGAGGACTCGATGAGCCGTTGAACGACTTACAAAAGAAGGATGCTTCCAGTCTGAAGAAGCGTGATCATTTGCTCGCAAAGATTCAAGAGTTATTTCCCAAGATCCCCATGCGAGCCGAATATTATTGGGGAGCGACTTTTGTCGATACCCATGACGGACTCCCGCTGTTTGGGGAGCAGGAAGGCTATCCGCACTGCTTGTTCACATTAGGCTACGGAGGGAACGGAACTGTCTATTCGACCATCGGCGCGCAAATCATCAGTGATCTGATTACAAAAGGAAGTCATTCGGCCGCCGATCTTTTTGCTTTGACCGGATGAAATATGCCAGTGTCACAGTCTGATCGAAAAAGCTTTCCCATTCAACGGGAAGGCTTTATTTTTTTGAAAATGTCAGAACGGGCGGGCCCAAATTTGCTGGATAGGCAAGTAACATTTGAACGTGGCCTACCTGCCTAGCATAGGGTAGATGGAAATATCGTTGACAGGAACAAAAAGGCAGGTATAATTTTCGATAACAGAGTATTCCGAGTAAAATACTATAGATTAAAAGAGGAGTGAAAGTGAGCTGTATGAAAACCACGAAAGGCAAGGTCCAGACGATCCTGCAACGCGTAGGAATCGTTGCTATGGCGGTTGCTATGGCAGGCTGCTCGGCTGCTACACCAGCAGAAACAGGGAATGGAGCGGCGGGCAGCAACTCTACGGTAGAGCTGCTCAATGTTTCCTACGATCCGACGCGAGAGTTTTACCAAGATATCAACAAGGAGTTTGCCTCAGAGTGGCATCAAAAGACAGGTCAAACCGTAACGATCAAGCAATCACATGGCGGTTCAGGCAAGCAATCCCGCTCTGTCATCGATGGCTTGGAAGCAGATGTAGTCACCCTAGCCCTCGCTTATGATATGGACGCAATTGCCGAACGCGGTCTGATTCCTGCCGATTGGCAAAAGAAGCTCTCAGACAACAGCTCGCCTTATACCTCCACGATTGTGTTTCTTGTACGCAAAGGCAATCCGAAGCAAATCAAAGATTGGGATGATTTGATCAAGCCTGGTATCTCCGTGATTACACCGAACCCGAAAACATCTGGGGGAGCCAGATGGAATTACTTGGCTGCCTGGGGTTATGCCTTGAAGACAAATGGCGGGGATGAAGCGAAGGCACAAGAATTCGTTGGACAATTGTTTAAAAATGTACCCGTCCTCGATTCTGGGGCACGTGGTTCGACCACTACGTTTGTTGAGCGTGGCATTGGGGATGTGCTGATTGCATGGGAAAACGAAGCGTATCTCGCTGTCAATGAACTAGGGAAAGACAAGTTTGAGATTGTGAATCCGTCCTTGAGCATTTTGGCTGAACCGCCTGTTACCATCGTTGACAAATACGCTAACAAGCACAAAACAAAAGAAGTAGCAGAAGCATACCTCCAATTCCTGTATACCAAAAAAGGCCAAGAGCTCGCAGCCAAGCATTACTACCGCCCTCGTTCGCAGGAAGTGCTCCAAGCACATACACCGGCATTCCCAGACATCCAATTGTTTACCATCGATGAGTTGTTTGGTGGTTGGACGAAAGCACAAAAGACTCATTTTGCAGATCAAGGTGTCTTCGATCAACTTTATAAACCATAGACTTCCACTTTCCTCAGAGGAGTTACCTTCATGAGAAAATCATTCCGCAACAGAGGGTTTTTGCCAGGCTTTGGCATGACCATGGGCTATACAATCATCTACCTGAGTCTTCTGGTGCTGATCCCTCTGTCTGTCTTATTTTTAAAAGCTTCTACGATGAGTTGGGAGCAATTCATAGGGACGATTATGGATACGAGGGTCCTTGCCTCCATTCATGTGAGTATTATGACTTCTTTTTTCGCGGCTTGTCTCAATGCGGTGTTCGGTGTCTTGGTAGCATGGGTGTTGGTACGTTATCAATTTGCGGGGAAGCGGATCATTGACGGTATAGTTGATCTGCCCTTTGCTTTACCTACCGCTGTAGGCGGGATTGCCCTGACTTCTATTTACGCTGAAAATGGCTGGATCGGGCAGTACCTGGCAGAGTGGGGGATCAAGGTAGCGTACACTCCCATCGGTATATGGGTTGCACTAACATTCATCGGTCTTCCTTTTGTCGTCAGAACCGTCCAGCCTGTGTTGCAAGATTGGGATTTGCAAATGGAGGAAGCGGCGGCTACGTTGGGCGCTACACGATGGAATACATTTTGGCGGGTGGTTTTGCCGCATTTGTTACCGGCGATCATTACGGGTTTTGCGCTCGCCTTTGCTAGAGCACTGGGTGAGTATGGCTCCGTCGTGTTCATCTCCGGGAACATGCCATTGAAAACAGAGATTGTGCCCCTCTTGATTATGACCAAGCTGGAACAGTTTGACTATGCGGGCGCTACGGCAATTGCAACGGTCATGCTAGTGATTTCCTTTATCATGCTGTTGGTCATCAACTACTTGCAATGGAAAATCAATAAATTCGATGCGGCCCGTTAGGAGGTATCACGTATGAAGCATTTGACGGAGCCGGCCTATATCCGATGGACACTGATTATCGTGGCCTTGCTCTTCCTCGGCTTGTTTTTGATCCTACCGCTAGTAGCTGTTTTTACAGAAGCGTTTCGGCAAGGGGCGGAGGTGTTCGTTGCGGCTATTACAGAGGAGGAAACGTTATCCGCTGTCAAGCTCACCTTGCTTGTCGCAGCCATTAGCGTACCGCTGAATGTGACGTTCGGGATCGCTGCGGCATGGGCAATAGCCAAGTTTTCGTTCCCGGGTAAAAATGTGTTGCTTACTTTGATAGACTTGCCATTTGCGGTGTCTCCAGTAATTGCGGGCCTTATCTTTGTCCTCTTGTTTGGGAGTCAAGGTGTGGCGGCGCCCTTGCTTGCGGCGTGGGATCTCAAAATTATATTTGCGGTTCCCGGTATCGCGCTTGCGACGACCTTTGTTACCTTCCCGTTCGTCGCTCGTGAACTGATTCCGGTCATGGAAGCACAGGGAAGAGACGAGGAGGAAGCAGCAGTCTCACTCGGAGCAAGCGGCTGGAAAACATTTTTGCGCGTCACGCTGCCAAACGTAAAATGGGGACTCCTGTACGGGGTCATTCTGTGTAATGCCCGCGCCATGGGTGAATTCGGGGCAGTATCCGTCGTTTCCGGTCATATCCGCGGCATGACCAATACGCTCCCGTTGCATGTGGAGATTCTCTACAACGAATATCAATTCGCTGCTGCCTTTGCGGTAGCCACCTTGCTTGCTGCCTTAGCCTTGGTGACGCTTATTCTGAAAAGCTTGATCGAGTGGAAAACCGAGCGGCAGGCAAAGCTGGATGAGGAACAACACTACGACGTGACAGGAGAGAGAGCCGGATGAGTATCGAGGTAGTGAACATTACGAAGTCATATAAAAGCTTTACGGCGTTGAAAAATGTGAATCTTCAAATCCCGGAAGGCGAACTCGTAGCGCTTCTTGGGCCTTCCGGATCGGGAAAGACGACGCTTTTGCGTCTCATCGCTGGACTGGAACAACCGCAGGAGGGGAGCATTCTCTTTCACGGTGAGGATAATACGAATCGCGACGTGCGCGAGCGGCAGGTTGGATTTGTATTTCAGCATTACGCCTTGTTTCGGCATATGAACATTTTTGACAACATTGCGTTTGGTTTGTCAGTTCGCTCCCGCAAAACACGACCTAACAAGGAGGAAATCAGTAAAAAGGTTCATTCACTGTTAAAGCTCGTTCAGCTAGAAGGTCTCGCACATCGCTATCCCTCACAGCTATCCGGTGGTCAGCGCCAACGTGTCGCATTGGCGAGGGCGTTGGCAGTGGAACCAAAATTTTTGCTGCTGGATGAACCGTTTGGCGCTTTGGATACGAAAGTGAGACAGGAGCTGCGTCGCTGGCTCCGTCATCTGCACGGGAAGCTCGGGCTGACGATTCTGTTCGTCACACACGATCAGGAGGAAGCGATGGAATTGGCGGATCAGGTAGTTGTGATGAATGAAGGGCGAGTGGAGCAGGTAGGGTCGCCCGAAGAAATTTATCACCATCCGGCGAATCCATTCGTGTACAGCTTTTTGGGGCGGGTCAATTTGTTTCACGGACGAATCCAAAATGGCAAAATCAAGCTCGGCGAAGCAGAGTTCGAGACAGATTGGAAGGATAAAGCGGTAGAGGCTCCCGCTGTCGGATACATGCGTCCACATGATGTAGAGATATCGTTGCGACCGCCAGAGGGGAAGTCTGCCAGATCTGTTCAGGCCGAGATTAACCATATTTCACTCTTGGGTCCGATTGTTCGCTTGGACCTGAAACGTTTGGATACGGATGAGGTGTTTGAGGCAGAAATGAGCAGGCAGCGCTTTATGGAGTTGAACGTAGAAGAGGAGAGCATTGTGTATGTGACGTTGCACAATATATCGATCTATGTGGATGCACAACCTGTACAGACACATCGTCCTTCTCTCATTCCGTTGCAGGCCAGTGTTTGATCCGATTGATTGCAAATAAACCGGTCTGCATTTGCCGCAGGCCGGTTTTTGATGGAGGCACTCTCTATTCGCCATGTTGCTTGGAGCGTGTCTGTTCTTTACTAATTGTGTTCGATCTCCGGGTTTGTGAAGGGTTTTCTTTCTTTCCCATCTCATTTTTGACACCATTTTGCTTGGACATTTCTTTGCCTCCTTCCCATTGGATTGCCATGGTAGTTTTCCCTGTAAAAATGATTTTCATGAATCAAGTGTTTTTTGCTGTGCGCGAAATCGTTTACCTTTTGCAAAATGAGGTCATCTCTGGTAAGATAAGTGTTTGAACGATTCAAAAAAGGCAGGTATTGCGACGATGATAAGCACTCAGAACGTGACGCTGCGCTACGGTAAGCGCGCACTGTTTGAAGATGTATCCATTAAGTTTACCCCAGGTAACTGTTACGGCCTCATCGGTGCGAACGGTGCAGGGAAGTCTACCTTCGTGAAGATCCTCTCCGGAGAGATCGATCCGACGAGTGGTCACGTTTCGGTGACACCGGGCGAGCGTATCGCTGTATTAAAGCAGAACCACTTTGAATTCGACGAATTCGAAGTGCTGAAAACGGTCATTGTGGGTCATAAGCGCCTGTTTGAGATCATGGAAGAGAAAACAGCTCTCTACATGAAAGAAGACTTCTCCGAGGAAGATGGCAATCGTGCATCTCAACTCGAAGGCGAATTCGAAGAACTGAACGGGTGGATGGCAGAAGCAGATGCGGCTAGCTTGCTGATCGGTTTGGGTATCCCGACTGACTTGCACGACAAGCAGATGAAGGACCTCTCTGGTACGGAGAAGGTACGTGTTCTGTTGGCACAAGCGCTGTTTGGTAATCCACACATCCTGCTGCTAGATGAGCCTACGAACCACTTGGACATCGAGTCGATTCGTTGGTTGGAAAACTTCCTGGCAGATTATGAAAACACAGTTATCGTTGTATCCCATGACCGTCACTTCCTGAACAAGGTGTGTACGCACATCGCGGATATCGACTTCGGTAAGATTCAAATGTACGTGGGTAACTACGACTTCTGGTACGAATCCAGCCAATTGGCACTGAAAATGGTTCGTGATCAGAATAAGAAGAAAGAAGAAAAAATGAAGGAACTGCAAGAGTTTATTGCACGTTTCTCTGCCAATGCTTCCAAGTCGAAGCAGGCGACTTCGCGTAAAAAGCTGTTGGAGAAAATTACGTTGGATGATATTCGTCCTTCCAGCCGTAAGTATCCTTTCATCAACTTCAAGCCAGAGCGTGAAGCGGGTAAAAACCTCGTAGCAATCGAAGGCTTGAGCAAGACGGTTGAAGGCGAAAAACTGTTTGAAAACCTTCACCTCACCATTAACAAAGGGGATAAAATTGCGTTTGTCGGACCGAATGAGCTGGCGAAAACGACTTTCTTCCAAATTTTGATGGGCGAAGTTCAAGCAGACAGCGGTTCTTTCGAATGGGGCGTTACGACTTCCCAAGCGTACTTCCCAAAAGATAACGCTGAGTACTTCAATTCTGACTTGAGCCTGGTTGATTGGCTGCGTCAGTACTCCAAAGATCAAGACGAGACATTCATTCGTGGATTCCTCGGTCGCATGCTGTTCTCTGGAGATGAAGCACTGAAAAAGGCGAACGTATTGTCCGGGGGAGAAAAAGTTCGTTGCATGCTGTCCAAGATGATGCTGGCAAGTGCCAACGTATTGATCATGGACGAACCGACGAACCACTTGGATCTAGAATCCATTACTGCCTTGAACAACGGCATGATCGAATTCGACGGTACGCTTCTATTCGTATCTCATGACCACCAGTTCGTACAAACGATTGCGAACCGGATCATTGAGTTCACGCCGAAGGGTGTCATTGATAAGATGATCACATATGATGAGTACCTCGAGAGCGATGAAATCAAGCGCCTGCATGAAGAACATTACGCGTAAGCTTGATCCACATAGAAAAGCCCTTGGCTTCGCACAAACCGTGCTGAAGTTCAAGGGCTTTTTCTCATGATGGTGAAGAAGCGGTGTCCTCCACAAACTCTACTTTGCTGAGGAACGCTTCCTTGCTGGAAAAAATAACGCGCTCTTTTCGCGGGGAAGTAAAGAACACGACGATATACTGGTCATCGATGTATTCTACCGTGCCTCGTTTTTTCGGTCTTTGTATAGTTTTCACGGGTTTATTCAACCACTCGTTCATCTTCTATTCCTCCTACCTAGCTTTCCCATTCATTATACCAAGATTAAAGGCGATACCCAATGACATGTGCAGTTATAGCGATGCGCAACAGCATCTGATCGTGCCCGTTTTCCGCATTCAATCCGGTCCACTCTCGGATGAGCTGGATGCGGTATTTGATTGTATTTTTATGGACATACAAACGACGCGCGGCTTCCGCGTAATTACCATCCGCTTGCAAAAACACTTGCAAGGTTTGGAGGAGCTGTCCGTTCTTTTCTCGATCATAGCTGTGAATTTTACCCAGACATTCTTCTGCAAACGCTTGGGCTTCTGTCGCGGGATCGTCTGCGTACATGATTCGCTCGAGTCCTAAGTCGTGGTAGCTTTTGACGCGAAGAGAAGAGGCGTTGGCTGGATTTGCTGAATGGAGAGCGGTTCGCAAGCTGATCAGCGCTTCCCGATAACTACGAACGATGCCTTCTCGCTCAGAATGATATCGCCCAATTCCTGCAAAGACGGGCTGATCCAATTGTTTGGTGACCGTCTTCAAGCATTGCTCTTGCAGCCACTGCGAGAGTGATTCAGTGGAGGCATGCATAGACATAGGCACGAGCAAGAGGACACGATTTTCCTGATCCAATCCATACAGAATCGCTTCATTGGAAGAAAAAAAACGATGCAACGCGTTCAGAAGATGATGGTTTTCTTGCCAAAGTTCCATGCCGGTTTTGTCATGCGGGGAGGTGCTTAGGATCATCGCGATATACTGATCGGACAACTCCCAGCCCACTTCATCCGCCTTTCGCATGAGCATTTCATGTGAGACAATCTGGCCACTGACGAATTGTTGCAAAAAATCATTGCGAAAACGCTGGAATGTTTCCTGGATGGCTCGTTGTCGCTGCATTTCAAGTGACAGGAGGGCAGCACTTTGTTCGATGGCGACTTTTTCCCACGCGTATAGATCACGCTCCCGCTGTTCAATGACGATGGTTCCCAGCACGATTTGGTCGTGGAGAAGCCACCGGATATGGATGCCTTCTTTTTGTTTGCTAAGAGGCGCTTGCGTTAGTCGAATCGGGGCGCGTTGTCCATATAGCTTGTCCAATGAATCATCGCGGGGGAGCGAAACAAGCGAGGAATCCCATTTCCATTTATGCTGGGGGACATGGATGGAGACAGGAGCATCAAGGATATCGGACAGTAAATCTGTCAATGTAGAAATCGGAGCTCCTCCCGTTAAATAGTGATGAAACCGTTCATAAATGGCATGGGTTCTGTCCAGCTCGATGCGCTGTTTGTCATTGATGTATTGAACGACTGGAACGATGACATCCGACCAAGCTTTATTCATTGGAAAGGACAGGATGGGAAATGCCTTTTTCGTAGCGTGGGAGAGAACGGCGTCAGGTAGGTCCTCGATGTATCGACCTAATTTGATGGCAAGCCCAGGGGTGCCGATGGCGACTAGCTCATTGATGAGTGTTATCAGCCGTTTCGTACATGTTTTTTGCTGAGAGAGAAATGGAAAGCCTGTCGTCAGAACGAATTCACCAGCACGCAGCCACCTGTGGCCATCGGGAGAATCAAATGAGGTGACTCCCAGCAGTTCATTTTCTAAAGAGTCCGCACCTGCAAGCACTGACGATTCATCAAAGCCACCAACTTGTATGAGCTCACGGACAGTAATCATTACGCTCACCATGCCTTCATCATTTTTTAGCTACTCGCACAAAACCCCGTTCCGTTTTCTAGCCATCTGAACAAAGGAAATATTTGAATTTTTAGATAATACTAATGTACATGTCCAGGATGTGTACAGGCAATGGGACAAATCGAGCAAACTGGGGGGAGTCGTATGAAAGCGAGAGATTGGCTAGGGGTACTGCCGTTCATTGGGATGCTGGGAGGAATTCCGTTTGTGAATCGGGTGGAGCCTTACGTATTAGGCATGCCGTTTGTCCTATTTTGGATCGTTCTCTGGGTTGTCTTAACTTCTGTGATTATGGCATTCCTCAACAAAATCGACCCTGCTACGAAGGAGGACGGCCAATGAATATTGCCTTGATTATTATTTTTGCCTTTTTATTGCTGTCCTTCTATTCAGGTATTCGTGCGCAACGAGGGAAAGACATGAATATGGAACAATGGACCGTTGGCGGTAGAGGATTCGGTTCGATTTTTATTTTCTTGCTGGTAGCAGGCGAGATTTATACGACCTTCACCTTTTTGGGGGGCAGCGGTTGGGCGTACTCCAAAGGGGCACCTTCTTATTACGTTCTCTCTTACATCTCCCTCGCCTATGTCATTTCCTACTGGCTCTTGCCGCCCATTTGGCGTTATGCCAAAGAGCACAAGCTCGTCTCCCAATCCGATTTTTTTGTAAGCAAATACAAGAGTCCGATACTCGGCATTTTGGTCGCAGCGGTCGGAGTCATTGCGATTATTCCGTATCTCGTCCTCCAATTCAAAGGCTTGGGGATCATCGTATCGGAAGCATCCTATGGCTCGATTTCGCCTGCTGCTGCGATATGGATCGGAGTCATTGCTGTGACCATTTACGTCATGATCTCAGGGATTCACGGTTCGGCTTGGACGGCTGCGATCAAGGACATCATGATTTTCTTTGTCGTCGTTTTCCTCGGGATTTACCTTCCGTTTCATTATTACGGGGGCATCCAGCCGATGTTTGAAGCAGTACAAGCCTCCAATCCTGGTTTCTTGACGTTCCCTGAAGAGGGATTAAGCATTTCCTGGTACATTTCAACGGTGCTGGTCACGGTGTTCGGATTTTACATGTGGCCGCATACGTTCGGCTCTGTGTTTTCAGCGAAAAATGCAAATGTGTTCCGCAAAAATACGATCATGCTTCCGCTCTATACCTTGATGCTACTGTTTGTGTTCTTTGTCGGCTTTACGGCGATTCTGCAAGTACCCGGGTTAAAAGGGGCGGACGGCGATTTGTCCTTGCTCCGTTTGTCGTTGCAAACATTCGATCCGTGGGTAGTCGGGATCATTGGAGCAGCAGGCTTGCTCACTGCGCTCGTACCAGGCTCGATGCTATTGATGACAGGGGCGACGCTCTTGGCGAAAAATGTGTACAAAGTCATGGCTCCGCACACATCTGACGCACAAATCGCCCGGATTGCCAAATGGTTAGTGCCTGTCATCTCGTTGGTCTCGCTGTATTTTGCAATGAGTGGGGGAGATACGCTCGTTACGCTGTTATTAATGGGCTACAGCTTGGTCACACAGTTATTCCCGGCATTGCTTTTTAGTCTTCCTGACAAGCCCTGGGTGAATAAATATGGTGCGTTTGCCGGGATTTTATGTGGGGTGTCAACTGTTGCGTATGTGACGATTTGCCAAGTGACGATTGCGACCATGTTCCCGAATTGGCCAGCTGTTGTCAAAGACTTGAACATTGGTGTCGTGGCATTGCTAGTCAATCTCGTCGTGATGTTTACTGTGACGTTTGTGACGAAGAATCTTTTTGCACTCAATCGTCATGCGGCAAACACAGAAGGGACACCAACTCTTTAATACTCGTTTCCTAAAGGAGGCAGTTAGATGGCAGATACGGTTTTTCTCAATGGACAGGTGATCACGGTAGATCATGAGAATCGGGTGGCAGAGGCAGTGGCAGTCAGAGGGAATCGCATTGTTGCTGTCGGGTCTAGTGAAGATGTGAAACAGTTGATTCAATCACATACAAACGTCATTGATTTGCAAGGGAAGAGTCTATTGCCCGGCTTCATCGATGCCCATCTGCATATTACGATTTACGGTACGAACAAGCTGGGAGTCGATTGCAAAGCGAGAGGGATCAGGTCGATTGATGATCTGCTCACCGCACTGAAAGAACAAGCGGCAAAAACACCAGCAGGGGAATGGGTGAGGGCATGTGGTTTCGATGAAAATCTCATGATCGAACAACGCTATCCGACAATCGCCGAACTGGATGAAGTGACGACAGCGCATCCTGTTTTTGTCATGAGGACGTGCGCTCATCACTCTGTCGTAAACAGCAGAGCGCTTGCGATAGCGGGTTACGATAGAAACACAGCCGACCCCCAAGGTGGACGTATTGATCGTGATGCAGATGGTGAGCTAACGGGGTTCCTCATCGAAACGGCACATATGAACCTGTTTGATAAAGCTGCTTTTACAGAAGCAGAGTATATCGAAGGTCTGCGATTGGCTTCGAAGGACTTTGTTGCTGCGGGCATTACGAGTGTCCACGATGCGGGAGGATACGGTCCAGAAAACTATCGAGCGATGCAAAAAGCGGTACAGAAAGGTGACGTGAAAGTTCGCATCTACGCGATGGTTTGTGCGCTGAATCAATCTGATGATTTTGTCCGAAAGATGATCGAAGCCGGGATGGTAACGGGTACGGGGAATGCTCGCTTCCGTATCGGACCTGCGAAAGTTTTTACCGATGGGGCAAGCATTGCGCCCACGATGGCCATGCGTGAACCGTTCACCAGCCGACCAGATGATTACGGAATTCTCTACTATGAACAGGACGAGTTGAATACCATTTTGGGAGAGGCACATGCACGAGGTTTTCAAATTACCGCTCATGCCCAGGGAGATCGAGCGATTGACATGCTGCTGACATGCTTTGAAACGGCAATAGAAGCACATCCGCGTGAGAATCACCGACATCGAATTGAACATGCTGGTGTATCTGCGCCTGATCTACTGGCGAGAATGGCTCGGCTAGGTGTCGTACCCATTCCAAATCCTGCTTTTATCTACGATTACGGCGATTCGTATGTGACCAACATCGGAGAGCGTGTCGGACATATGTTTCCGGCGAGGGATCAGCTCGACGCGGGGATCATTGCGGCAGGAGCGTCAGATAGTCCCGTGACTGATTTCAACCCGCTGATTGGGATTCATGCTGCCGTTAGTCGGGTGAGTAAAACAGGTCAGGATGTGGGGATCAATCAAAGGGTCAGCATCATGGAGGCGATTCGCATGTTTACTTGGAACGGAGCGTACGCCAGTTTTGAGGAGGGGATCAAAGGGAGTATTGAAGTCGGGAAGCTCGCTGATCTCGTGGTGCTGGACGGCGATATTTTGGCAACGCGGGCAGATCGTATCAAAGATCTGCGCGTTGACAAAACGATGATCGATGGGGAGTTCGTCTATCAACGCCAAGATGAGGAGGTTCTACAAGATGAACGCAAAAGCGAAAAAGCTTGCGATCAATGAAGAACGACTGCAAAAACGAATCGAGCAATTGGCGCAAATCGGGAAAATAGGAGAAACGGGTGTATGCCGACTCGCTTTGACTGCTGAAGACCGGGCAGGCGTAGAGCTGGTGCGTAGCTGGATGGAAGAAGCCGGTCTTCAGACGCGGATTGATGACTTCGGCAATTTGATTGGTCGGATGATGGGGAAGGATGATCAAGCTCCGATCTTGATGATTGGCTCACATATCGATTCGCAGCCGTACGGCGGTCAGTACGATGGTGTGATCGGGGTATTGGGAGGACTAGAAGTCGTACAAACGTTGAATGAACAAGGGCTCATGCCTGCACAGCCTATTGAAGTCGTTGCGTTTTGTGACGAAGAAGGATGCCGGTTTCAAAAAGGACTGTTTGGTTCGAAAGGCATTCTCGGTATGCTGGACCAGACGGACTTGGAGCGGACGGATAAAAACGGGATCACACGCAGGCAAGCTCTGATTGATTTTGGATGCGACCCTGAACGTCTGGAAGCGTCTATTTATCCAAAGGGCAGCATCGGTGCTTATCTGGAGCTGCATATTGAGCAGGGGCCAATTCTCGATGATGCGAAAGAAGCGATTGGAATCGTGTCTGCGATATCAGGGCCATTGTGGTGGACGGTCGAGCTGACTGGCTTTGCTGGGCACGCTGGTTCTGTACCGATGCTGATGAGAAAGGATGCACTCGTCGGAGCGGCAAAAGTAATTTTGGCAGTGAACGAGCTGGCAAAGCTTGATCCACAAGCGCCAACAGTCGGTACAGTCGGTCACTTGGAGGTTTTCCCGGATTCGCGCAACATCATTGCAGAGCGGGTGCGTTTTTCGATTGATTTGCGGGATATCGATTTGAAGCGTCGCGATGAGCGCGAACAAGCGTTGCGCGAGGCAATTGAGCTAGCCGCTGTAGAAGGTGGATTACAATATACCATTACGGAAGATACGAATAGTGACCCGCGTTACTGTGCCGACTGGATTAAGGCAATCATGCATGAGGAGAGCAGCAAGCTCGGTGCCTCTGTGCGCGAGCTGATGAGTGGTCCTTTCCATGACGCTTTGGCACTCTCCTACGTTTGTGATTACGGGATGATTTTTGTCCGATGCAAGGACGGTATCAGTCATAATCCGCAAGAATATGCAGTCTATGAAGACGTGGCACTGGGAACAGAGCTACTCTACAAAACCGTATTGCGGATGAGCACCAACCAATAATAGAGAGAGTCGCCCGTCTAAGTGGATAGGCGACTTTTTTCATACAGCCAATGACGAGACTTTACAGACTGTTTTTGATATATTTTATTCTTAGAGATTCTTATCACGTTTTAGGAAGGAAGAATGGCATGAAAATGCGTGTTTCCGCTGTGCAGTATCATCTGCATACCATACATAGCTTTGAAGATTTCGCCAATCAAGTTGAGCACTACGTGAAAAACGCGCAAGAGTACGACACAGAATTCCTCCTTTTCCCGGAGCTGTTTACGACTCAACTCATGTCGATCGGAGACGAACAGGGCAATGCACTGCCGATTACGGCATTGCCATCATTTACGGACCGATACGTCGAGCTGTTTCGTTCCCTCGCTGCCAAATACGAGATGTATCTGATTGGTGGAACGCACATCATCGAGGAAAACGGCAAGCTTTATAATACGGCTTTTCTGTTTTACCCGGATGGACGTGTAGGTCAGCAGAAAAAAATCCATATCACGCCATGGGAAGTAAAAGGCTGGAACATGGGGGCTGGCGACTCGTTGCAAATCTTTGAGACCGACAAAGGGAAGGTCGCGATGATTATTTGCTACGACATCGAGTTCCCTGAGTGGGTGCGTATCGCCAAAGCACGGGGCGCAGACGTCATTTTCTGCCCATCCTGCACGGATGATCGCCACGCTTTCCACCGCGTACGTTATACCAGTCATGCTCGGACGATTGAAAACCAGGTGTATGTCGTGCTGACTGGAACCGTAGGCTCGCTGCCAACAGTTGATTTCATGCGAGCGAACTTTGGACAAGCGGCGATCTTGACGCCAAACGATGTTCCGTTCCCTCCGCGAGGCATTCTTGCTGAAGGGGAAATCAACCACGACATGATGGTAACCGCTGACCTGGATATCCAATTGCTATACGATGTGCGGGAAAAAGGCTCCGTCACAACGTGGCGCGACCGCCGCACCGATTTGTATACAGACTGGAAGTAAAGCATTCCATCGTGATCAGGACAGCAGGAGGATGAATATGTACAGAAAAGAGCTGTATGTATTTGAAGGGAACAAGCCACGTAAAGCCATCATACGCAACTACAATCGATCAGACTTCTTCGAATTGATCCAAATACAGGCGGAGAGCTTTCCGCCGCCGTTCCCGTCTGAGCTATGGTGGAACCAGGAGCAGCTGACGAACCATATTACGCTGTTCCCAGAAGGTGCCATTTGTGTCGAAGTGGACGGCGTTTTGGCAGGCTCGATGACAGGGTTGCTCGTGAAGTTTGATCCGGCACATCCCGAACATAAGTGGGAGGATGTCACGGATAGCGGTTATATCCGTAATCACGATCCGCAGGGGGACACGCTGTACATCGTAGATATTTGCATTCGTCCGAGCTTCCGCAAGCTGGGGTTGGGTCAACAGATGATGCAGGCGATGTATGAGCTGGTGGTACAAAAAGGACTGCGCAGATTGCTCGGCGGAGGTCGCATGCCAGGATATGGACGCTATGCTGACCAATGGACACCTGAGCAGTATTTGGACCGTGTCCTGACAGGGGAAGTAAGAGACCCGGTGATTACATTTCTCATGCGCTGCGGTCGCACGCCTGTTCAGGTCGTGGCGAATTATTTGGAAGATGAGGAATCTCGCAACTACGCGACACTCATGGAATGGAAAAATCCATTTCAGCAGCATCTGTAGGGCGTTTTTCAGACATAATCGATCGAGAGGGGATTTGACTGATGGAATTCGTACGCATTCAACATATTGATAACCCGCTTTTCGCGAAAATGCACCGTTTGATGCAAGAGGTTTTCCCGCCTGAGGAAGTATTGGAGTACGATCTGTGGAAAGAACCGCTGGAAGATCCGGGCATTCGTGTATTTGTAGCTGTACACGAAGGAGAAGTTGTGGGCGCTACCGAATACCGTTATTACACAGACATGAACGTAGCCATGACAGACTTCACGATCATTGGTCGAGAAGGCCTCGGAGTGGGACGCTTCCTCGCTAGACAGCGGCAAAAGGACCTGCTCGCTCTGGCTGCTGAAAACGGCAAGGAGCTGTACGGGATGTTTGCAGAAATCTACGACCCGTACCGTGTAGAAGAACACAGCTTTGGCGGCATCAAGCCAATGGACCCATTTGTACGCCGTGAAGTGCTCTCACATCTGGGATACAAACGTACGAACTTTACCTATGTACATCCGTCCTGGCAAAATGACGGCGAAGCGGTATCCGGACTCGATCTGGGCTTCATGCCGACCAACGAAGAGCAAACAATCCTCGAAGCGGATCTGATCGTTACGTTCTTGAAGCGTTATTACGCCGTGCTTCCACAAAAGCCACAAGCATGGCTCGACATGGTGAAAGGCTTGGAGAGCAAAGAAACGGTGGAACTGCTTCCTATCTAATCGCAAGACAACAAGAACCAACTCTCCTGTGGAGCTATGTTCACGGCTCCATGGGAGTTTTTCGTAGTAGCCTAGTCAGATTATTACGAAAAAGATAAGCCAGATGAAGAGGGATTCAAAAAAATGAAAATCATCACCCTATGCGGGTCTACAAAATTCAAAAAAGAATTTGAACAGGCGAATACGTATTTGACGCTCCAAGGAAACATCGTGATGAGTGTTGCCTTTTTCGAACAGAGCGAGGGCTTTGAGATATCACAGGAGCAAGCAGATCTACTCACTGTCATTCATTTTCGAAAAATAGATTTGTCCGACGAGATTTTTGTCATCGATGTAGAGGGCTATATCGGAAGCAGTACAAGCAAGGAAATTGCATATGCAAAAGAACAAGGAAAGCCGGTTCATTATTACTCCAAGAGTGGGATCAACGATAAAGTGATTGCCGCATTCTTTCACTAACGAGAAAAGACAGAGGTGAAACAGGTGAATGCTCAAAATCTAGCATCGATCTTCCTTTACATAGCCGTCATCTTTCACTTGCTGGGCATGAGTGGCTGGACTTCTGCCAAGCTGGCACAACCAATCCAGCTCGCCATCCTCGCGCTGATGCTCTTGTCCATTTTCATTTTACGGAAAAAGAAACGAAAAAAGCGTCGGGCAAGAAGGCCAGCACCAGAAGTAGCAGTCATGCTTGAGAATGCCGAGGAAGGAGAGCCAAGCAAATGATCCATGACATCCACATGCAGGCGATTCTGGACGCTTCTCATGACGGCATCATCGCGGTCGATCGGGAATCCATTATTATCGGGGTCAATAAAAACGCGATGGAAATACTCGGTCTGCCAGGCAATATTGTGGGACAAAAAATTACCCGTTATATTCCCAATTCAGATATGTTGAGAATTTTGGCAACGGGAAAAAAAGAGATAGGGGATATCGCGACGATCCTGAATCGGCAAATTATCATCAACCGTTTGCCGATTGTCGTAAAGGGTGAAATTGTGGGAGCGGTGTCCACTTTTAAAGAGATCACCGACATTCAAAAAATGGAGATGCGCATTCGCAAGCAGAGCATGGAGAGTGGCTTAGAAGCTAAATTCCGCCTGGAGGATATCGTGGGAGAATCATCTGCGATCCGCGAAGCGAAGGTATGGGCGGAAACATTTGCAAGGACAGATGCGACTGTTCTCATTCAGGGGGAGACTGGAACTGGCAAGGAGTTGTTTGCCCAAGGAATTCATTTGAGCAGCCAGCGTGCAACCGGGCCCTTCATTCCGGTTAACTGTGCGGCGCTCCCCGGCAATTTATTGGAGAGTGAGTTGTTCGGATACGAGGAGGGCGCTTTTACTGGCGCAAGAAAAGGCGGAAAGCCCGGCCTGTTTGAATTGGCTCACGGTGGCACGCTGTTTCTCGACGAAATTGGAGAGATGTCGATCCCGATCCAAGCGTTGCTCTTGCGTATCTTGCAGGAGAAAAAAGTGCGCAGAATCAGCGGGGAACGCATCGTCCCTGTCGATGTGAGAATTATCGCGGCAACGAATCGGGATTTGGAACGACTGGTAGAGGAAAAGCAGTTTCGCTCAGACCTCTACTTCCGATTGAATGTGTTGACGCTTGATTTGCCTGCTTTGCGAGAGCGAATTGAAGATATTCCGCTATTAGTGGCATCGATCATTGGAGAAATCAAGGAACGGGAAAATAAAAGGCATCTGAAAGTAGAAGAGGCCGTTTTCCGCGTTCTCAAACAATACGACTGGCCAGGTAACGTACGGGAGCTGCGCAACGTGGTGGAAAGAATGATCTTGCTTTGTAAGAATGACGCGCTTGGCAAGGAGGACACGGCTTTTTTTGCCAAGAAGCTGTATCAACGACAATCTTACCGAGATCAAGAAGAGAGAGAAGCAGAAGTCATCCGAAAGGTTTTGGCGGAGACGAAGGGAAACAAGGGAGAGGCGGCGAAAATTTTGGGAATGGATCGGTCTACGCTGTGGAGAAAAATGAAGCGCTACGAAAGATTCTAGAAATTGATGCAATTGCAACATCAGCGATGCATGTTTGCAACAGAGTGGCTCCATTAATTGTTTAATTTACAGAAAATTAAAAACATATTCATTTGGCATGGTAGTTGCTTATTTATGGAGGACACAACACATACGACTTTTACGAAGAGGCGAGGGGAGAGCATGACACCACAACCGATTATTCGTGTAGAAAATGTCTCGTTTGCCTATCAGGTTAACCAAGATCAACAAATTCCTGTTCTGCAAAATGTCTCCCTAGAAGTGTTTCCAGGAGAGTATGTCGTCATCATCGGTCATAATGGGTCCGGTAAGTCAACGTTGTCTAAGCATCTCAATGGAATTTTGACTCCAATGGAAGGCGATGTCATCGTTAACGGAATCAACACGCGTGAAAAACAGCGAATTCATGAAGTGAGGAGCCGTGTCGGGATGGTTTTTCAGCATCCGGACAATCAGATTGTCGCGACGATTGTAGAGGATGATGTGGCCTTCGGATTGGAGAATATCGGGACATCTGCAGAAGAAATGAAAACACGAGTTGATTTTGCCTTAGAGGCAGTAGGGATGACTGCATTTCGCCATAGACCGCCTCATCATTTGTCTGGCGGACAAAAGCAGCGGATCGCCATTGCGGGGATCTTGGCGATGAAGCCACAATGCCTCGTTATGGACGAAGCGACGAGTATGCTGGACAGCTACGGTAGACAGGATATACTAGCAGTCGTTCGCAAGCTGCATCGCGAAGGAATAACGATCGTCACAGTGACCCATCACATGTCAGAGGTAGCAGAAGCAGATCGCGTCATCGTAATGGAGGGCGGCAAGATCGTATTGGAGGGTACTCCGCGTGAAGTATTTTCCCATCAGGAAAGACTTCGCGAGCTTCATCTGGATGTACCAGACGCGAGCCGCATTGCTCATCTCGTTCACTCCGAATATAGCGAATTTACACCTGATCTCATCCACAATGAGGAGGTTGTCGCGGAGGTTAATCGTCTATACGTCAGACAAGCGGAGGCGAGTGGTTCATGACGCAACCGATCGTAAACGTGGAAAATTTATCTCATGTCTATATGCAGGGAACGCCTCTCGAACATCGGGCTCTCGACCAGGTAAGCATCCAGGTGGCGGAGGGTGAGTGCTTGGCAATTATCGGTCATACTGGATCGGGAAAATCGACGTTGATCCAGCATTTTAACGGACTGATTCGCCCGCAATCCGGTACGGTCATCATCAATGGAATGGACGTATCTTCACCCAAGATCGATATTCGTACGTTGCGTAGACAAGTAGGACTGGTTTTTCAAAACCCGGAGGATCAATTGTTCGAAAAACTGGTCGGTGATGACGTAGCCTACGGTCCTTTTCGGATGGGGCTGCCACTAGAGGAAGTGAGGCGACGTGTACAGTGGGCGATGGACTTAGTTGGTCTCTCGTTTCAGGAGATGAAAGACCGTCCGACTTTTGCCTTAAGTGGCGGACAGAAGCGCAAAGTGGCATTGGCTGGCGTCCTTTCCTTGCAACCCAAGGTTCTCGTGCTTGACGAGCCAACAGCAGGGCTGGACCCACGCTCTCGTCTTGAGCTATTGGAACGCATCCGCCGTCTCAATCGTGAAGAAAAGCTAACGGTTATTTTCGTCTCACACAATATGGAAGAGGTCGCCAAGCTTGCTAATCGTGTCTACGTCATGGCAAACGGCAAATCAGTCTGTGAAGGGACACCACGACAAATTTTTGGCAATCAGGAATTGCTGCAGCAGCATCACATCGGCACACCGGAATCGGTTGATATTTTATACAGACTCCGTGAGCAGGGCTACAGCATCGACCCTAGCGCTTTTTTACCCGAAGAGACAGCGATGGAAATTTTGAAACTGATGAACCGCTAAGGAGGGGGTCCACATGTCAGCAGAATTTGAATTGACGCGCAATATTACCATCGGTCAATATTTACCCACTGCTTCGGTCGTTCATCGTCTTGATCCTCGTTTCAAGCTTGGTGCTTTCGTCATCCTGATCTTAGCGATTGCCATCTGCGATACATACGTGGGTAACCTGTTTGCTTTAGCCATTTGTATCTGGATGTTTCAAATCTCGAAAATCCCCCTGCATTACGGCATATCCGGGATCAAGCCCGCTATCCCCTTTATCATTATTTTGGCGATCATGCAGTTGCTTTTTTACGGGGAGGTTGTCAATGGCGGAACGGTTTATTTGAAATACGGCTTCATCACGATCACGAGTGAGAGTGTACGCCTCGTCATCGTGTCTGCTATGCGCTTCGTAGAAGTAATCTTCTTATCGAGTGTCCTCACGCTCAGCACTTCTACGACGGAACTCACGCACGGAATGGAGCGACTGCTGGGGCCGTTGGAAAAAGCAAAGTTTCCGGTTCATGCCTTTGCATTGATCATCACGATTGCTGTGCGCTTTGTACCTACCTTCGCAATGGAAATGGAAAAAATGATGAAAGCACAAGCATCCCGAGGTGCAGATTTCGGTACAGGAGAATGGTGGCGGATCATCCAGAGAACAAAAGACATGTTTCCCATCATCATCCCGCTGTTTAATGTGGCGCTCTCCAGAGCAGAAGATTTGATTTTGGCAATGGAAGCCAGATGCTACACACCAGGTGCTGCACGGACCAGATACACCCAATACAAGGCAGTAGGCAAAGATTACGTCGCGCTGATCGTAAGTATTGTCATTTCAGCCGTCATGCTCGCCATACCTTGGTAAGGGAGACTAGCGGGAATTCGCCCGAATAGGGCATTCCACATAAAACTCGTAAAAGGAGGAGTATGCATGGAAAAAGGCTTGACCGTTCGCAAGATTGTCATTGCAGGCGTTTTAGGCGCGATAGCGATTTTGCTCGGGGTGACACGTCTGGGCTACATTCCGGTTCCGACAGCAGCGGGTAATGCCACTATTATGCACATCCCGGCTGTTATCGGGGGCATAATGGAGGGCTGGGGCGTTGGTATGATCATTGGCCTTATATTTGGAGTCTCTTCTTTCTTAAATGCCACCGTTCCGCTTTTTAAAGACCCTCTTATAGCCATCCTGCCACGTTTGTTCATCGGTGTGACTGCTTATTTGACCTATGTCGGTTTGAAAAACGTCAATCAGTACTTGGCGATTGGTGCCGCTGGCTTTATTGGCGCGATGACAAACACGATCCTTGTACTGGGCATGGCCGTAATTCGAGGATACATGACGCTCGGTGTAGCGACCGCAGTTGCTATTACGAACGGCTTGCCAGAAGCAATTGTTTCTGTCATTGTTACGCTGGCTGTCGTTGCAGCTTGGAAGAAATTGGGCTCAGCGGGCAGGCAAAAATCAAAAATTTCAGGAGACTTATAATGACCGGAACGATTGTTGACGTACCCGGCATTCTCGTCGGGCATGCACAGAACGAAGAAA
Organism: Brevibacillus sp. FIR094; assembly: GCF_050477165.1. Classification (NCBI taxonomy): domain Bacteria; kingdom Bacillati; phylum Bacillota; class Bacilli; order Caryophanales; family Paenibacillaceae; genus Brevibacillus; species Brevibacillus sp. FIR094. The sequence goes on along the minus strand of NZ_JBEAES010000002.1, from coordinate 5,797 downwards.
CATTAACGGGATGCAGTGTGATTATGCTGGAAAAGCCGTCTGTTTGCGGCGTGGATGTCCGGGGTTCTGCCCCGGGCACCCGCGAGACGGACCTCCTGGACCCTGTCAATCTGGTGAGTGTCGTCCATGCGATTTGCCTTTCGGGTGGCAGTGCATACGGTTTGGATGCTGCTACAGGTGTCATGCAGTATTTGGAGGAACAAGGCATCGGACTGGATGTTGGTTATGGCGTCGTTCCTATCGTTCCAGCAGCAGTCTTGTTCGACCTGGCTGTAGGAGATTATCGGGTTCGTCCGGATCGTCAAATGGGCTATGAGGCAGCACAGGCAGCAAGCCGTGAGTCAGGAGTATCAGGAGTACAAGGAAACGTCGGTGCGGGTACAGGTGCGTCAGTAGGCAAGCTGAATGGATTTGGGAATGCGATGAAGAGCGGGTTAGGCACAGCTTCCGTGACTCTACCCAATGGACTCGTCATAGGCGCAATCGTCGCGGTAAATGCGGTCGGTCATGTCGTAGATCCGCAGGCAGGGACGATCATAGCCGGGCCGAGAGATGAAAAGGGAACCATTCGGGATAGCATGGAGATACTGCGCCGGCAAGCTTTTGCTCCGATCCCTCCAGGTACGAACACGACGATTGCCGTAGTCGCGAGCAATGCCCACTTGTCTAAAACAGAAGCAAACAAAGTAGCGCAAATGGCTCATGACGGGCTTGCCCGTACAATCCGTCCGATTCACACCATGTACGATGGCGATACGATCTTTGCTATAGCAACAGGCGAAGTAGAGGTGAGTGTAGACTTGGTGGGCGCGTTGTCCGCAGATGTGCTGGCAGAAGCCGTCATCCAAGCGGTTAAGCACGCAGAGGAAGCAGGGGGACTGCCAGCTTATCACAGTTACTTCCAGGAATAGGTGTAACATATTTGGATGCAGAGGAGAGGATTGGCGGATGAATCAGGTGATATCCTTTGTTGACGAGCAGGAAGTTGTACGCCTAACGCAGGAGCTAGTTAGAATTCCAAGTGTGTTTCGTCCCGATCAGGCAGGAGCGAACGAAGAGCGGGTAGCGCTATTTGTCGCCGATTATCTTCGTAATATGGGTTTGCAGGTCTTCTATGAAGAGGTTGTTCCAGGCAGACCGAATGTCATCGCTTTTTACGATTCTGGCAAGCCTGGCAAAACGCTTTTGTTCGAAGCCCATACAGATGTCGTAACAGAAGGGGATCGGGATGCTTGGAGCTACGACCCTTTTGGCGGGACAATTTCTGGTGGGCGTATCTACGGGCGTGGCTCCTGTGACACAAAAGGAAATCTGGCTGCCGCGATATGTGCCGTCAAAGCTATCCAACGATCCAAACAGTCTTTTACAGGCAAAATCCTTCTGTGCATCCCTTGCGATGAGGAGAGCATGATGATCGGGATCAAAGATTTCATTCGTCGCGGTTGGGCCAACAACGTCGATGCAGCGATTATCTGCGAACCGGAAGAAAATCAGCTCTGCATCACGCAAAAAGGAGCCATGCGAGCCATTCTTCGTACGTTTGGCAAAATGGCGCATGGAGCTATGCCACTGACGGGAATCAATCCGAACACAAGGATGGCACGCGCCATCGTGGCGTTAGAGGAGCTGGAACGTAAGGAAATGGCTCGTCTGGGAGAGCATCCGATGTTAGGGTGGCCGAGTATCACTCCGACGATTTTGCAGGCACCGGTCAGAGGAGACGCCCAAATCAACGTCGTACCCGATCAATGCATGACAACACTTGATATTCGCACGGTTCCCGGGCAGGACCACCAAGAGCTGTATAAAGAGATCAGTGCCATATTAGAAGAACTAGGCAAAGAGGATGACAAGTTCAAGGCTACTCTGGAAGTAATCGAAGAACGCCCTTGGACGTTGACTGGCATGAATGAAGAAGTTGTGACTTCCGTCGCGAACGCGTATCGGGAAATCACCAAAAAAGAGCCCGTATATAATGGCGTCCCAGGTGCGACAGACGGAACCTTTCTCCACAAGGCTGGCATTCCGATTTTGACGACAGGCGCAGGCGATCGCCACATTCCTCATCACGCAGATGAGTACATAGCTATTGACCAATTGGTGGAATCCACCCAGCTTTTTGCCTTGTCTGCGTTAACGTTTTTGACGCAGCCAGTACGAGCTTGATCACTACAAAAGAACTCTGCTTACGCTCGCGGCAGAGTCTTTTTATTCTCGCAAAAGAAGTTTTCTTAGTAAAAACTTGCAGAATCCATCTAAAATTTTTTACAATAGGCTTGTTACATAAGCGAAAAGGAGGCGTGTGCCTATGAATATGCGCTGGAATTTGGACGTCTTGTATTCCTCGTTTGATGCACCAGAATGGAAACAAGATTGGGAGAAGTTCGTACGTGAAACAGAAGAGATCAAAAGCTGGGCAACGCAAAACTTGCAATCTTCAGAAGATGCAGTAGCAAAGATGGAGACATACATAACGATGATGACTTCCGTCCTGCAAACGCAATTCCGCTTGTACGCGCACGGAGAGCTGACTGCCAGCGTGGATGCCAAGAATGAAGTAGCACTGCTCGCGATTGAAAAAGTACAGAATCAGGCAGTAGAATTGGTTGAACCAGGCGTACAATTCCAAAAATGGCTAGGATCGTTGAGCAACCTGGATGAAATGATTAGCCAATCAGAGCTGTTAGAGACACATCGCTTTATGTTGACAGAAATGTCAGATAAGAGCAAATACATGCTGAGCGAAAAAGAAGAAATCGTTCTGGCAAAAATGAAAAATACAGGGTCAAATGCATGGACAAAGCTCCATGAAATGTTGACTTCCACTTTACTGGTAGACATTACAGTCGATGGGGAGCACAAACAGCTTCCATTGCCAGTGGTGCGGAACATGGCGAACGAAAAAGATCCGCAGCTTCGCAAAACAGCATACGAGGCGGAACTTGCCGCTTACAAAAAAATCGATGGAGCTGCTGCTGCCAGCTTGAATGGAATTAAAGGCGAGGTTATTACGGTTGCGAAGCTAAGAGGCTATGAATCGCCGCTGGATAAGACGTTGCAAGACTCCCGTATGGACCGCGAGACGCTCGAAGCGATGCTTCAGGCGATGCGTGAGAGCCTGCCATCCTTCCACCAATACTTCCGTACAAAGGCGAAGCTACTTGGTCATGAGAGCGCTCAGTTGCCGTTCTATGATCTGTTTGCGCCAGTGGGCGAGGCAGACATGCGGTTCTCGTATGAGGAATCTCGCGACTTCATTGTGAAGCACTTTGGTAGCTTTAGCGAAAAACTCGCCAACTATGCAGCACGAGCTTATGACGATCAGTGGATTGATGCTGAGATTCGTGAAGGCAAGCGTGGAGGGGCATTCTGCTACAACCTGCACATTGTAGGGGAGAGCAGAATTATGTCCAACTACACCGGCAGCTACAGCGATGTGAGCACAATGGCACATGAATTGGGACATGGCTATCACGGAGAATGTCTTGTAAACGAAGCATTCTTGAATAGCGAATACCCAATGCCAATCGCCGAAACCGCGTCCATTTTGTGCGAAACCATCATTGCCAATGCAGCGCTTGAACAGGCGACATCTGAAGAAGCATTTGCGATTTTGGAAAATGATATCAGCGGAGCGAGTCAGGTGATCGTCGATATTTATAGTCGCTACTTGTTCGAGACTGCTGTATTTGAGCGCAGAACAGAAGGTGCTTTGTCTGTTTCCACTCTGAACGAACTGATGCTGCAAGCACAAAAGGACGCTTACGGAGATGGTTTGGATCCGGCAGCTCTACACCCGTACATGTGGGTATGTAAACCGCACTATTATAGCGCGGATTACAATTTCTACAACTTCCCGTATGCTTTTGGGCTTCTGTTCGCGAAAGGCTTGTACGCAGAGTATCTCAAGCGCGGGGAAGCTTTTGTTGAGCAGTACGACAAGCTCTTATCTGTAACGGGCAAAATGAGCGTTGCAGATGTAGCAGCTATCATGGATGTTGATGTACGCTCCGTCGATTTCTGGCGGAATTCACTCTCTTTGGTTGCAAAAGATATCGACAAATTTGTTGAGCTCGCGTCTGCACGCCTGAACTAAATAGGAAGAACGTCCGCTATGTCATTAGCGGGCGTTTTTTATTCATCATGCAAAGCGTTTTTGTGCGCATAGGGAACAGAGGGGAAGGAGAAAGTAAGAAAAAACAGATGAGGTGATTACGTGGTAAATGGATTGCAGTTACTCGACCTATTGCGGGAAACGGAGAACAAGATGCTGCATTTACATAGAGCCATCGACAGAGTAAGCAGCGAGCCGGATTTCAAGGAGTCTGTCAGTGTTCTTACCGTAGTCGTTCGTGATTATCAACTTCAGCTCGACAAAATGAAGCAAGCATTGGGCAAAGTCGAAATCGGAGGACAGCAACAACAACATCAGCAGGGCCATAATACCGAAATACATTAAGCGCAGAAAGACAAACAGCCCTCAAACTGCTGCAAAGGCAGATAGGGCTGTTTGTTTGCTTTTACGTGTAGGAAAGCTTACTGGAAGTTAGCGTAACGCTTCACTCCGTAAAACGGGTAGAGTTTATGCATGTATTCGACTTTGCCATAGCGAACATCTTCGCCATTCGCATGCACAATTGCTCCATTACCCAAATAGATCGCTACGTGGGACACGCGTCCCTTTCCAAGCGAATCGTAGAACAAGAGGTCACCAGGCTGTGCTTGATCCAGTGATACTTCTTGACCGCCACGGAATTGATCTTCAGAAGTGCGCGGAAGTGTAACCCCAAGCTGCTCAAAAACGTATGAAGTAAAGCCACTACAATCAAAGCCATTCGGAGTAGTTCCGCCTAAGACGTATGGTGTATTGAGTAATGGCTCAAAAATTTCCTTCATTCGACCCAGATCTTCTGCATTTACCTCGGCAGGCAGCGAAACGGTAGAAGTGAGGTTTGGACTAAGGAACTCTGTAGCAACGTATGCTTCACGATCTTCGAATTCGATTTTCGTCCATTCACTACCCGTTTCTACGACTTCTACAATGGAACCGAATTGTAGCTTGCCTAACACTTTTGCATCAGTCGAAGGCTTTTTACGCACATTCAGCACGTCACCAGTGACACGGGCTTTTTCACCAGCGGTTAGTTCTTTAGACTCAGTGGTAGCGTTATCATTCTGATTGACAGCTACATCGGAAGGAATGTCGGTCGCAATGGAGCCAGAAGTGTTTGCACCATGAATTGACAGAGTTTGTCCAATTGACAATCTATCATCACTCAGTTGGTTCCATTGAATGAGTTGATCCACCGTTACTTGATGCTCACGAGCGACCTTGCTCAGCGTATCACCTGCTGATACCACATATGCCGATGAGGAAGCATGGGCAGCAGTAGGCAGCAGAGTGAAGAGGGCGAGGAAGGTGAGTAGCCTTGAAGTCTTTTTCATGTCATCGTCTCCACCAATCTACTAAAATCTGCATATCTATCTAAAATTCTATCGGATATTGGTTGGTAAATCTATGAAAAAATTAATCTTTCGTTATTTTTTTAAAAACTATTGCATCTGGAGATAGAATCGTGCTATATTACAGAAGTCGCCGCAAGATGGAGACAAAAACCATATGGAGCTGTGGTGAAGTTGGAGTTCACGCCGGTCTGTCACACCGGAGGTCGCGGGTTCGAGTCCCGTCAGCTCCGCCATTCTATTTCTAGAATGTGCGAATTACATAGTTTCTCGTAATGTGCCGGTATAGCTCAATTGGTAGAGCACCTGACTTGTAATCAGGGGGTTGTGGGTT